>JBDSDH010000042.1:0-85190 GCA_039920665.1 Ilumatobacteraceae bacterium
CGAGTTCGTGCTGCTTGCGGGCGCTGATGATCACCGATGCGCCGGCATCGAGCAGGCCACGAGCGATCATCGCCCCGATCCCGCGGCTGCCGCCGGTGACGAGCGCAGATTTGCCGGCAAGGGAGAAAAGGTCTGAAGCCATCCCGCAAGTCTGGCCGCCACCGCCGACCGATCTCGTAGTGGCGCGCGTGCCGGCGGCAAGCAGCCTGGCAGATAGCGTCGTCGTGATATGACGGTGATGCCGAGCGCCCCCTTTCTTGCTGCTGCCCGGGGCGAGTCGACGAGCCACACACCGGTGTGGTTCATGCGTCAAGCCGGGCGCGCCCTGCCCGAATACAAGGCCGTTCGCGGCGAGGGCAGCATCCTCCATGCGATCAAGAACCCGGAGCTCTCGGCGGCGATCACGATCCAGCCCGTCACCCGCTACGGCGTCGATGCGGCGGTGCTCTACAGCGACATCGTCGTGCCGGCCCATGCGATCGGGTTCGGTATGGACGTTGCTCCCGGCACCGGCCCGGTCGCGAGCGAGCCGTTCCGCAGCCCGTCCGACCTCGCCCGAGTACGCGTGTTCGAGCCCGAGATCGACACGCCGTACGTGATCGAGACCGTCAAGATCCTGGCCAAGGAACTGCGGGTGCCGATCCTGGCCTTCGCGGGTGCACCGTTCACCGTCGGCAGCTATCTGATCGAGGGACGGCCGAGTCGCACCTACGAGCACACCAAGGCGTTGATGCACACCGACGAGACCACCTGGCACGAGCTGATGGGGCGCCTCGCCGATCATGCGATCGCCTCGATCCAGAGCCAACTCGATGCCGGGGCTTCGGCGTTCCAGCTGTTCGACTCGTGGGCGGGCGCTCTCAGCCGGCGGGACTACGAACGGTATGCGATGCCGCACTCATCGCAGGTCTTCGCCGAACTCAAGGCGTCGCATCCCGATGCGGCCGGCATTCACTTCGGGATCGGCTGCGACCACCTTCTCGAATCGATGTATGCCGCGGGGGCGACGATCATGGGCCTCGATTGGCGGACTCGCATTGCCGACGCTCGCACCCGACTCGGTTCGGGAACCGTCATCCAGGGCAACCTCGATCCGGCCATCGTGCTGGCCGGTTGGCCGGTCGCCCAGCGCGGCTGCGACGAAGTGCTGGCCGACAACGCCGGTCACCCCGGCCACATCTTCAACCTCGGCCACGGCGTCCAGCCCAACACCGACCCGGGCGTGCTCGAGCAGGTCGTCGCCTACGTCCACGAATCGACACGGGTATGAGCGAGATCCGCATGAACGAGACCCGGACAGCGGTGCTGTTGATGGCGTACGGTACGCCGCGCACGCCGGACGAGATCCTGCCCTACTACACCGACATCCGTCGCGGCCGCGTGCCAACCGACGAGCAACTCGCCGATCTGACCCGTCGCTATGACGCGATCGGCGGCATCTCGCCGCTGGCCCAACGAACCGAAGCCCAACGCGATGCGCTGCAGGCTGCGCTCGACGCCGCCGCGCCCGGACAGTACTTCGTCACGCTCGGACTCAAGCACGCCGCGCCGATGATCGAGACCGCAGTCGAAGATCTCGCTGACGCTGGATTCCGCCGCATCGTCGGCCTGGTGCTCGCCCCCCACTTCAGTTCGTTCTCGATCGGCCAGTACATGGACCGCGCCGAGGCAGCCGCCACGCCGCATGGCATCACCGTCACCCGGATCACGAGTTGGGCCACCGAGCCGGCTTTCATCGACTTCATCGCCGCCGACCTGCGCCGCCGCCTCGACGCGATGCCTGCCAACACCAAGGTGCTGTTCACCGCTCACTCGCTACCGCAGCGGATCATCGATGCCGGCGACCCGTATCCCGACGAACTGCGGGCGACCGCCGAACTCGTCGCCATGGCGGTCGGCCTCGGCCATTGGAGCCGCTGGGCGATTGCATGGCAGTCGGCCGGCCGCACGCCCGAGCCGTGGATCGGCCCTGACATCCTCCAGGTGATCAACGAACTCGGCGCAAGCGAGAACGCTTCGGGCGTGCTCGTGTCCGCGGTGGGTTTTGTCGCCGACCACCTCGAGGTGCTCTATGACCTCGACATCGAGGCCACCCACCTCGCCCACTCGCTGGGACTCGCGTTCGACCGCACTGCATGCGTCAACGACGACCCGACCGTGATGTCGGCACTCGCCATGCGGGTGATCGGGGCCGACGCGTCCCGACCGCCAGCATGAGTTCACCCGTTCGAATCATCGTTGTCGGCGCCGGAATCACCGGACTGACCGCGGCTTACCGACTGTCGGCTGCCCTGCCGGACGCACGGATCACGATCATCGAAGCTGATGATCGTGTCGGCGGCAAGATCCGCTCGACCCCGTTCGCCGGCATCGAAGGCATCGACGAAGGTGCCGATGCCTTCCTCACCCGGGTTCCGCACGCCATTGCGCTCGCCCGCGAACTGGGCCTCGGTGATGCGCTGACGTCACCCGCCGTTGCCTCTGCCAACGTGTGGTGGAACGGTCTGCACCGGATCCCCGACGGCCTGTTGCTCGGCATGCCCTCGGATATCGGCAAGCTCGCCCGCACCAAACTGCTGACCTGGCCCGGCAAGTTCCGTGCTGCCCTCGAACCGATCCTGCCCGCCACCGGCGTTGCCCAGGATTCGGTCGGCAAGTTGATCCGCAAGCGGTTCGGCAGGCAGGTCCACGAGCGTCTCGTCGATCCCCTCGTGGGCAGTATCTACGCGGCCGACACCGAGCACTTCAGCTTGTCCGGCGTCCCCCAGATCGAACAGCTGGCGATCAACAACCGCAGCTTGTTGATCGGCGCCCGCCGTACACGCGTCAAAGCGGCCAAAACTGCGGGCACCACACCCGTCGGACCGATCTTCGCCACGCCGAATGCCGGTATGGCGACACTGACCAACGCCTTGGCAGACGTCCTCGCCGAACGTGGCGTCGAGATCCGGCTCGGGACCACGGTCTCGCGACTGTACCGCGGCGACGTCGAGCGTGGACGATGGCTGATCGACGGAGAGCCTGCCGATGCCGTTGTGTTGGCAACACCGGCCAAGCCGACCGGTCCGTTGCTGGCCGACGTCTCAGCCGAGGCTGCGGGGGCGCTCGCGTCGTACGTCCATGCCGGGGTCGTGATGCTGACCCTGGCAATTCCGGCCTCCGACTGGCCAGAGTCGCTCCTGGGCTATTCGGGATATCTCGTCCCCAAACCGGTTCAGCAGTGGGTGACGGCAGCGTCCTTCGCGACAGCGAAGTGGGATCACTGGCGCACCACCGCAGACGACACGTTCCTGTTGCGGATCTCGCTCGGCCGTGACGGTCGCGATCTCACCGGCGAGAGCGATGAAGCCCTGCTCGCTGCTGCAATCGCGGAAGTCGGTCACCATCTCGACATGACCCTGCATCCAACGGCGCACCGGATCACACGCTGGCCGCTCGCGTTCCCCCAGTACCGACCGGGCCATGCCGCCAAGGTCGCCGCGATCGAAGCGGCGCTCGCTCGCGACGCAGCAGGGGTCTTCGTGGCTGGTGCGAGCTATCACGGGATCGGCATTCCGGCTTGTATCGCCCAGGCAAACGCCGTGGCCGACGCGGTGTCCGCTTTCCTGACAACTGTGGGAAACTGACCCGATGCGTGGTGTGCGGACCCGGCTGCTGGCAGTGACACTCGTCGGCGCGTCCCTGTTCGTGGCGTGCGGAGGCGACACCCAGGTGGCCACCGGCATCGTCGGCGTCCCGGTGATCACGGCGCCACCACCAGAGACCGACGCACCCACAACCACCGAGGCGGCCACCACCACGACCACCGCGACCACCGCGACCACCGAGGCTCCGACCACGACCCCCGAGACGGCCGCACCGACCACCGAGCCGGCGACCACCATCGCCGAGACGACAGTTCCGCCGACCACGATCCCGGAGACGGCGCCAGCCACGGCGCCGACTCCGATCGCTCCTCCGGCCGACACTCGCGGCCAGGAAGCGGTGATCGCACTCGGATCGATCGAGATCCCCAAGCTCGGCCTCAATGCCTCGATGTTCGAGGGCATCCGGCTGACCACGCTCGACCGCGGTCCCGGGCACTGGCCCGGCACGGCAATGCCCGGTTCAACCGGCAACGTCGTTGTCGCCGGCCACCGCACCAGCCACAGCAAGCCATTTCGGCACCTGGAGATGCTCGTACCCGGCGACGAAGTCATCTTCAACACTGCTGACGGCCGGTTCGTCTACGCCGTCACCAGTACCGAGATCGTCTACCCCGATGCCGTCCACATCATCGATCAGACCGCGGACCGCACGGCAACGCTGTTCGCCTGCCACCCCGTGGGCTCCACGAAGCAGCGGATCGTGATCCACCTCGCGATGGTCGGCGGCTGAACCGGCTCCAGCCCGCGGCTGCGCCACACCACTCAAACCGCCGGCGCGGCCCACTGTCCACCGCCGCCGCACCGGTATCGTCAGCGTCCGTGCGCCGACCCCGACGACCTCGCAAGCAGGCGCTGTACGCATTCGGCGGCGGGCTGCTCGTCGCCCTCTCCCTGCCGCCGTGGGGTATCTGGCCGCTGGCGTTCGTCGGCATCATCCTGCTCGAACTGTCGCTCGGGTCGGCGCCGACGCGAGCCACCCGTTTCCGTTACGGCTGGTTGTTCGGTGCTGGCTGGTTGTACCCGGGCATGGTCTGGATGTGGTTCCTGACCGCACCGGGTTACGTGCTGGCGGCGGCGCTGTTCGCTGCGTTCCACGGGCTGGCGGCGATGATCGCACCGCCTGGCAACTGGCGGGTGATCGGGCGTCCGCTCGTGCACACCCTGGCCGAGGCACTGCGGTTCTGTTTCCCGTTCGGAGGCGTGCCGCTCGCCAGCCTGGCGATCAGTCAGAGCAGTGGTCCGTTCGTCGACGTGTCACGGGTCGGCGGGCCGGTGCTGCTCACCTGGCTGACGTTCCAGATCGGGTTCGCACTCGCCGGCCCATCCCCCGGCGTACCCCGCTTCGCTCGACGCCGCAGACCGGAAGCGCAAGGTGCCTCACACGGCATGCTCGGGCTGCTGGCCGTGGTCGCACTGCTCATCATCGCGGCCGTCGCGCCGTCAGGCGATGCGACCGACAAGAACCTGAAGGTCGCGATCGTCCAGGGTGGTGGGCCGCAGGGCACCCACGCCGTGAACGTCGTGCGCTGCGGCGCTGACGGCCAGATCGAGCCCGCCGGCGACGTGAGCGGATCGCGTTGCGTCACCCTGCGCCAACTTGCGGCGACCAGCCAGTTGCAGCCGTCCGACGATCTCGACGTCGTCATCTGGCCAGAGAACGTGGTCGATGTCGAAGAGTTCAGCGCAAGCGTCGAGTTCGGCGAGATCGCAGCCGAGGCCGAGCGGTTGCACGCGACGTTTCTCGTCGGCGTCACCGAGGAGACCGGCGACAACCGGTTCACCAATGCTCAGGTCGTCGTCACCCCGAACGGTGAGTACACCGGCCGCTACGACAAGGTGCGCCGGGTCCCCTTCGGCGAATACGTTCCGCTGCGGGGGTTGCTCGAAGCACTCGGCGCGCCAACCAACCTCGTGCCCCGCAACGCGGTGGCAGGCACGGATCCGGCCTACCTGTCGTTGCCCGATGGCACGCGGGTTGCGGTCGTGATCTCGTGGGAGGTGTTTTTCGGGGGTCGTGCTCGCGACGGCGTCAGCCACGGTGGCGAACTACTGATCAACCCGACCAACGGCAGCAGTTACACCTGGACGGTGCTCCAGACTCAACAGGTCGCGTCGTCGCGGCTGCGCGCGATCGAAACCGGTCGCTGGGTCGCCCAAGCTGCTCCGACCGGTTTCTCGGCATTCGTTTCGCCCAACGGCGATGTGTACGAACGCACCTCGGTGAGCGAGCAGGCCGTCATCACCCACACCGTCGAACTACGCACCGGCGACACCTGGTACGTGTCGCTCGGCGACAAGCCGTGGGTGGCGTTCGCTGCGGTGCTGTTGATCGTGGCGCTGTGGCGAAGCGGCTGGCGCCCGAAGTCGCGCCCTGTGAACCGCACGGACGAGAGCGACTCGGCTACGACAGTTCCACCATCACTGTGACGGGCCCGTCATTGGTGAGCGACACCAGCATGTCGGTCCGGAATCGGCCGGTCGCGACCGTGGCACCGAGCCGCCGGAGTTCGGCGATCACGACTTCGACGAGCGGCTCGGCCACTTCGGGGCGGGCAGCGGCGATGTAGCTCGGACGGCGCCCTGCGGACGTGTCGGCATACAGCGTGAACTGGCTGACGATGAGCACTTCCTGGGTCGTGTCGGCGACCGAACGGTTCATCACGCCGTTGTCGTCGTCGAAGATCCGCACGTTCCAGATCTTGTCGGCCAGCTTGCGGGCGATGGCTTCGGTGTCACCGTGGGTGACGCCGACCAGCACGCAGAGTCCGCCACCGATCGCGCCAACCACCTCGCCCGCGACCGTCACCGACGCCTCTCGAACCCGCTGCACCAAACCACGCATCCGCCCATCTTGCCCGTTGCGATGAGCAGGGCAACGTCCAGGATCTGCTGCAGCACCCAGGACGCAACGTGTCGTCCTCCGGCGCTCGGACGAGCCCCGCAGCCCACGTGACCATGACGGCGGTTGAAGTCATCGTCCAATCGGCGAAGAGCAATCCCGCCAACGACCCTCTCGCCGTCGACGATCCAACGGGATGCGCAGAACTCCTCCGACGCCCGCGACGCACGCTACAGAACGGCGAATCCGCGCTCGTCCATCGGCAGAAGTGGTCAGGGTCAGTCGATCTCGACGGTGCGCCACCTGATGTTCTCCGCGTCGAGGATCTCTGGCAGGACACCTCGGGCAGCGAGAGCAGGCTCCGTATCGCCGTCGCCTGATGAGGGGCATCGAGACCAGGAAACGGCCCCGAGAGATGACCCCGGCTCCGCCGACGGCGGCCCGGCAGGCCCGGTAGTACCAAGACGTCGTGGTGTGGCGCCGGCCTTCCCCGACGAGGCCGACGAGGCCGTCTTCGATGAGGAGCCGGTCATCGAGGATGATCGTGGGGACGAGTGCCACTTACTGATCGGTCAGGGCTGGGTCCTCGATGCCGGCGAGGCCAGCCTCGTAGCGGTCTCGGAGCACGTGGCGGAGTTCGCGGCGTGCTGTCTGCATGTCGCCAGGGATGATCAGGGCGGCATCGCCGAGATCGAAACGTGCAGTGCCATCGGCCATGTCGGTCGCCAGAATCTCGCGCTGCAAGAACGGCTGCGTCGCCGTTCTTCGACCGCCAGAATGGTCGGGTGACGATCGAATTGCGGGCTGGCTCCGCGAGCTGCACCATCGCCCCACTCGACGGCGGACGGATCTCGTCACTGCGCGTCGACGATCGCGAGATACTTGTGCCCCGGCTTGCCGAGCACCCGCCGATGTTCGGCGGGAGCTTCCCGATGGTGCCGTGGGCAGGCCGCATTCGCGACGGTCGGTTCAGCTTCGACGGCAATCACTACCAACTCGAACTCGGCCTGCCGCCGCATGCGATTCACGGCACCGTATACACCGCGCCGTGGCGGGTCGGCACGGTCGGCAACGATTTCGCCGAACTCTCGTGCCCCACCGGCAGCAGCTGGCCGTTTGGCGGGATGGTCCGTCAGCGTTTCGAACTCACCTCGGACGAGATCCGGTGCACGTTGTCGATCACCGCTGACGAGCAGGCAATGCCCGCCCAGGTCGGCTGGCATCCGTGGTTTCCGAAGCCGCATTCGGCCGATGTCGCCTTCGCGTCGATGTTCGAGCGCGATGAGCACGGCATACCGAACGGGCTGATGATCGCGGTGCCGACAGGTCCGGTCGACGACTGTTTCATCGAGCCGCAGGGTCCGCTGCGGTTGCACTACGACGATCTGACGATTGAGATCGCGAGCGACTGTGACCACTGGGTCGTGTTCAGCGCCCTCGAAGATGTGTTCTGCATCGAGCCCCAGAGTGGCGCGCCAAATGCCGTCAACGGGCCGGTATCGCAGCGCATCGAACCAGGTCAAACGCTGGAACGATGGATGACCATCGGCTGGCAGCCGTTGTTACATGTTCACGAAACACTTGTGCCGGATACCGACCGGTAATGGCCGCCAGATAGCGTTCTTTCTCATGTCTTCAGCGATGGACCCGGACGGGCCCCTCCGCATTGCCTATCTCACCTACCGGGGCAAGCCCAACGTAGGCGGACAGGGCGTGTACACCCGCCACCTCACCAGGGCCCTGGCCGATCTCGGTCATTCGATCGAGGTGTTCGCCGGCCAGCCCTACCCGATCCTCGACGACCGGGTACCGATGCACAAGCTGCCCAGCCTCGACATCTTCAACGACCAGTATCCGGGCCGGCTGCCTGCGTACTGGGAGATGAAGAGCAAGGAAGACGTGCTCGAAACCGCGCAGTACCTGACCGGCACGTTCAGCGAGCCGCTCGCATTCAGCGCGCGGGCGTACAAGGAACTGAAGCAGCGCACGCGCGACTTCGACCTGGTTCACGACAATCAGTGCCTCGGGTACAGCATCTTGTCGATCGAGAAGATCATCCCGACCATCGTCACCCTGCACCACCCGATCACCAAGGACCGCGAGCTCGAGATGAGCCATGCTGCCAACTGGCGCAAGCGTCGCAGCGTCGGCCGCTGGTATGGCTTCGTCAAGATGCAGGGTCGGGTCGCGAGCCGTCTCCCCCGCATCGTCGTGGTCAGCGAGAACAGCATCAAGGACATCAACGCCGACATGGGCGTCAGCCTCGATCGAATGCGGCTGGTGCCGGTCGGCGTCGACCCGGATCTGTTCAAGCCGCATCCCGAGGTCACCCGAATCCCGGGTCGAATGATCACCACTGCGTCTGCCGACGTCGCTCTCAAGGGACTGTCGTACCTGCTTGAGGCGATGGCCAAGTTGCGCACCGAGCGCGATGTCACGCTCACCATCATCGGCAAGCCACGCACCGGACACAGCAGCGATCTCATCGATCGGCTCGGTCTGCGTCCGCACATCAACTTCGTCAGCGGCGTCACCGACGAACGCATCGTCGAGCTCTATGCAGAGGCCGAACTGGCCGTTGTGCCGAGCCTCTACGAGGGTTTCAGCCTGCCTGCGATCGAGGCGATGTGCACCGGCACGCCACTCGTCGCGACCGACGGCGGTGCGCTGCCGGAGGTGACGGGCAAAGACGGCGAGACCGTGTTCCAGTGCAAGGCCGGTGATGCCGAAGGCCTCGCCGCGCAGATCCGTCTTGCGCTCGACAACCCCGAGCTGCGGGCCAGGATCGGCGAAGCCGGCCGCCAGCGGGTGGTCGAGCGTTGGAGCTGGAAGCACTGCGCCAAGCTCACTGTCGATCAATACCGCGAGGTGCTGGCCATGCCGGCCAACATCGCCAAGCTGCGCAAGAACGGCCGGCTCAAGCCCGGCCAGGTGAACTGAGCATGCTCACCATTCGATTCGATCAACTGGGTCTCCGCGAAGGCGATCTCGTGCTCGACGTCGGTGCCGGTTTCGGCCGCCACTGCTTCGAGGTCGCGCGTCGCGGTGGCCGCGTCGTCGCGCTCGACTACGCCGCCGACGAAGTTCTCGGCACCCGAGCGACCCTCGGTGGGATGGTCGATGCCGGCGAGATCTCGATCGACAACTACGTCGGGGTGCTCCGTGGCGATGCGACCCGTCTGCCGTTCGAGGACAACACCTTCGACCGTGTGATCACGAGCGAAGTGCTCGAACACATCCAGAACGACGTCGGCGCGATCACCGAGATGGTGCGGGTCCTCAAGCCGGGCGGCACGTTCGCCGGCACCGTGCCGACCTGGTTCCCGGAGAAGATCAACTGGATGCTCAGCGATGACTATCACGCTCCGAAGTCGGTCGGCGGCCATGTCCGCATCTACAGCGAGACCGAACTCAAGGCCAAGCTGCGCTCGGCCGGCCTCGAGGTGACAGCCAGCCATCACGCCCACGCCCTCCACTCGCCGTACTGGTGGTTGAAGTGTGCAGTCGGGCCGCGTCGCGAGGACAGCAAGGCCGTCAACGCCTACAAGAAGTTCCTCGAATGGGACATCATCAAGCAGCCCAAGATCACTCACTACGCCGACAAGGTCCTCAACCCGCTGCTCGGCAAGAGTCTCGCCGTGTATGCAACGAAGCCGCTCCTGATCACCGATGCAGCGGCAACCACCGAGCGAGCCGCTGCCGGAGCGACGGCGTGAGTCGTCTGCCCGATCTCGACGGCGTGATCTCCGCCGACGAAGTCGCGGAGACCGCCGAGTCGATCGCGTCGTTGCAGCTCGACACCGGCATGATCCCGTGGTTCCCCGATGGTCACTGTGACCCGTGGAACCATGTCGAAACCGCGATGGCGCTCGACATCGCTGGAATGCACAACCACGCCGAGCGGGCGTACGAGTGGTTGGTCGGCATCCAGGGCGATGAGGGTTCGTGGAACAACTACTACCTACCCGATGGCAGCATCGAGGATGTCAAGCTCGACACCAATGTCTGCGCATATGTCGCCACCGGCGTGTGGCACCACTGGCTCTGCACCTGGGACCGAGGTTTCATCGATCATCTCTGGCCGACCGTTGAACGTGCGCTGGATTGGGTCATGTCGATGCGTCGGCCCGACGGCACGGTGTTGTGGGCCGTCGAACCCGATGCCAAGCCGTGGGACTACGCATTGCTCACCGGCAGCAGCAGCATCATGCATTCGCTGCAGTGCGGGACCAAGCTGGCCGAGCTGATCAACGAGCCCCGTCCGGAGTGGGTCGTTGCGGCGAACGTTCTGCGCGACGTCATCTCCAGTCAGTTCGACACCGCGTTCGAGCCCAAGACTCGCTGGGCGATGGACTGGTATTACCCGGTGCTCGCCGGGGCGATGACGGGCGAGCAGGCCAAGGCTCGGATGAACGACGGTTGGGACACGTTCGCGATGGAAGGTCGAGGCATCCGCTGCGTGAGCGACGAGCCGTGGGTCACCGCGTCCGAAACCGCCGAATGCTCGCTGTCGTTCACCGCGATCGGCGATGTCGCCACCGCCACCGATCTGCTGGCCTGGACCCGAGCCCATCGCTGCGATGACGGGGCGTACAGCACCGGCATCGTCTATCCCTCGCTCGAACGATTCCCCACCGGAGAGCGCTCGGCCTACACCGGCGCCGCAGTCATCCTCGCCGCCGATGCGATCACCGGCGCATCGGCCGGCAGCAAGCTGTTCGTGCCCGCCGCCGTCGTCAGCTGACGACGTGATCCAACGACGGCGGCGGGGCCGCTAGTCTCCGGCGATGCTGCAATTCCGGGTCGCCGGTGAAGTGACTCGCCTGGCGATCGCCAACGCAACGCGAGTCTCGGCCGGTTCGACACGCCGTCTGCTGGGGGCGGGCGCGGGCATGCTCGGCGAGCTGGTTTCCGAGCTGACGTCCTCGCGACCTGGGGGCGAGGTGTACGACAACGACGTCCGCACCCCACGGTGGGTGACCGATCTCGGAGACGCCATCTGGAAGGGCTCGGTCAAGGTCGCGTTCGAGGACGTCGAAACGATCGCTGCTGTGAGCCACGCGAGTGTCGATGGATCCACCCCCGTTGCGATCGGCGGCGACCGCACCACCATCACCGGAAACCTGTCGCTGTACGAGCATGAGATCGTGTTCAGCCCCCACGAATCGTGGCAGCGCCGCGGGATCGACGTGATCGCGGTCCACACCGATCAGCCGATCGAGGTGTCAGGGATGACCGAGGGTGATGGTGGACGACGGGCGCTCGTCATCAACCTGCGCGGGGCGGGTACCAAGATCGTGTTCCGCCTCGGCGTCTTGAACGGCAAACTCGCGGAGATCATCGCCGATCGACTCGGCTGAACGCACCTCAGGGCGTGGTCGGCGTGGCGTCGTAGATCTCGATCGTGGGCCGTTCCGTCGCCAGCCGGCCGAGCGCCTTCGACAGGTCGCGTGACGCCTGAACGGCGAAGTGCATCCGCAATGCGTCGAGATCCTGCCAGTGTTCGACGAAGACCAGGCGATGGTCGTTCTCGACGTCACGATGCACAGAGTGGAGCAAACAGCCCGGCTCGAGACGTGACCGACGGACGTGTTCGAGACTGACCTGCAGTGCCTCGGCGAGCGTCTCGGGACTGGTCTGGACGCTGCCGGTGACGATGATCATGCCGACGTTCTACACCTCTGAACCCCAGCCAGAGAGAAGCGTCGACCCGTAGGATCGCGGGATGACCGCTGCTCGCTCGTCGCTGCCCACAACCGGCTTCCTCACCGAGCTCGCCCAGGCAGCGCTCGACGGGTGTGGTGCAGCAGCACTTGGAGCCGATGGCGTGCATTCGGCCCGCTCCCCCATCACTGGTGGTTCGCTCGGCCGGATCGATGCTCCGAGCGATGTCGATGCAGCGGTCGAGCGAGCCACGACGGCATACGCGACGTGGCGCAACACGCCGGCGCCGAGACGGGCCGAACTCGTCCGCCATCTGGCTGCGCTGCTACGCGAGCACATCGGCGACCTGGCCACCATCGTCAGCCTCGAAGCCGGCAAGATTCGCAGCGAGGCGCTCGGCGAGGTGCAGGAGATGATCGACATCTGTGACTTCGCGGTCGGGCTCAGCCGGTCGATGGGTGGCCGCACCTTGGCGTCGGAGCGGCCGGGCCACCGGCTGATGGAGACCTGGCATCCGATCGGGCCGATCGGCGTGATCAGTGCGTTCAACTTTCCGGTTGCGGTCTGGAGCTGGAACGCCGCGCTGTCACTGGTGTGCGGCAACCCGGTGATCTGGAAGCCGAGCGAACTGACACCGTTGACCGCTCTGGCGGCGCAGGCGCTGTTCGATCGAGCCGCCGAGCGCGCGGGTGCGCCGGCGCATCTCAACCAGATCATCGTCGGCGACGCGGCGGTCGGTGCGGCGCTGGTTGCCCATGCCGGACTTCCGTTGATCAGCGCGACCGGCTCGACGGCAATGGGTGCCAAAGTCGGTCCAGTTGTCGCCGGGCGGTTCGGCCGGTCGATCCTCGAACTCGGCGGCAACAATGCCGCGATCGTCGCGCGTTCGGCTGACGCCGAACTCACGGTGCGTGGCATCACGTTCTCGGCGGCGGGCACGGCTGGCCAGCGCTGCACCACCCTGCGGCGGGTGATCGTGCACAGCAGCCGTCATGACGAACTCGTCGATCGCCTCGCTGCCGCCTATTCGACACTGCCTGTCGGGAGCCCGCTCGAATCCCAGACGCTCGTCGGTCCGCTGATCAACGTGCCCGCCTTCGAACGAATGTCTGCTGCGATCGCCACGGCAATCGCCGACAGCGGGACGCACGTCGTCGGCGGCGAACGGTTGCTGGAGGACGACGCCAGCGACGCCGCATACACCCGGCCGGCGATCGTGGCCATGCCGCGCCAAACCGAGATCGTTGCAACGGAAACATTCGCTCCCCTGCTGTACGTCATGCGCTACGACGATTTCGACGAGGCAGTCGCGATCCAGAACGGGGTTCCGCAGGGATTGGCGAGCAGTATCTTCACCACTGACGTCCGTGAGGCCGAGCGGTTCTGCGCCGCCGACGGCAGTGACTGCGGCATCGCCAACGTCAACATCGGTCCCTCCGGTGCCGAGATCGGTGGAGCGTTCGGCGGCGAGAAGGCCACTGGCGGCGGGCGCGAGAGCGGCAGCGACGCGTGGAAGGCGTACATGCGCCGAGCCACCAACACCGTCAACTATTCCAACGATCTCCCCCTCGCCCAAGGCGTCCAGTTCGTCTGAACGACGGGATCGGTCAGCCGACGTCCACCGGCGTCAACTTCCTGCGGGGTCCGCCTTCTCGGCGAGGTTGCTGGCCATTGTCGGCAACACCGCCTTCAGTGCAGCGAACGCATCCTTGGTGGTGGCATCGGTTCCGTAGAGAAACACGTTCAGGGCGATGTCCTCGTCGGTGTTGACCCAGTCGGCGTCACATCCGGTGTACCCGTCGTCCTGGATGGGTTCGCCGCAGAACAGGAAGACCTCGCCACCGAGGTATTCCTGGGTGTCGTCGAAATCGAGGGTCGTCGTGTCACCATAGAGATCACCGACGTAGCCCTCGTAGTCGCGAGCCGGCTTGAGGATCGCCTGGAAATACAGGCCGTAAGGCCCGTCGACGTCCTTGTCGGTCGATACCTGACACGAGGCGAAGCCGGGAAAGTCGGGGTCCTTGTCGAACAAGGTGTTGACCTGCTCGCCATCGATGACGTCGTTGTCGATATCGATCTTGCCGGCGACGACGGCGCTGAGGTCATCGAGGTCGCCCAACGGGCAATCGTCGATCGTTTCGCTGCCATCGGTGTAGCTGCCGTCGCGCAGCACCGCTTTCAGTCCATTGTGGGCGCCGACGGCGTCGACGGATCCGCCACCCTTGTCATCGCCTCCACCGAGGACGACAATGCCGACCACGACCAAGATCGCGACCACCGCCACCACTGCGATGATCAGCGGCTTCCTCGATCTCGATGGCGTCTCGGGGCTCGGCTGCAATCCCGTCAGCGGGGATGATCCTCCGCTCTGCCAGGCGGGCGCACCAATGCCGCCAGCCGGAAAGGTACCCGGTTGGCCCAACCCGGGAGATCCGTAGTTCGGAGGCTGGTTCGGCTGAAACGGCGGTGGGGGTGAGCTCACCTTCCCGACTCTAGACGTGTCCCCCAGGTCAACCGAGGCACGTCAGGACGCGTAGCGAGCCAGTGGTCGAGCGCAGCTCGAACCGTCCGCTCTCGATCGCCGGCAGGTAGATCTGCTCGTATGGCGGTCGACCGCCGTCAGAGGGATCGGGGAAAACGTCGTGGATGGCCAGCGTGCCACCCGGCGCGACCAGCGGCGTCCATCCCTCGTAGTCGGCGTGAGCCGGCTCGACACCATGACCGCCGTCGATGAACAAAAACGCAAGCGGCATTGTCCATTGTCGAGCCACGGCCGGCGACTGACCGACCACCGCGATCACTGAATCCTCGACCCCGGCGTCGTACACCGCGGCGCGGAACAGCGGCAGTGTGTCCATCCGCCCGATCCGCGCGTCGACGACGGTTGGGTCGTGATGCTCCCAGCCGGCCTGGTTCTCCTCGGACCCGCGATGATGATCGACGGCGAACAACACCGTCCCGCACGCCTGTGCTGCTCCACCGAGCCAGATCGACGACCGGCCGCAGTACGAGCCGACCTCGAGGAATGCAAGACCCGGCTTGGCCGTACCCGCTTCCATCGCTGCGACGAACAGTGCATCACCCTCGTCGGCCGGCATGAAGCCCTTCGCCGCGAGCGCGTGACGGCGCAGTTCTCCGGGCACGGACGACGCGGCAGCGATCACCACTGATCCCAGTGGATGATGCTGTCGGCGTCGGGGCGAGTGGCCGGCTTGAAATCGGTGCCGACGGTGTACGCGAGCGGGCTGAGGCACGTCTGTTGGACGGTCTCGAACGGGATTCCGAGGACGTCTGCGACCTGTTGCTCCATCACCAGGTGCATCGTCGTCCAGGCCGTGCCGAGGCCACGGGCGCGGGCGGCGAGCATAAAGCTCCACATCGCCGGCAGTACGTTGCCGAGCGTCGATGCGGAACCCATCGCCGGCATGCCGTCCAGACGGGAGCCGTTGTGGCAGGCGATGATCAACGCCGGCGCTTCGCCCATGTGATCGCCGAGGTAGTCGGCGCTGTCGGCCACTCGTTCTTGCTGAGCCTGACCGATCTCGTTCTCGCGCTGGATCGAGCGCACGTACACGCCGTCCCAGGTCTTGTACATCGAATAGCACTGACGGTAGATCTCGCCGATCGCGGCCCGCTTCGCCTCATCACGAATCACGACGAATTGCATCGTCATGTTGTTCGAGCCACTGGGTGACTGCATCGCCAGGGCGACGCATTCACGGATCACCTCGTCACCGACCGGTCGGGCGAAGTCGAGTCGCTTGCGCACGGCACGGGTGGTCGACAGCAGTTGATCCGGATCGAGAGGGAGGAGAGCCATGGGCGCACGATAACCGCTGTTACCTTGCGGGACATGAGTACGAAGTTCGACGCAATCGTCATCGGAGGTGGGCACAACGGGCTTGTCGCCGCGAGCTATCTCGCCAGGGCGGGTCGATCGGTTCTCGTGCTCGAGCGGGCGGAAACGGTCGGTGGTGCCGTCTGCTCGGAAACGGTGTTTCCCGGATACGACGCTCGGCTGTCGAAGTACAGCTATCTCGTCAGCCTGCTGCCCCAGCAGATCATCGACGAACTCGGGCTCAGCGTCGAGCTGCTCCGGCGGCGGGTCTCGTCGTACACGCCGGTCGGAGACGGTGGTCTGTTGATCGACACCGCCGACCCGAGCGGCACCGACGCTCGCCTCGGTGCCGATGCCGCAGGTTGGCACGAGCTCTACGCGAGCACGACTCGACTCGCCGAGAAGATGTTCCCGACGATGCTCCAGCCATTGCGCAGCCGGGATGTCATGCGCCGCCACGTCGCCGACGAGCCAACGTGGGACGCCGTGATGGAGCGCCCGATCGGTGGTTGGATCGAGCAACAGGTGGCTGACGACACGGTGCGCGGGGTCGTCCTGACCGACGCCCTGATCGGGACGTTCAGCCATGCGCACGCGCTCGACCTGGCCCAAAACCGGTGCTTCCTCTACCACGTGATCGGCGGTGGAACCGGCCACTGGGATGTCCCCGTCGGCGGGATGGGCACGGTCGCTGCATCGCTGTTCGACGTCGCGATCGGCCTTGGTGTCACGGTGATGACCGACGCCGACGTGACCTCGATCGACAACGATGGTCAGAACGCGACGATCCACCTCGCCGATGGCCGAACATTCACGGCCACCCAGGTGCTCGGCAACGTCGCCCCGACGGTGCTCGATCGTCTGCTCGGCCAACGTTCGACCCGTCCGACTCCCGAAGGCGCGCAGCTGAAGGTGAACATGCTGCTCTCGCGCTTGCCGGCATTACGCGATCGCACGGTGGATCCCCGCGATGCGTTCGCCGGAACGTTCCACATCAACGAGACGTACAGCCAACTGCAGGCGGCGTACGAGCAGGCTCTCGGTGGTGACATCCCCGACCTGCCGCCGTGCGAGGTGTATTGCCATTCGCTCACCGATCCGTCGATCCTCGGCCCCGATCTCGTCGCTACCGGTGCGCAGACACTGACCCTGTTCGGTCTGCATCTTCCCGCCCGCCTGTTCGAGTCAGATCCGGCTGGGGCGCTCGAACGAGCGACGCACGCGGTGCGGGTGTCACTCGACAGCGTGCTCGCCGAGCCGATCGAAGATTGCCTGCTCGCACCCGAATGCATCGAGGTGATGGGTCCGCTCGAGGTGGAGGCCAACCTGGGTATGCCTGGTGGCAACATTTTCCACGGCGACCTGCAATGGCCGTTTGCCGACGACCCGAGCGACGAAGGTCGATGGGGCACCGAGACCTTGCATCCAAACGTGTTCGTCTGTGGCGCCGGCGCTCGCCGCGGTGGCGGCGTTTCAGGAGTCCCGGGCCACAATGCCGCAATGGCTGCGCTCGCCGCCCGCCCCTGACCGTGCCCCTGACGGCCGGGCGCAATCACCCACTGTCGTGGGTCAGCACCACCACGGCCCACTCGCCGTCGACACGATGCGAACGCTCGACCAGCGGACGAAGGAATCCCGCCACCTGCGTGCATTGCGGCGGGGAGATGCCGCTGACGGCCAGCCATCCGCCCGGTGCCAACAGCCGGACCATGTCGGGAGCCAGTTCGACGATCGCAGCACGGCCGACGTTGGCGACGATCACGTCGAACGGCGGCTCGATCTCGCTCAAGGGGCCAGCGGTGACGTCGACTCGTCCGGCCAGTGCGTTGAGGGCTGCGTTGCGGAGGGTGCTGACGAGTGCATCCGGGATGCGATCGACCCCGGTCATCGCTGCGGCTCCCAGTTCGAGCGCACACAAGCCGAGCACGCCGCTGCCGCAGCCGATGTCGAGCACCCGCTCACCGCCACCGATCTGCTCGATCAACATCTCGATCAACAGTCGCGTCGTTGGGTGGTCGCCGTGTCCCCACCCGCCCGCGCCGAGTTCGATCGATCCGGGCAGACCACGTCGATCGTGCTCTGACCAGGCGAAGCTCACACTGAGCCGATCGCCGAATCGGAGTGGGCGGGAGTGTTCGATCCACGCGTCGAGCCGTGGGCCGTCGTCGGGGCGGGTGACCACGAACTGGCCCTCCGCACGCAACGTCGCCGTGACCGCCTCGGCAATCCACGGATCTGCCACGGTCGCAACCAGCAGACGTCGACCGTCGCACGGCGTGACTTCGGCGATGTCGCTCACGTCGAGCTCGCGAAGTCGCCGGCGGACGACCGCTGCTTCGTCGTCGGTTGTTGCGATCACGATCACGGCTGCAGGTTGCCACACCGGCGGTGCAATCTCGCCAGCCCCGATCTCGTAGGTTGTCGGTATGCAGCAAGCGCTCGACGACCTGGTCAAACTGCTCGACCTCGAGTCGATCGAGGTCAACCTCTTCCGTGGACGTTCGCCCGACGAGAGCCGCCAGCGCGTGTTCGGCGGTCAGGTCGCAGGCCAGGCGCTGGTCGCCGCGACCCGCACGGTCGACGACCCGGGGCGAGCGGTGCACTCCCTGCACGCCTATTTCCTTCGCCCGGGTGATCCGACCGTGCCGATCCTGTACGAGGTCGACCGTATTCGCGATGGCCGCAGCTTCACCACTCGTCGAGTTGTCGGCATCCAACATGGGCGAGCGATCTTCAACCTGCAGGCCAGCTTCCACGTCGCCGAACCAGGCCCCGATCACCAGATCAGGATGCCGACCGATGTGCCCGACCCCGAGAGCCTTCCCGACTTCAAGACGCTGATGGCCCCGTACAAGGCGCAGATGGGCGAAATGTATGACCGGCCGCGGCCGATCGACATCCGCTACATCGATGCCGATCCGATCCGCCGCCGCGGTCGGCCTGCGCTCGGCCAACGGGTGTGGCTGCGCGCTGACGGTCGCCTGCCCGACGATCCGACGCTGCATGCCAACATCGTCACCTACGCCAGCGACATGACCCTGCTCGACACCACCGTCCTGCCATTCGGATGGGCGTGGGACAGTCCCGGTCTGCAGATGGCCAGCCTCGACCATGCGATGTGGTTTCACCGCCCGTTCCGTGCCGACGAATGGTTGCTGTACGACCAGGCCGCAATCTCTACCGGCGCCGCACGCGGACTGGCCGGCGGATCGATCTACCGCCAGGACGGCACGCTCGCGATCACAGTGGTTCAGGAAGGACTGGCCCGGGTAGGTTCGTAATTTCCGCGCCGGCTCACGTCCACGGTGCTGTTCGACGAGGAGTTCGATGCGATCACGGCAGCCCTACGGTGTCCTTGCATGTGCAACAATCCTCGCTTTGGCTGGTTGCGCGAGCGGTGGCGGCACCAGTTCCAGCATTCCCCTCGGCACAGGACCAGTGGCATCGTCGGTGCCCAGATCGCCGACGTCCGCTGAGAGTCAACCATCGACGCCACCCCCCGGCTCCGAGGATGGCACTACCCCGCCTGCCGCCTCCGATGGTGGCGCCACCACCGCGGTGCCGACCACCACCGCGCCGACCGCAGCATCCGTACAGCCGACCTCCACGACGCCACCAGATCCGGCAAGCATTGCGATGACCGACATTGCATCGGTCGAGGGCGCGGTCGACCTCGCCTTTCGCGCTGACGATCCGACCCTGTTCGTCGTCAGCCGGTCCGGGTTCGTGGTCGCCCTGCGCAATGGCGTCGTCGACGACACCCGGCTGCTCGACATCACCGGCGACATCTCGGCCGGCGGCGAGCAGGGCTTGCTCGGTCTGGCCTTCTCACTCGACGGCCGGCACGCCTACGTCGACTACTCCAACAAGGACGGCGATACCGAGATCGTCGAATACGCAGTCGGCGTCGATGGCGTGTTCGATCCGACCAGCAAACGACGGTTGCTCGAGATCGACCAACCGCACGCCAACCACAATGGCGGCCAGGTTCGGATCGGAACCGACGGATACCTCTACATCGGGATGGGCGACGGCGGATCGGCGAATGATCCCGATCGTCGCGCACTCGACCTCGGCCAACTGCTCGGCAAGATGCTCCGGATCGACCCCACCGCGAGCGGCGACTCGCCGTACAGCATCCCGCCAGACAATCCGTTTGTCGGCGTCGACGGAGCGCGCCCAGAAATCTGGTCGATCGGACTCCGCAACCCGTGGCGGTTCAGTTTCGACCGGATCACCAACGACCTGTGGATCGCCGATGTCGGTCAGGGCGAGTGGGAAGAGATCGATGCCGCGTGGGCCGATGCCGGCAGCGGTAGGGGCGCCAACTTCGGTTGGAGCGCATTCGAGGGCACCCACCGGTTCAACGACGACCAATCTGCAGACGGCTCCACACCTCCCATCTGGGAGTACGAACACGGAGACGCCGGCTGCTCGGTCAGTGGTGGTGTTCGATATCGCGGCTCGGCGTTGCCGACGCTGTACGGGTACTACGTCTACGGCGACTACTGCAGCGGCCAAGTGCGCGCGCTCGAGATACTCGACACTCGCACGGCCGACGCTGAAGTCGTGCTCGCCACGTTGTCAGGTATCAGCGAAGTGGCCCAGGGGCCTGACGGCGAGTTGTACGTCTTGAGCGTCGAGGACGGCATTGTTTACGCCGTCCAAGCCGCGAACTGATCGTTCGGCCGAGGGTCAGCTGACCCTCTCGAACGTCACCTGCCGTTTGGCGACATCGGTGCTGACCAGCCGAACGGTCAGCTCGGTACCCGGCTCCACTCGGTGGGCGGAGACGCGCGCCACCACGGCCGGATCGACGATCTGAATCCGGGCGCCGCGGTCGTCGGTGTCGGTGACCACTGCGTCGAACACGACGCCCTCCTGGCCCGACAGCACCACCGCTTCGATCAGGTCGATCGCCGCTCGCTCGACGCGTGACGCCTTGCTGTCGGCCTGATCCATCACCTTCGGCAACGTCGTGAAGGCAGCCTCGACGGAGTCGGGGACCGGCTTGCCGGCACTGATCGCGAGCGTAGCCTCGATCACGTAGCGGTCGGCGAGGCGCCGCAACGGCGCGGTGACGTGGCAGTACGTCGCAGCCATTGCGGCGTGCCACGGGGTGACGCCCTCGGTGTACGGCGCATAGTCGGCGCCGCCGGTGGCGCGTCGAATCGCGAGCAGGAATGCCGCATGGCGAGGAAGGTTCGGGTCGAGCGTGCGCTCGAAGACGCGCAACTCGATGGCCGCTGACCAATCGAGGTGCAGTGCCTTGGCGGTGTAGCGAAGTCGCTTGATCGCTCGTTCGTCGGGCTCGGCCATCACTCGGAACAGACCTGTGTGATGGGCCAACAGCATGTCCGCAACGGCCAGGTTGGTGGCGAGCGACATGGCCGCGTTGCTGTCCTCGTTCGACAGACGGGGCCGGAAGACGAGGTTGTATTTGCCGTCGCCCGCTGGCTCGACCTCCTGCTCCGGGGTCTCGACCCGACTTGCGCCACGGCGATCTTCGGCCACGCCGATCCGCGCCGCGAACTCGTCGAAACCCTTGGGCAGATCGGCGGCCGATGCTGTCTCGTAGGCGAGTTTGGCCCGGCTCCGGATGATCGCTCGTTCGACGCCATCGAGCACGGCATTGCCGTCTCCGTCGATACGGACGATGAACACGACCGCGGGGCGCGGGCCGTCGGGCAACAGACTGACCGCGCCCTCGGACATCGTCGGCGGATACAACGGTGCCCGACCGTCGGGCAGGTAGACCGTGACGCCACGCTTCCACGCCTCGATGTCGAGCGGGCTGTCGGGTCGCACGAACCAGGGCACATCGGCGATCGCGTAGCGCAACACCATGTCGCCGCCCGAGCCGCGTTCGAGGCTGAACGCCTGGTCGAGATCGGTGCTCGACGCAGGGTCGAGTGTCACGAACGGCACGTCCGTACGATCGACGTGTTCGTCGGTGAAGGCCTGATGCGTCGCTGCCTCAGCAGCGGCAAGGACCTCGATCGGGAAGTCGCCCGGAACGTCGTTCTCGTTGCGTATCTGTTCGAGACCGGCGGAGAACGCCGATCGTTGGTCGGCCGGAACTCGGACGATCTTACCCATCAGTTGGCTCCCATCAGTGACCCGTGAAGACTGCCGGGCGCTTCTCGAGGAACGCTCTGGCACCCTCGCGGTGATCGCTCGTCTCGAACAGTTCGCCCAGCGACTCCGAAACCCAGCGGCCGAGTTCGTGCCAGTCCGGATCGAGGGCCTCGCGCAAGCCGGCCTTCAACCGCTGCACAGCGAGCGGAGGGTTGGCCGCGATCCGGGCTGCGAGGGTCAGCGCCTGGGGCAACAGATCGTCGTGGCTGACGAGCCGTGACACCAACCCGATCCGCAGCGCTTCCGATGCATCGATCACGTCACGGGTGAACAACAGCTCAGCGGCCTGCTCGCGGCCGATGAGCCGGGCGAGCCGCCCAAGACCCGGCGCATCACTGATGAGGCCGCGCAGAACGAACAGCTCGCCGAACTTGGCTCGCTCGCTGGCGATCCGAATGTCGGCCATGATCGCCAGTTCCATCCCCCACCCGACCGCTGCGCCGTTGACCGCTGCGATCACTGGAATGTCGGTATGCAGCAAGGCATCCGCCGCTGGTGTGAGCCGTGGCGTACGTGCGGTCGTGGACATCGTCGGGGCATTGCCCTGCTTGCCGGCGCCCATGACTTGGCGCACGTCATCGCCGCTGCAGAACGCCGGATCAGCCCCGGTGACCACGATGCACCGAACCCCCGCATCAGGCGCGCTGCGCACCGCATCCTCGAGCGCCGCATACATCCCGTGGGTCAGCGCGTTGCGAGCCTCCGGCCGATCGAGGGTGATCAAACGGACGTGATCGCCGACGAGTTCGACGCGAAGTTCGACAGCGGGTTCGACGGCGGATTCAACAGGCGGTGGTCCGGAATCTGCCGGTGGTGCGGAGTCGGTCACGACCCGACCGTAGCCCGGCGCCGGCGGTGCGCGATGGCCGTGCGTCATCGGGATTGGGTCAGGGGCGCGGGTGGGCGAGCAGGAACGCAACGACCGCTGCCGTCGCGTCGTACCCGGCGTATCCGGGGCCGACCGATGGGGTGACCACTGGCGTGCCGCCCGGCCAGGGGTGATGAGCACCTTCGATCGTCACGAATTCCACGGCCGATCCATCGGCACAGGCACTGCTCGACTCGGTGGTGATGTCGCCGGCGGCCGATGTCATCGGCGCTGCGCATCCATCGGCTGCGGCAAGCGCAGTCGCTGCATCGTGAGGCGGAGGGACGTCGATGCCGACCGTCGACTCCTGACCGACACCACCGGTGATCGGGATGTTGAGATCTGCCGTTCCATGGATCTGGATCACCGAGACCGGTCGGGGCATCGATGAACGCGACGTCGTCGACACCCTCACGCACGGCTCGAGCAAACGATCGCCGCGGGCGGGTGGTCACGAAACACCGGGCACCAGGTGCGCGGGGTGTTTGCTGCCCGGGCGGGCGGGCACGAGACATCCGGTACGTCCGCCGCAGCCGGCACGCTCGCGAAACTCGTGGGAACCGGCGGCGGGTGCGGCAACGTCCAACTCGTATGTTCGTCGCTCCCACCGCACCTCGTTCCCGCCGTTTCGCTTTGGCCACGGCTGTGGTCATCGGCCTCTCGGCCTGTGGCTCATCGGCCGCAGTCACGTCACCGTCCACCGCCGGCACCACCGCCACGACCGGCAGCGCAGCACTCACCCCATCGGTGATCAAGTTCTCCGGCGCTGGCGCGGTCACCAACGCCGGGAGAGATTCGGCCGATACGGCGGTCTCGTCGGAATCATCGAAGATGATGGCGGCCGCGTTCTACAAGTTCGTGTACGGCGGCGATGCGATCGACCTCACCACGCCCGCAGCGTCGTGGTCGTTCGAGCCTGGAGCGACGCCGAGCCCTGATCAAATCCTCCAGATTGCGAAGGCCCTCGGAATCGAGGGCGACGTCCGCGAACTGTCGCAGGACATGGGCGGAGGCTGGGCGGTCGGGTCCGACGACTACTCGAAGCCGTCGCTCAACGTCGGCGCCGATGCAACGCTCGGCTGGTGGTACAACGCCGGCTATGACGACACCGTGGTCGCGCCGGTCTGTGTCGGAGTCGAGACCGCCGGTGACGACGCAGCCGCAACAACGGCGTCGGATTCAGTGTCCATTGACACCTCCAAAGCACCGGTCGAGGATCCCACCGGCACCGGGATCCAGTCGGTCGACACGATCGACCCGACGGTCGATGTTGCCCCGGTCACTTGTGACCAGGCGCCGCCGGTCAACGTGCCCACCACCGCCGAGGCCGAGGCCAAAGCGACCGACTTGCTGACGGCATTCGGGTTGGACTCCACCTCCTACGAATTCGAGACCCACGCCGACGAGTGGGGCGCAAGCGTCACGGCCTACCTGGTCCTCGACGGCTTGCGCACACCGATGTCGAACAGCTTCGGGTTCGGCGAGAACGGCGCGCTCACCTGGGCCGGCGGTTACCTGGCCACACCGATGCGCAGCGCCGACTATCCGCGAGTCGGCGTCGAGGCTGCGGTTGATCGACTCAACGAGCAGAACAACGGCTGGGGCTACGGCGGGTGGAGCGCAGACGGTGTCTCGCCAACCGTTCGCGCCGAGTCCGACACGGTCGAGCCCGCTCCGGAGCCCGTCACCGATGCCACGGTCGCGGTCGAAGACACCTCGGTCACCGAGGTCGATGTCGAACCAGCCAGCGAGCCCACGATCGCGATCGACAAGGACGTCGAGGCCGGTCCGGTCGAGACGATCACGCCACCGGAGTTCGGCGCCGAGACTTCGCCGGCAGTCGACGCGCCGTCGATCCAGGAGCCCGAGCCGATCGATCCGATCGAGATCGAGCCGACGACGGTCACCCTCGCCGATCCGCAGCCATCGTTGGAGATGCTGTGGGCGTCGGACGGCACCGTCTGGCTGCTGCCGGGCTACCGCTTCGACGGCGGGGAGTACGGCATGTTCTCGGTGATCGCAATCGAGGATCAGTACATCGACATCGACGAAACGCCGATCGAAACGCCGATCGACGTGCCGGTCGAAACCGTTGTCGCTCCCCCGGTGGAGCCGGCCAATCCCGGCGTTGCAACCGATTGCCCGGCCTTGTCCGTGCCGACCGGCAACACGGCCAGCCCGATCGAGAACGAGGACGGGGCCGAATGGATCGGGCTGTGCACCGACGATGCGGTTTCGGTCGCCGAGGGAATGGGCTACACCCTGCGGGTCGTGCGCCTCGATGGCGCTGATCTACCGGCGACGATGGACTACATCCCGACTCGATTCAACGTCGCCGTCGATCAGGGCATCGTCACCGCGATCATCTCGATCGGCTGAGGCCGCCACGCCATCAGAGTGGGCTGAGGACCAGCGGTTTCTTCTCGGTCCAGGTCGACAGCGTCTGGGTCAGAGCGACCCGGTCGCGTTCGCCTGGTTGCACGACGACAGTCGACCCTGCGCCACCGATCGAGATCCGGTTGTCGCCGGTGGACGATTCTGGGGCGACGGTGACGCCGAGCGTCCGCAACTGCTTGGCAGCTCGGCCCTTTGCTCCTCCATCGGCGACCAGCGGCACATCGGCGTGCAGTGCAATGCGAGCAGCGAGTTCCATCGCCGCGAGATCGGCATTCGACCCGCCGGTGGGGGCGACAACGGCGTCGATGCCCTCGATGGGTCCTGACGGGATCAGCACATCCGATCCGGTGTGGCGGATTGCTGCCGACATCGCCGCATCAGCGGGGTCGAGCACGACCGCGCCCGGGGCGAGCCGAGCGACCTCGGCCACGGTGTCGGCGTCGCGGTCGTTGGACGCCCGGGACACCACCGACACCGTCAGCCCAGCGGCCTCGATGGTCTCGCGCAACGACTTCAACTCGCCGAGGTCGTCCGCGAATCCCGCGAGACCACCACTCGAATCGGTGAACCGCAACAGCGTGACCGACCCGGTCTTTCGACCGCCGCCATATGCAGCAGCAAGTTGCGCGAGCGCACCGGATGTGGCGGGATCGCGAACGAGGACGACGACTCGGTCGGTGGCCGAACTGCTCCGAGCCCGATCGGCTTCGGCGATGTCACGGTTGAGCCAGCGGTCGGGATAGACCAAGTTGAGCAGCGGTCCGGCCATCGTGGTGGTGACCACGGCCATGATGACCAACAGCGTGTACATCTTGTCGTCGATCACCCCCGCATCGCGGCCGATGGTGAGCACGACCAATTCGGTGAGACCTCGGGTGTTCATCAGTGCGCCGACGGCGAGCGACTGACGTTTCGGCACTCCCACCACCCGTGCAGCGAACGCGCCACCCGCGAACTTGCCGAAACAGGCGACGGCGATGATCAGCAGAGCCGGCACGATGTCATCGGTCGTGAGTCCCTGCAGGTTCACACCTTGACCGGCGATCACGAAGAAGACCGGCAGCAGGAGTTGGATGCTGACACCTTCGATCCGGCCGGCGATCGCATGGAACAGGCCTGGCGCGTTCAAACGCGGCACGGCGACGCCGAACAGGAAGCCGCCGATCAGTTCGTGCACACCGATCCGGCTTGTGACGTATGACGATGCCATCAAGCCGACGAACAGGATCGTCATCTGCTCTGCAGCGAGCTTGTTGCCGTTCTGCCGGTACGGCCGCAGGACGAATCGTTCGAGTAGCGGCCTGACGACGATGAACAAGATCGCGACATACACCGCGAGTTCGCCGAGGATCACGAAGATCTGGCTCGCGCTGCCCTCACCTGCCAGCGCGGTCGCGAGCGCGAGCAGGGTGAACGCCATGATGTCGTCGATGGCTGCGCAGGCCACCATCAACAGCCCGAGCGGTATTCGGAACATGTTGCGCTCGGTGAGTATTCGGGCCAACACCGGGAATGCGGTGACACACATCGACACGGCGATGAAGATTGCGAATGGAACGAAGTCGGAGTTCTTGCCGACGAGCGCCTTTGGCGGCTCCTTGTCGGCGGACGTCGCCTTCGTGATCTCGTCGTTGCGGACCTCGATCTTGTCGGCGACCTCGGGTGTCACGGTGCCGCATGGCGTGACCTGAACACCGATCTGTTGCTCGACCGCGACACAACTGTGATCGTCGTGCAGGTACGTACCGAGCACCATGAAACCGAGCACGAACGGGACCGCGATGGACGTCAGCGAGATCGCAGCAGCCTTCTTGCCCGACTGACGGACGACATCGAGATCGACTTCCATCCCGACGATGAACATGAACAGCACCAGGCCGAGCGTCGCGACGAGTTTGAAGAACGGCAGGTCAATACTGCTGAAGAGGTACTCGCGAGCCTCCGGCCAGACGACGCCGAGCAAGCTCGGGCCGAGCGCGATGCCGACCAGAATTTCGCCGATCACGACCGGCTGACCGAGTTTGCGGAACAGGATTCCGACCAGTCGTCCCAGGCCGAGGACCACGATCAGGCACAGCGCGAGCGCGAGATAGCGGTCCTCGGAGAAGTTCGACGCGACGATCACGATGGTGCCCCTGACATGCGGTTCGAACGATTGACGACGCACGACCATAGCGCACGAGGTCTGGATTCATCTCGGCCCCGATGGTGACCGGATGCCGCTGTGACGCAGGCGTTACCCGAGCGGACGATCAGCCTCGACTCGGGTCAGCGGCGGGCACCCATGAACATGCCCTTGAGTGCCTCGTAGTGTTCGATGCAGTGGCCGGCTCCGAGTACGACGGCTTCGAGCGGCATCTGCGACATCCGCACAGGCACATGACACTCACGTTCGATCCGCTGAGCCAGGCCGCGCAACAATCCGCCGCCACCGACGAGATACATACCACGCACGAGAAAGTCCTGGGCCAGTTCCGGTGGCGCCTTGGCGAGGCAGCGCACGACCGACGCGACGATGCTGGAGACGACATCGTCGATCGCGAAGCGGATCTCCTCCGGCGCCAGCAAGACAGTCTTGGGCAACCCGCTCATCAGATCGCGACCGCGCACCTCGGCTTCGTTCTCATCGCCGATCGGGTCAGCAGAGCCGATCGCAACCTTGATTTCCTCAGCCGTGCGTTCGCCGATCGCAATGCCGTGTTCACGGCGGACGTAGTTCTGGATCGCAGCGTCGATGTCGAAGCTGCCGACACGAACCGCTTCGAGTGCAACGACACCGCCGAGGCTGATCACCGCTGTCTCGCTGGTGCCGCCGCCGATGTCGATGACCATGTTGCCAACCGGCTCGTCGATCGGCAGATCGGCACCGATGGCAGCGGCCATCGGCTGCTCGATCAACTGCGCATCGGCGGCACCTGCCCGACGGGCAGCGTCGGTGACCGCCCGACGCTCGACCTCAGTGATCGCCGACGGCACGCAGATGACGACCTTGGGTCGGGTGAAGCGGCTGACGCCGACCCGCTGCAGCAGCAGCCGGATCATCCGCTCGGTGATCTCGAAGTCGGTGATCGCTCCGCCGCGTAGTGGACGGACGGCGACGATGTACCCGGGCGTTCGCCCGATCATCTGCCACGCCTCACGACCAGTCGCCAAGACCTCGCCCGTCTGCCGGTTGAGGGCGATGACCGAGGGTTCGTTGAGGACGATGCCTCGGCCCTTCATGTAGACGAGCGTGTTCGCCGTTCCGAGATCGATCGCGAGGTCGCGTGCCACGGTTGGTTCCTATTTCCCTTTGCCCGAATCGCGTGCGTTCTGCACCCGATCGATCACTTCGCGACGCGCCTCAGGAGAGAGCGCATCGATGTGCCGTCGAAACGATGCCACACCATCGACGGGTCGACGGCGACCACTGATCCGAATCGCGACCAACGCAGCCAACAACAACAGAGCGACGATCACGATGATGAAGGTGGTCATCGAGCGTCCGCTCCGATCGGCGAAGCCTGAACACTGCTCGGCGCACGCGGGACATCGGCCGCGTCTGTGACGACGTGGGCGCCGGTTCCCCAATCGGAGCCACCGTCCCACACTTCGTGTTTCCAGATCGGAACGCTCGCCTTGAGCGCATCGATGCCATAGCGACCGGCTTCGAACGCCTCGGCTCGATGGGGCGACGACACGACGACGACAACCGTGCTCTCGCCGATCTCGATCCGACCAGTGCGGTGCAACATGGCAACGGCACCGGTGGACGGCCAGCGGGTTCGGATCTCGTTGACGATGTCGGACATCTTGGCCACGGCCTGTTCGTCGTACGCCTCATAGGTCAGGTACTGGACGCCGTCGCGACCCTCGGCGTGATCGCGAACCGTGCCGGAGAAGAGCACCACCGCACCACAGCCGGGTCGAACAGCCCACTCGTATGCTGCCGCAACCGGAAGCTCGCCCGCGGCGATACCCAGCCACATGTCGCTGTCCGGTGGTGCAAGCATCGTGCGCATCGTAGCCGTGACCACCCGAATACGCCCACGACGGCGGCTCGCGCGGATACCACGATGCGAAGGCGTCGATCAGGATGGACGCCGATTCGAATCGTTTCGGCCCGGCCGCGACCTCCACGCAGCGCTACGGATGACTACCATCTCCCACTCGTGGAGCAGGGTGACTGGCAGAACGACGCGGACTACCCGCATGCTCCCCTGCCGGCGCACGAACGCACCTGGCGACACCCATCCGAGGTCGGCTCTGCCGACTGGGTGCAGTCCGAGCCGCCCCTGGTGGTAGGACGTGGCTTATCGGTCGCGACCGGCACTGTCGGGGCCGTGCTCGCCATTGGACTGCTCTGGCTGATCGTGCCGCACCCTGGCCGAGGGTCGGACGTGGCCCTCGAATCCAGCACCACGTCGGTGCGCACGGTTGCAATCGCCACGACCGCGTCCGCTGACACCGAGCCGATCACCGTCATCGATAGCCAGCCGTCGACTCGCGGCTCGGCGTTGAACCAGCCATTTGCCGCGACTGACTCGACCAATCCGGTCATCATCCCGACCACCACCTCCGCATTGACGACCACACCGATGCCGACCATGGTGCTCGATGTCGATACGTCGGCGACGGAATCGATCCCGGCGATCGCCGTGGCGTTGATGCCCGGCCACTACGTCGTCACCACCGCGGCCGCCGTCCGCGGCCGTGAGGGCCTGGCGGTGTTGTTGCCGTCCGGCGTGACCGTCGTGGGCGCTGTGGTTTCGGTCGATGTCGCCCACGGCACGGCGGTGCTGTCGGTGGGCACGGACATCGACGACGCAATGATCGAGCCGAGCGATGCCGACATCGAATCGAGCACGTTCGTCGTGATGACCCCGCAGCCAACCACCGCCAGGATCTGGGTCGACCAGGACGGCACCCAGGTCGGCTACGAACGCGACGCCGCAACCCGCGCTGGCGAGGGCTCGGTCGTGCTCGACGACAGCGGCCGACTCGTCGGCCTGTGTACCAAGTCGACCAACGGCACCCGGTTGGTCACGGTCGCCGACCTGCTCGATGCGCTGGTGTCGGCATTCTCGATGGACACGCCGGCTTGGCTCGGCGTGGATTACGACGTCGACAGTGCCGGCAACGTGGTGGTCACCCGGGTCCTCTCCGACGGTCCCGGTCGGGCTGCCGGCATCCGCATCGGCGATGCGATCTCGGCGGTCGACGGAGTGCCGATCAGCGACCTCGAAACGCTGCGAGCGGCGCTCAATCGCCACGTCGCCGGCGACACGGTCATGCTCACGATCACCCCGGCTGCGAGTCAGCAGACTTCCACCACGTCGGCATCGAGCGATACGACGGTCGTGACACCCACCACCGTGGCGGCGTCGACTACATCGGAAGCGAATGGCACCGCCACGACCAGTAACACGACCAGTAACACGACCAGTAACACGAGCAGCGCCGCGACGACGACCAGCGTGACGGCGACGAGTGCGAGGACGACCGCGGCAGCGCCGTTGGTCGACGTCGCGGTCGTGCTCGCTCCCCCGCCCGGTACGTCCTGATCACGAGGGGATCATCAGGGGACCTCGACTCCAGGCGAATGTGTGCGGACGAATGTGGGCGACGAGCGTCAGGCGTGCCGGCGGCGGCGGCTGCGACGCACGAGGCTGACGACCAGGGCCACCAGCCCTGCGGCTGTCGCGATCATTCCGCCGAGAGCGAGTTCCTGTTTGCGCTTCGGTGTGATCATCGTCCACCACTTCGCCTCGGTGCCCTCGACATAGGCCTGCTCGTTGGTGACCAACGGCCGCCAGCCCTGTTGCTTGAGCCGATCGTTGGCCACCAGCCACGGCGAATGGGTGTAGCTGCGCAGTCCGGGCGGAATCGGTCCGCGCTGGAACTGCCAGCGAATCCGCGTCACGACTTCGGCGACACGAGCGGGCAGCTTGACCTTTGGTGCCGAGCCGGCGAGCGCGCGCACCCGATCAGATGCGACCCAACCGTCAGGAGCCACGTTGAACACACCGTCGAGACGGCGTTCTGTGGCGATCAACACTGCCGCGGCGAGATCGTCGAGGTGCACGAACTGGGCGCCGGGATCGTCCTCCCCCGATCGTTGGCCGAGTCCCGCAGCGAGCGCCCGGGCCAAGCTCGATGTGCCGTCAGCCGCCATCGAGATCACCGGTCGCAGGACGGTCGCCGTGCGGCCCGGCGCGCTCGTTCGCCAGTCATCGACCATCTGCTCGACCGATGCCAACTGGCGGGCGAACACGAAGTCGAGGTCGGGTCGCAGCGCAGCGTCCTCGGTGAGCGGCACCGGATTGTTGGCCCACGCTCCGTAGACCATCGCCGACGACAGCAGCACGATGTGGCGCACATCGCGCGCCCGAGCAGCTTCGAGCAGCGATGCCGCTCCTTTGGTGACGCTCTCGCGGCGACGAGCGCGGGTGTCGTGGTCACCGGCTGCCAGATGCACGGCGATGTCGATCCGCCCCGCGTCGAGCGGCGAGGCGACCTCGTCGCTGGTGGCCATCGCGACGGCGGCGGGAACGATGTCGAACTCGGGCCGGTTACCGAGCAGTGTCACCACCCGAACGCCGAGCCCGCTCTCGGTTCCGGTGACCAACACAGTGGTGCGATGGTCGATGATCCCCGGCCCGCCGGGTATGACCGCAGGTTCTGATTCGACCGGTGCACTCGTCACCCGGCCGACGTTAACCGGCCGACACCGCCGGCCGCTGTCGTCATCCTCGCGGATCGCCTCCTCGCGGATCGTGCTCCATGCAGGTCGTCGTCCTCCTCGCGGTTGATGACGTTCCACCGCTGGTCGTCACGACAACCCGCAGGGTCAGCGTTAGCATTCGAGCCATGGCAGCTGGCTCTTCCGGCGACAACCCGCTCGGCGACAACCCATTCGGCAATCTCCCGATGTTCGGAGATCTGGCCAAGGCCCTCTCCGGCCAGGGCCCGCTCAACTGGGATGCTGCTCGGCAGTTCGCTCAGCTGGCGGCGACCGAGGGTGGACACGAGACCAACGTCGATCCGGCGGTGCGGTTCGCGCTCGCCGAACTCGCCCGCATCGCCGAGCCGCACGTCCTCGACGTCACCGCCCAAGACGTCAGCGGCTACGAAGTCACCACCACCACTCCGGGTGCGTGGGCGCAGCAGACACTCGACGCGTATCGGCCGTTGTTCACCGAACTCGCAGTGTCACTCGCGAAACGCCCCGCTGCGTCGGACGAGGACGACAGTGACGACACCACGGATCCGATGATGGCGATGATGGCAGGACTCAGCCAGATGATGGCCCCGGCGATGCTCGGGATGGCGATCGGCTCGATGGTCGGCCGCCTCGGCAAGCGGGCGTTCGGTCAATACGACCTGCCCATCCCACGAGCCGCTGCTGCGGGGGGTCGCCCGGCCAATCAGGTGTCGCTCGTGCCCAGCACCGTCGATGCGTTCGCCCAGGATTGGAGCCTGCCCCGCGACTCGATGCGGTTGTGGGTGCTGGCCCACGAGCTCACCACCCACGCCGTGTTCTCCGTCGAACACATCCGCGAAGGACTGAGCCAGCTCGTTCGGGCGCACGTTGCCGCGTTCCAGCCGGACCCGTCAGCGGTTGCCGAAAAGTTGGGCTCGCTCGACATGGAGGGTGGCGATCCAATGGCGGCGCTGCAAAAGACACTCGGCGATCCGGAGATCCTGCTCGGCGCGGTCGAGAGTCCAGCCCAGGCAGCGCTGAAGCCGCAACTCGACGCGTCGTTGGCCGCTGTCATCGGCTATGTCGACTTTGTCGTCGACGCCGTCACCAATCGGCTCATCGGTGGGGACGCCCAGCGGATCAGCGAAGCCGTGCGCCGCCGCCGAGTGGAAACGTCGCCCGACGATGTGTTCGTCGAGCGCCTGCTCGGCCTGCACCTCACCCGTCAACAGGTCGAGCGTGGCCGCAGTTTCGTCAACGGCGTGTTCGAGCGGGGCGGCCAGGTCGCCGTCAATCAATTGCTCGAACGCCCTGGCTCGTTGCCGACCCCGGCCGAGGTCGATGCGCCGGGTCTGTGGATGGCCCGCCTCGACATTGCCATCGCCAGTGGTGCCGACGCCGAGATCGACAACGAGTCCGAGGTCGAGTTCAATGTCGACGACCTCAACCCGGACGACTTCGGCTCCACCGACAACTGACGCAGCAATCTCGCGTCGTTCGAGTTGCCGCTCCAATCTGGTGGTCTACCGGACTGATCGAGTGCCCGGATCGAGACGGAGTCCAGCGCCGCACCGTCGTCGTGGGGCTGCGCAGAGCTAGCGGGATCTGCCGGTCTTCGGGGCATGCAGCGGGGCACCACGCAGGGCGCGGCGCACAGCATCCGGCGGCGGTGGCGGAGGTGGCACAGCACCTGGTCGATCACCGGCTCTGGGCGGCGGCAAGGTCTTGTCGAGCGGACGAGTGGTGCCGCGAGTCGGTGTCGAGCCTTCACGCTTGAACTTGCGCCGTTCGAGTTCGGCAGCGAGATTGCGCCGCGCTCGTTTGCCGAACGGTTCGGGAATCGGCTTGCCGGCCGCAACCCGTCGGGTACCGAGGATGTACGACACCGAGGCGAACAGCGCGATCAGACCAACGATCGCGAACCCGAGCGGACCTTCGCCGTCGGTGTCGGGTCCGTACAGCACCGGGATCACGCCACCGATGACCCACGCCAGTTGGAACTTGGTTTCGAACTGGGCGAACGCGCGGCCCTGGTTCGCGTCGGGAGCATCTCGTTGGACGAGCGAGTCGAACGCGAGCCGGCACAGCGCAGCGGAGAAGTTCGCGACGAGTGCGAGCAGAATCCCCGAGACGACGCCGCCGAACAACGCCGCACTGATGCCGCCAATCGCAGTGATACTGAGTCCGCCGATGAACATCCGCTCCTCGTGGGCGCTCTTGCGGATCATCGGGGCAACGGCGTTGCCGATCATCACACCGACGGTGACCATCGCGATCGCTGCGCCGACAAGCACCGTGCCGGCTTCCTTGGTGCGCAACCAGAATGCGAGCAGGAAGAAACAAAATCCGACCGACGCTCGTAGCAACGCCATCGCGCTCGCCGCAAGGGTGATGCCGGCGGCCGTCAGTTCGACCTTCTCCTCCAACGAAGCCTTCTTCGATGCCACGACTTCGCTCGGCAGACGCGATGCAAAGAAGAACGCACCGACGAAGAGCGCCCCACCCACCAGCAGCGCGCCCTCCGGTCCGGCGATCACCTTGGCCAGCCCAGCGATCGCCGCGCCGACGAAGCCGAACACGCCCGAGACCAAGCCGAGCTTGGAGTTGGCCTCGACGAGATCTGCTTCGTTGCGGACCACCGAAGGCACGAGCGCCGACTTGGAAATGTTCTGGGTCTTCTGCAGGACGAGCGCCGCGAACGCAATCGGGTAGAGCAACACATCGTCGAGGTGGAACGCCATCAGCACCAGTACGAGCGCCCGACTCAGGGCAACGACCTGCATCAGCAACCGACGGCCGCCGGCCATTCGGTCGATGAACGGCCCGATCAGTGGGGCGACCACGAGGAACGGCACGAAGCTGATCACCAGGAACAGCAGCACCTTGGGCCGAGCAGCGGTTGGGTTCAGCCCGAGGAACAGCGACGTCGCCAACGCCAGCGCCAGACAACCGTCGCCCGCCGCGCTGATCGCCTGCACACGCGCCAGGCGAGTGAAGGGTGAGATCCGCGGAGGGCGAGGACCCCTGGGGGAATCACCTGGCCGACGACGCGGAGCCGGGTCGTCGACCGGTCGACGCAGATCGGCGCGTTGAGCGCGAGCCCCTTGGGCTGCCCTTGCAGCCACCGATGAACGTGGGGTCCGGAGCGGATCTCGGGTTCCACGCGACGGATCGGAGCTCACGCACGCATGTTAGGTGTCGGCCGTTCGTACTTGTAGCCAAGCCCGCGGATCGTCACGATTCGCTCCGGCTTGGCAGGGTCCGGCTCGATCTTGGCCCGGATCCGTTTGATGTGCACGTCGAGCGTCTTGGTGTCGCCGACGTAGTCAGCACCCCACACGCGATCGATCAGCAACTCGCGAGGGAGCACCCGACCGACGTTGCTGAGCAACAGATGCAGCAGTTCGAACTCTTTGAGCGGCATGGCCACCGGATCGCCGGACACGGTGACGAGATGCTCGTCGGCATCGAGCGACACGTCGCCGACGACCAACGAATGGGCGCCGGCGGGCCGGTCGACGGAGGAGTCGCCATTGGCACCGGTCGCCTCCATCGATGCTCGCCGCAACAGCGCCCGGAGTCGAGCCACGAGTTCGCGAATCCGGTACGGCTTGGTGATGTAGTCGTCGGCACCGACCTCGAGTCCGACCACCATGTCGATCTCGGAACTCTTGGCAGTCACCATGATGATCGGCACTGCAGAGGTCTTGCGGATCTCGCGGCAGACGTCGATTCCCGAGATTCGGGGCAGCATCAGATCGAGCAGGATCACATCCGGTTTGACCGACTCGAACTGTTGCAGCGCGCTTGCTCCATCGACGGCGACGACGACTCGAAAACCCTCGCGGTTGAGGCCGACGGTGAGTGCCTCGACGAAGCTGTCCTCGTCCTCGACGAGCAAGACAGTGGGGGTGCTCATGGGCGCGTTCTCATTCTGCTGGGATGGTCGGCTGCGGCGAGCGGCCGATCTGGAATGTGCAGGCGAAACGTCGATCCTTCACCCTCGCGCGAATCGACGGTGACCGCTCCCCCGTGATTGCTGGCGACGTGGCGAACGATCGAGAGCCCGAGTCCCGTGCCACCGGTGCCTCGGCTTCGTGCCCTGTCGACGCGGTAAAAACGTTCGAAAATTCGATCGAGGTCGTGTGTCGGGATACCGATGCCGCTGTCGGTGACAGTGAACGTCACCCCGTTCGATTCAGGGAATGCTGTCAACGTGACGCTGCCGCCGGCCTCGCTGTACTTGACGGCATTGTCGACCAGATTGCCCAGTGCCGAAGCGATCTGGGCCTGATCAGCATGAAGCGTGAGGTCCTGCGGGATTTCGCAGACACGCAAGATCACTTCGCGTTGCTTGGCGGCATAGCTGTTGCGCGACGAGGCTTCGCGTACCAGCGAACCAACGTCGCATTGACTGACGACGAGGTCACCACTCAGTTCGATCCGTGACAACTCGAGCAGATCGTCGATGATGCCGGCGACGCGGTGCGCTTCGTTGACGGTCTTGCCGGCGAGACGGCTGATCAACACCGGGTCGTCCTCGTCGATCAAGGTCTCGGCGAGGACTGCGAGTGCACCGATCGGCGTCTTCAGCTCGTGGCTGATGTTGGCAACGAAATCGGTACGCACCGAATCAAGCCGAGACCGTTCGGTGACGTCTTCGATCGTCGCCACGGCTCCATCGGTACCGAGCGGCTGGGCATGCACGATGACGACCCGACGCGGCGGTCCGTAGAGCTCGACCGTCTGCGATCGCTGACCACCGCGCAGTGCGCCGCGGAGGTGATGTTGCACAGCGGCCTGGACGAGCACTTCGCTGTGGGTGTCGCCGCCCGCTTGATCGGATGCCTTGTTGCGGACGATGACCCTGCCATCGCCGTCGGCGACGATCACGCCGACCGGCATTGCATCGAGTGCCGATTGCAATCGGTCAGCGACAACGCGTAGTTGACGGAGCGCCTGTTCGGTCGCCGGATCCGGCCGCGTCACCGGTTCAGCAGCGCGATGCGAGTGACGCGAGACGATCAGCGCTGCAAGGGCGGCTCCAATCACCGCGCCGGTCAACAACCACACGACCACCATTGGTCAAGCACCCGTTTCGTTGGTCGCAGGCGGCTGCGTGGTGACATCGTCCAACTCGGAGCCCAAGGGACGCGAACGGTAGCGGGCTGCACCGCGATGTTCGGGAAGCCAGCCGGTGATCACGTAACGAACCCGCTCGCCGATGTTGACCGCATGGTCGCCGATCCGCTCGTAGAACCGGGCAACGACTGCGAGTTGCACAGCGACCTGGAGGTCGATGTTGCCGGCGGCGTGGCTCTCGAAGATGGCCTGCACGAACTGCTTTTGGAGCGCATCGAGGTAGTTGTCCATGTCATCGATCGCAGCGGCCTTGGCTGCGTCATTCTCGACAAAGGATTCGATCGCGGCGATGTAGAGCTGTTGGGCCTGCTCGCCCATCCGAGTGATGATTCCCCGTAATGACGGATCGAGCTGGTGGCCGTAGATCCGCCGGGCCGCCTTGCAGATGTTGCAAACCAGGTCGGCAGAACGCTCGACCTCGGCGATCATTCGCAGCGCAGCAAGAATCTGGCGAAGGTCGACCGCGACGGGCGATTGCAGCGCAAGGATCTGGACGCACCGCTCTTCGAGGTCGAGGGCACGGGCATCGATCTCGTCGTCGCTGCTGATCACGTAGTCGGCACCTTCGAGGTCGCCCGACAACAAGATGTTGGTAGCTCGTGGAATCGACTCGGTGACAAATGCAGCGAGGTGTACCAACTCGCTCCGTACCTCGTCCAGATCCTGGTGGAAGCTCTTGCGCAGTTCGTTCATCATCATCATCCGAACCTTCCTGTCACATACTGCTCGGTCCGCTCGTCGGCGGGAGTGGAAAACATCGTCTTGGTTCGGCCGAACTCGACCAGCAGTCCAGTGCGACGGTCGCTGTCGGGATTGACCTCGGTGGTGAAGAAGGCGGTGCGGTCACTGACGCGAGCCGCCTGCTGCATGTTGTGGGTCACGATCACGATCGTGTACTCCCGCTTCATCTCCTGCATCAGGTCCTCGATCCGAGCGGTTGCGATCGGGTCGAGCGCCGAACATGGCTCGTCCATCAACACGACTTCGGGCTCGACAGCGACTGCGCGAGCGATGCAGAGCCGCTGCTGCTGGCCGCCGGACAGCCCCAGGGCAGATGACTTCAAGCGATCCTTGACCTCGTCCCACAAGGCTGCACCGCGCAGCGACTTCTCGACGATGTCGTCGAGCAGGCTCCGCTTCTTGATTCCGCCGAGGCGAGGCCCGTAGGCGACGTTGTCGTAAATGTTCTTGGGGAATGGGTTCGGCTTCTGGAACACCATCCCGATCCGACGCCGCACTTCGACTGCGTTCACCTGTGGGTCGTAGAGATCGACGCCGTGGTACTCGACGGTTCCCTCGACGCGGGCGATGTCGATCAAATCGTTCATCCGGTTGAAGCAGCGCAGGACGGTGCTCTTACCGCAGCCAGACGGTCCGATGAACGCAGTGATCTCGTGCTTGCGGATGATGAGGTCGACATCCCGGACAGCTTGGTGAGCACCGTAGAAAACTTGCAACCCTTTCGTCTCGAACACCGTCGTCGAGCCATCAGTTGCCGATGACGGGTCGGAGGCGAAGAGAGGTGCACGGGCGGACTCGATGGATTCCTGATGTCGATCGTCGAGTTCCATCCGATTCCTCCCTGCAGATTTTCCGGCGCGGCCAGCGTGATCCACCAACCGATGACCGCACCGTAAAGCGCCAAGATGGCCGTCACCCTGAGTTCAGGTGAACGAGAGGTGAACAACACCGGAAGTGCGGTTGGCCGGTCAGGGAGATCTGTGCCAACGGGCGCGACCACCCCCCGACGATTCGCCAGTCGTTCATCTCTGGTTCATCCAGTCTCAGGGTTGTGTACACCTTGCTTGCTTACGGTTCTCCAATGTTGAACACACCCCTTCAAGGAGAACCAACGTGAACAGAACAAAGAAGAGCTCAGCGATCGTCGCTGGCATGCTCACCCTGTCGCTTCTCGCCGCAGCCTGCGGCAGCGACGACAACACGACAGCCACCACCCAAGCTGCGGCCGCAACGACAATTGCGCCCGCTGGTGAGGTCCCCACAACGGCCGCGTCGGTCGAGACCACCGAGGCCGCCGGCGAGACCACTGTCGACACGACCGACAGCACGACAGCGGTCTCGACCAACGCCGGCGAGGCCGTCGACTACGCAGCCCTCCAAGGCGATCTCGTCGCCTCGGGCGCAACGTTCCCCAAGTCGTTCTACGACGAGTCGATCGCAACGCTCGCCGACGTCGCCCCCGACCTCGTCGTCGAATATGGCGGTGGCGGTTCCGGCAAGGGCCGTTCAGACCTGCAGGAAAAGGTCGTGGACTTCGCCGGGACGGATTCCACGGTCAAGGACGAGGACATCGCCAAGTTCACCGGCGGCGAGTTCGTCTACGTCCCCACCGTTCTCGCCCCGATCACCATGTCGTACAACCTCCCCGGCGTCGACGAACTGCGTCTTGCTCCAGCCACGATCTCGGCCATCTTCCAACTCGAAATCACCAACTGGAACGATCCGCTGATCGCCGCCGACAACCCCGATGCGACGCTCCCCGACACGACCATCGTCGTCGCCCGCCGCGCCGACGGTTCGGGCACCACCGACAACTTCAGCAAGTTCCTCAATGCTGCCGCCGGCACCGACGCGGGCGGCACGTGGGCACTCGGCACCGGTTCGGAGTTGGAGTGGCCCGAAGGCACCCAGGCCGGCGATGGCAACAGTGGGGTGGCTCAGATCGTGACCAGCACCGAAGGTGCGATCGGTTACGTCGACCTCAGTGACGCCAACGCCAACGGCCTCACCGTGGCGGCTGTCCAGAACAAGGCCGGCAACTTCGTCCTGCCGACCCTCGAGGCCACCACTGCTGCGGCCGAGGGTGTCGAGATCAAGGACGACCTGACGTTCTTCGTTGGTTGGGCCGACGGCGACGAGGCATACCCGATCGCCGCTCAGACCTGGATCATTGCGTACACGACCCAGGACGATCCGGCCAAGGCCGAGAACATCCGCGGCTTCCTGACCTACCTCTTGACCGAGGGCCAGGACATGGCTGCGTCGGTCGATTACGCGGCGCTGCCTGACTCGCTCCGTGAGAAAGCGTTGGCAAACGTCGCCAAGATCGGCGCCTGAGCCACGACGGATCCCCCCGGTGGACCGGGCCTTCGGGCCCGGTCCGCTGTTGTCTGCCCACTTGAACCCGCCTGCCCACCTGAACCCTCCCGCCACGAACCCCAGCCGGCCCTCGAAGGATCGCATGACACTCACACTCTCTGATCTCCGGACCAAGAAGCAGGTCGGCGACAGGATTTTCCGCTACTCCACGGTCGCCGGTGGCGCAGTCATTCTGATCACTCTCGGTCTGATCGCCTACACGGTGACCAACAAGTCAGCGCTCATCTTCCGCACCGAGGGCCTCAACTTCTTCACCGAACGCCGTTGGGCACCAAGCGCCGACAAGCCGGTCTTCGGCGCCTTGTCGTTCATCTACGGCACTGCCATCACCGCTGTGATCGCGGTGCTGCTGGCGGTTCCGGTCAGCCTCGGGTTGGCCCTGTTCACCACGCAGGTCGCGCCGAAGTGGCTGAAGCGACCGCTCGTCACGCTGACCGACATCGTCGCTGTGGTTCCCTCGGTGGTGTTCGGCTTGTGGGGCATCATCTATCTCGCTCCCAAGCTGGTCGGGTTCTTCAAGAACATGAACGGTTGGTTCGATGGCGTGCCCGTGCTGTCGAGCATTTTCGGCAAGGTCTCTGCCGGTCGCTCGTTCCTGACGGCAGGGTTGATTCTGGCCGTGATGATCACGCCGATCATCACCTCGCTCGCTCGTGAGGTCATCGAGACCTGCCCTCAAACCGATCGTGATGGCGCCTTGGCGCTCGGTGCGACACGGTGGGAGATGATCACCGGCGCTGTCTTGCCACACTCGGCCGGCGGCATCGTCGGTGCCGTGATGCTCGGCCTCGGCCGAGCGATGGGCGAGACCATCGCCGCCGCTCTGGTCATTGGTTCCTCGCCAACCATCACGGCCAACATCTTTTCTTCCGGCGACTCGTTGCCATCGGTGATTGCGTTCCAGTGGGGTGAAGCAACGAGCGACGAGAAACGCAGCGCCTTGATTGCGATGGGCCTGACGCTGTTCGTCCTCACCTTGGTCGTCAACTTCGCAGCGACGGCAGTGGTCAACCGAGCCATGAAGCGGATGCAGGGAGCTTCGTGATGCCGACAGCCATGCTCGAACGTCGAGAAACCCATCCCGTTTCAGTCGAAGACCTTGCGGGGGTCGGTGGCCGCCGCAAGTTGAAGAACGCCGTAATGACTTCGCTGATGGGCGTGTCCGTCCTCATCATCCTGGTCGCGCTGATCCTGGTGCTCTGGACAGTAGTCACCAAGGGCTGGTCGATTGTGACCGGCATGTTCCCGGATTGGTTCACCGAAGACATCCAGTTGTCGCCTCGTCGCCCGGGGCCCGGCGTGAAGGCAGCGATCGTCGGCACCGTGATCACGACCGCCATGGCGTCAGTGATTGCGATCCCGCTCGGCATCGCCGGTGCGGTGTATCTCAACGAGTACGGCAAGCGTGGATTGTTCGCTCGGATCCTGCGCTTTTTCACAAGTGTGATGGCCGGCGTGCCGTCGATCGTGATGGGCCTCTTCATCTACGTCTTCTGGGTCGTACCCCGCGGCACCGATGGACTCAACGGCTTCAGCGGCGCGCTGGCGCTCGCATGCCTGATGTTGCCGATCGTCGTCCGCTCGACGGAAGAAATGCTCAAGCTGGTCCCACAGAACCTGCGCGACGCGAGCTACGCACTCGGCGCGACCGGGAGCAGGACCACGCTCGGCATCGTGATCCCGAAGGCTTCGCCCGGCATCATCAGCGGCTGCCTGCTTGCCATCGCCCGTGCGGCCGGTGAGACGGCCCCGCTGATCTTCACGATCGGTGCCGCCAAACGAACGAACTGGAACGTGTTCGACGGCACGAACACCTCGCTCAGTCTGCAGATCTACAACAACGCCAAGGAGAGCTTCGCGACCGCCCAGGAACGGGCATGGGGAGCTGCGCTGACCCTCATCGTGCTCGCCGTCCTGTTCACCGCCGCGGCGCGGATCCTGTCCGCCCGCATCTCCAACAAGTCATAGGCACCATGAACTCCACCGACACGACTCACGCCACCGACACAACCGATCTCGTCGACGACGTCGATATCTCGATCTTCGCGGCGGTGGGCACGACTCCTGTCGTCGTGCAGTCCGCGGCGTCTGACATACCCGATCCGGGTCGCGAGTTGGTGTTCGACGTCGAGGACCTCGCCGTGTGCTACGGCGCGTTCACAGCCGTGCGCGAGGTGAACCTGAAGATTCGCCCGAACGAGATCACTGCGTTCATCGGACCCTCCGGCTGCGGCAAGAGCACCGTGCTGCGCTGCTTCAACCGGATGAACGACACGATCGCAGGCGCACGAGTCGACGGCAAGGTCGAGTATCGCGGCATCGACCTGTATGCCCCCGACGTGTCGGCGAACCAGGTCCGGCGTTACATCGGGATGGTGTTCCAGAAGCCGAACCCGTTCCCCAAGAGCATCTACGACAACGTCGCCTATGGCCCGCGTCTGATCGGCATCAGCAAGAAGTCCGAACTCGACGACATCGTCGAGCACTCACTCAAGGGCGCTGCATTGTGGGACGAGGTCGGCAACCGGCTCAAGTCGTCAGCACTCGGCCTGTCGGGAGGTCAGCAGCAGCGGCTGTGCATCGGCCGAGCGCTCGCGATCAAGCCCGACGTGATCCTGATGGACGAGCCCTGCTCGGCCCTCGACCCGATCGCGACGGCCCGGATCGAAGACCTGATGCAGGAGATCAAGAAGGACCACACGATCCTGATCGTCACCCACAGCATGCAGCAGGCCGCTCGAGTCAGCGATCGCACGGCGTTCTTCACCACCGAGGTCAACGAGACCAACGATCGCCGCACCGGCATACTGGTCGAGTGCGACCGCACCGACCGGGTCTTTTCGAACCCGGCCGACGAGCGCACCGAGGCCTACGTCACGGGCCGCTTCGGCTGACAATCACAGGTCGATCAGGGGTCGAGTCGGCTTTGGGAAACCGTCGTGGGGTCGGCGCTGGGTGTGCGGCCGCGCTTCTGCTTGGCGCTGACCCAGTGATACATTCGCTCTTGGCTGTGCGGCTCGAATGCGTCGGCAGGCCCAACTCGCAGCCAGGTGTTGTCCGGCTGGAGATCGTAAGCAACGATGTCATCGGCGAGTTGAAAGGCGAGCACTTGGTCGATCCACGGCTGATGCTTGGGATGGGTGACCGGTACGAGCGTCTCGACCCGACGGTCGAGGTTGCGCGGCATCAGGTCCGCTGAACCGATCAGGAACAATGGCTTGGCCTCGTCAGCGGTGGACGAGGTCCCGTGGGCGAAGCGGTAGATCCGTGAGTGCTCGAGATAGCGACCGAGCACGCAGCGGACGCGGATGTTCTCCGACAGCCCCGGCACCCCCGCCCGCAGGCAACAGATACCGCGGACGAGCAGGTCGATCTGGGCACCGGCCGCGCTCGCTGCGTACAGGGCCTCGATCATCTCCGGATCACCGATCGAGTTGGTTTTGATCGCGATCCTGCCCGCCGCCCCATGGGACGCTTCGTTGGCGATCAGTTGCAGCAGCCGTGGCCGCAACGTGTGCGGCGCAACGACCAGCGCCTTGTAATCCTCGCCTCGGCTGTACCCGGTGAGGTGGTTGAACAGTTGCGTGGCATCCTCGCCGATCGCTGGATCACACGTGATGAAACCGATGTCTTCGTACAGACGAGCGGTCTTGGAGTTGTAGTTGCCGGTGCCCAGATGGACGTACCGACGCAGGCCGTCGGCGTCGTTGCGCACGACCAGCACGCACTTCGCATGGGTCTTGAGCCCGACCACGCCGTACACAACGTGCACACCGGCTCGCTCAAGCGTCTTGGCCCACGTGACGTTGGTGGCCTCGTCGAACCGGGCCTGCAGTTCGACCAACACGGCGACCTGCACGCCTCGTTCGGCAGCTCTCATCAGACTCCGAGCGATCGGGCTGTCGCCCGATGTCCGATACAGGGTCATCTTGATCGTCTGAACCCGCGGATCGTCGGCGGCCTCGGCGATGAACGCTTCGACCGAACTGGCGAAGGACTCGTAGGGATGGTGCACCAGCAGGGCTCGCTCACGAACGACCGAGAACAGGCTGCGATCGGCTTCCTCGGCCGTGGCGATCCGGCCGGCGGTGACCGGCGGCCAGGGCACGTCCTTGAGCGTGGGCTTGTCGATGCCCTGCAGCGCGAAGAGGCAGGTGAGATCGAGCAACAGTCGGTGGTGGGTGACGCCATCCGGTTCGAGCTCGAGTTCGCGGAGCAGCAGTTCGAGCATTTCTGGGCTCATCGTCGCCTCGACCTCGAGCCGCACCGCACGTCCGAACCGGCGCCGACGGAGTTCGAGTTCGACCGCCACGAGGAGATCGTCAGCGTCTTCGTCCTCGAGCGTCAGGTCGGCATTGCGGGTGATCCTGAACGCTGCGACCTCTTCGATCTCCATCCCGATGAACAGTGTGTGCAGGTGGGCAGCAATCACCTGCTCGAGCGGCACGAACCGCAGCCCGTCGGGCAACGCAACCAGGCGCGGCAGAATCGACGGCACCTTCAAGCGGGCGAAGCGCCGTTCGCCGGTCTCCGGGTCACGAACGGTGGCCGCAAGGCTCAACGCCAGGTTGGAAATGTATGGAAACGGGTGGGCAGGATCGACGGCGAGCGGCGTGAGCACCGGGAAAATCCGCTGGCTGAAGATGTCGACCACGAAGCTGCGCTCGACCGGCGACAGTTCGGCCCAGGCAAGGATCTCGATGCCTTCGTCCTGCAGCGCTGGCCGCAGTTCGTTGGCGAGCAGATCTTCTTGGATCGCGATCAGCTCGCGCACGATCTCACCGATCTCGTCGAGCTGTTGTTGGGGCTGTCGCCCGTCCGGGCCAGGCGTGACGATGCCGGCGGCAACCTGGTCGTGCAGCGCGGCGACACGAACCTGGAAGAACTCGTCGAGGTTGGCCGAGAAGATGGCCGCGAACTTGACCCGTTCGAGCAGAGGAATGCCGCGCTCACCAGCCAGCGACAGGACCCGTCGGTTGAACGCCAGCCAACTCAGTTCGCGGTTGAGATGTCGCTCGTCAAGCACGAGCCAAGGATACTCCGACCCGGTTCGGCGAACGGGTGTTGGTCAGGTCGGGCTTATTCGTCCTCGTCGAGCAGGCCGAGATCCCATTCGAGGGAAATCGCTTCACGCTCGGCGTCGCGGATGATGCGCTCGCGGTTGCGACGGAATTGCGGATCGTCGCGAGGCAGCAGCACCAAACGGGCAAGGACCCGCGCCCGGAATTCGTCGATGACGGCCCGGTCGCCGTAGGCCCCGTAGACCTCCCAGTGCGGTGAGACGGGTCCGAGGTAGACGATCTTGGCGTGGGCTCGAGGCTGAACGTTGATGTCGGTCATGGCAAAACTCCTGGCAGACGAGGCTCTAGACACTGCCCCTCGACAGTGCAGGGAGTGTATCGGCCGAAAGACTGATTGTCGGCTACGGCTGTTGGCAGGATGGACGAGTTGTGTTTGACTGACCTGCAACCGGGAACCGGACGGCTCCGTAGAACGTCTGAGGAGAGACGTGCTCTTTGGTCAGGAACCTGGGTCCCATCGGGGCTGGTGCGGGTGGACTACGCAGGCGTGGAATCTAGCGAAAGGCTCGTTCATGCAGGATCAATCAAGGTCACAATCAGGACACGACTTCACGTCGGAAGACGCGGCGACCATCTGGATGTCGGAAGGCAACTGTCGAAACTATCCGCCGGCTGCATTCTTCCCCAGCGACGGCGTCGGCGTGGATCGGGCTCGCAAGATCTGTGCGACATGTCCCGTCGCCGACACATGTCTGGAGTACGCCTTGCACAACCGGATCGAACACGGTGTGTGGGGTGGATGCAGCGAGCGTGAGCGTCGTCGGATCCTCAAGCGTCGCCGCGGGCTGGCCCTCACCGCGGTGAGCTGACAGACACGACAACGGCACCCACAACGAGAATCACAGAGAAAACCACAACGCCGGTGCCGCTTCTCGGAGCGGCACCGGCGTTGTGGTTTTCAGACTTCAGATGAGTTCCCGTGTGCGACGAAGTCCCAAGCCCTGCCGCTCCAACAATGGTGCTGGGTCGATCCAAGGACCGGACCCGATCAGGTCAGATCACGAGGGGTTGTCGGAGGCCTTGTCGATCTTGTCGAGACGAGCGAGCTTCTCTTCGATTGTCTCCTCGGTCGAGGCTGCGCCTTCGACCTTGCCCTGATCCAGCCCACGCTTGAACTCGGTTTGGGCCTTGCCGAGGTTCTTGGCCAGTTTGGGGATCTGCGATCCGCCGAACAGGACGACCATGACGACGACCAGGATGATGATCTCTTGCGGTGAGTCGAGGAATGCTGGGAACATGCGTTGAACCTTACCAGTGGGTCTGTTCGGAGCGGTAGGCGCTCACAGCGGTTTCTTTCGGTGCAGACCCCGAGGGACCAGCGTTGATCAGGCCGTCGCGGTACGACGGGTCGACTGTGCCCGCTGGCGGCGCAAGCGGCGACGTTCGCGCTCGCTGAGACCGCCCCAGATGCCGAACTTCTCACCGTTGACCAACGCGAACTCGAGGCAGTCGAGGCGAACCACACAACCGCGGCACACCTCCTTGGCCTCACGAGTGCTCGCACCGCGTTCGGGGAAGAACAGGTCGGGGTCGACACCGAGGCAGTTGGCCTGGTCCTGCCAGCTCCGATCGTCTTCGGTGCCTGCGCCGCTGTGTGTTCCGCCATGTGTGTTCGGCGAGTGGATGTTGGAGAAGTTATTGGTCATCGTGTGGCCTCCTGCCTTTGTAGGCCGGGGTGCAATTGGCTCCGACGAGGTCGTCGGGGTGTGATCGCACCCGTGTAATTACAATGGTGTCATTGTCCCCTATCACATCCCACCTTTGCAAGGGGGGATTTCACATTTGTCGGATTTCTCGCGCGATGAGCGCGAATCACTGAACGCCGAGCACGTGCAGTCGCGCGCTTCGTGAGATCCAGCGACCCTCGAGCCAAACGGAAACCGGATCAGCTGGCTTGGCGACCGCCGCGAGCCATCCGCTTCTTGTTCTCGATGAAGTCGACCAGCACGAAATCACCCAGGTTTTCCGGTGTCGTGAAGAACGCCCGGCCGCGGTTGATCGAGGTCAACTTCTCGATGAAGCTCTTCAGCGAACGGTCTGCGTCGAGCATGAACGTGTTGATCCGGATGTTGTCCTTGGTGCATCGGAGCACCTCGCGCAAGGTGGCCTCGACGGTCTCCTGGGTCGGCGGGTAGTTGAAGTACGGCTCACCGTTGGCACGGATATGAGCGGTTGGTTCGCCGTCGGTGATCATGATGATCTGCTTGGTTCCGGTCTGGCGCGACAGCAACTTGCGAGCAAGCATCAACGCGTGTTGCATGTTGGTGCCGTATGCAAAGTCCCAACTCACCTCGGGCAATTGCTCGGCTGTCAGGATCCGGGCCACTTCGCCGAAGCCGACGAGGCCCATGTAGTCGCGCGGGAACTGCGAGGTGATCAAGGAGTGCAGGGCCATCGCGACTTTTTTTGCCGGGAGGAAGTTGTCGCGCATCGGCATGCTCATCGACAGGTCGAGCAACAGCACCGTCGCCGACTTGGTGACGTGCTCGGTGCGCTCGATTTCGAAGTCCTCCGGCGACAGGTGCACGGGCGTGCCGCCACCGCTGCGCCGCAGTGCGTTGCGGATCGTTCGTTGGAGGTCGAGGTTGAACGGATCGCCGTACTCGTACTGCTTGGTCTCGTAGGTGCGCTCGTGGCCCTGGCCGTGCAGATCCATCTGGTGCTGGCCGGTCTTGTCCTTGGCGAGCTTGCTGAACAGCTCGCGCAGTGCGTTGGAGCCGATCTTGCGCATCCCCTTCGGCGTGAGTTCGAGACGACCTTCCTTGTTCTGGATCAGGCCGGCCTCTTCGAGCATCTTGGCCATCTCGGCCAGCCGCTCGAGTGACCGAGCGGCGTCGTCACCCATCAGGTCGCGGACGCGATCCATGTCGGCTTCGGCCAGCGCGCTCGGGTTGGTGGCGTTGCGGAGCAGGTTCTCGAGCTGATCGAGCTCGCCGAGTTCCTGCATCATCTGCATCGCCTGACCCATGCCCATCGGGTCCTGGCCCTCGAACTCGTAGCTCTGGTTCCAGTTCATCTGGGGGAACATGCTGCGCAGGTTCTGGCCGAGCTGATCCATCTGCCAGCGGAGGTCCATGTCTTCCATCAACTGATCGCTGAGCTGCTGCATCTGGGCCCGCTGCTCGGGCGTCATCGAGTTCATCATCGCCTGCATCGCAGCCATCCGCTTGGCCATGATCTCGAGCAGTTCGTCGAGCGACTCTGGGTTCTCCGGGAAGAAGTCGCCGAAGTTCTCCATGAACTGCTCGAACTGTGGATCCTCACCGCGCTGCTGCTTGTCGAGCATCTCGTTGAGACTGGCCAGCATGTCCTTCATCCGGGCCATGTCTTTGGGCGACATGTTCTGCATCTCGCCGCTCATCTTGTCGACGCTCGATCATGTTGAACAGACGACGCACGTTGATGTACGTCCAGTCGGTGTTTGACGACAGGGTGCGAGCACCCCAGACGCGAATGCCGCGGGTACCGAAGGGACGAATGCAGTTGATCCCCATCGGGTTGAGCAGACCCTGCTCGGCCATCGTGATGTTCATCTCGACATCGAGCGCGCCGCGAACGACCTCGTTGGCCGGGGCCTTCCAGACACCACGGGTGTCGTCGGTGCGAGCCCAGATGCCGGCCATGTGGCCGGACGGGGGAACCATGACCTCGGTGTCTCCGTTGTCGACCGACGCCGGGTTGCTGACCTTGATCCACGGGTAGTAGAACGCCGCGAACTGGCTGTCGTACATCGCCACGCCTTCGCGCCACTCCTTGACTTGCTGGGGCGACATACCGGGAGGTGCATCGAGCACGGCCATCCGGTTTGCCTGGCCCTCACAATGGTTGATCAGCGCGAGCTGCACCGACTTCCACATGTTGAGGTCGACGGTGCCGTCATCCTTGGTGGCCGCGGTGATCAGGTCGGGGATCATGACCATCGTGACGTCGTCGGCGATGACCAGACCGTTGATCCCGGTGCGAGCGGTCTCGGAACCCGTGAAGGCACGGCCGGAGACCGGCGTCGGGTTGGCCGGGGCCGGCTCGATGCTGTACAAACCGGCCGGGATCGAAGCGAGGTCGTTGACGAGCTTCTCGGTGTCGATCTTGGTGGCCACCTTGACCTTGGTGGACTCCTTGTTGATGATCGTCTCAGCCTGACGCTTGCCGGTGGCGAGTGTGAGGTTCGGGTACGACTCGACGACCTTGCCACCCTCGACCACATCGATCGTGAACGTCGGCGGATCCGTTTCCTTGGCATCGTCGGCTGGCGCCTCGGGCGTCACCGACAGGGCAATGGCAGCGTTGGGCTCGACGGTCGTGACCTCGAGCGCCGGCCCGAGGCTGCGGTCTGCCGATGGCAGGGCACGGGTGCCGCTCTCGGTGGCCGGGGTGCTGTTGGGGATGCGCACGATGTAGGCCAGGCTGCCACCGTTGTTGAAGTAGCCGTAGACCGAGTGAGGCAGCATGATGCCGGGGGCGAAGCCGCCGAACAGCTTCTCGAATTGGGTCCAATTGGTGACCAGCCGGGGCTTGACGCCATCCGGATCGGTCAGGTCATCGGTTGGTGCCTTCGCGGTGAAGCCGACAAAGGCGGCAACTGCGGTTGCCCCTGCCGACAGCGTCGCTGAACTGGACGCCACCTCTTCTACATAGACGCCAGGCGTGAGATAAGTTGCGGCCACGATCAATTCCCCTCCGTTGAGCTCATTGTGTACTAAACCTTCGCATCAGATGCGTTACTCGACAAATTCGCTGCTGAGGCGGGCTCAGCAACCAATCAGTGGATTTCGGTGCCCCTTCAACGATCTGCCCGGTGAAGATTCCTACGTCGACCCGCGGCAACAATAACAAGACTGCGTCCACAATGCGAGAAGTTCTTGCTCCTCTCCGTGAGGTTCTTTTGCAGAGGCCACTGATCGCGCCGCGATCCGATTTCAGGGGACGGTGATGGTGACCGCCGGCGACATGGTCACCGAGATCACGCCGCCCCAGTTGCACATGCATTTCGACGTGTTGTTGAGTGCCGGCATCTTGCCGATCAGCACTGTCGGCGCGCCCGGAGCCCACGGAGCGGCAACGGCCGGAATGCACGGCATCGGGGTCAACACACCCAATGCCGCCGCAGTGGCAGCAGCAACGATGGGGTTGGAGAGCGTCGTGCACATGCCGAACGGCAGGATGTTCAACAGCGGCTTGTTGTCCATGATGGTCGCGACCGGCTGATTCAGACCCATCGTCTGGTTGGTCGGCACGACCATCATCGTCGACGGTGCAAGACCGAACGAACACATCAGGACGCTTCCGTTGACGACAGGCTGGGCCATGCCTCGGACTGTATCGCAGCCGCCACGCCACAACATGGGGCAGGTGACGCCGTAGCCGCTGTCCATGATTGACTGAGCGGATGTCTCCGAAGGCGGTCGCCAACCCTCGTTCCGCTGACGCTGCTTCAGGGGTGCCCGATGCGTGGCGCGAGTTCGGTCGATTGTCGATCGAACATCTCACCGCTCCAGTTGACGCGGCACCGCAAGCGCGAGTGGCGCTCGAGCATCAGCTCGATGTCGCACGCGCCGCGTTCATCGAATCGCTCGACCTGGCGTATCCGTTCTCCTCCATTGTCGCCAACGCGCGTCTGTCCCCCGCCGCGTCGGCGTTGCTCGCAATCGCGGTGTCGTGTGAACTCGACGGCCGGCTGGCCCGGCTCGTCGCCCACCTCAACGACGATCTCGCCCGGCCACGGCTCACCCTGCAGACCATCGACCAATTGATGCGCAACAACGGTTCGTCGGTGGCGGAGGTGCTCGGCCTGGATGCCCCGCTGCGTCGCTGCGCATTCGTCGAGGTGATCGAGGACGGACCGTGGGCCAACCATGCCCTGGTCGTCGCCGCAGGTGTCGTCTGGGCGCTCGTCGGCGATGGCGCGATCGATCCGCTCGTGCCGTCCAATGTGCTCGTCGTCGCGGATGACGGCACGGGTGGCGGCGAGGTGGGTGACGATCTCGTGGTGGTCACCGGTGACGACCGCATCCTGCGACGCCGCGAAGCGGCGCGGCGGGCGTCGGCGACACGGTTCCTCGTCGTCGACCAGCCGACCGAGACCAACGTCTGGAATGCGATCGTGCGCGAGGCGACGTTGTCCGGGATGGGCATCATCATCGAACTCGAAGAACCGCTGTCTGCGCAAGGGCAACGCGTGATCGGTCGCAGCGACCACCTCGCCTGGGCACTCAGCTCGCGCAAGGAACTGGCCATCGCCGACATGCCCAATCGCCGCTGGCGCGAAATTCGCGCCGAACATCGCGATCCCACGTCGCAGGATTGGAACGACGCGGTCGGCACGGTGGACGCACATCGCCACCACCTGTCCGCCGAGCAGCTCGATCTCGTCGGTCGGGCGTTCGAAGCCCACGATCGTGACCTCGACAGTGCAGTCCGCCGGTTGATGGCCGGCCCGCTCGAACAATTGGCCCAGCGGATCCGGCCGACGCGTACATGGGACGACATCGTCCTCAGCCCCGAGCGGTTGCGCCATTTGCACGGCATCGTCGATCGCTACCGGTATGCGTCGACGGTGTTCGACGACTGGGGATTTTCGGACAAGCCATCGCGGGGTCTGGTCGCGATGTTCTCCGGGCCGTCCGGCACCGGCAAGACCCTGGCCGCCGAGATTGTCGCCGGTGAGCTCGGACTCGATGTGTTCAAACTGAATCTGTCGGCCGTCGTCAGCAAGTACATCGGCGAGACCGAGAAGAACCTCGAACAGATCTTCGACGCCGCCGGCAGCGGCAATGTGGTGTTGTTCTTCGACGAGGCCGACTCGCTGTTCGGCAAGCGCAGCGAGGTCAAAGATGCTCGCGACCGTTACGCCAACATCGAGGTGTCGTACCTGCTGCAGCGTCTCGAGCGCTACGACGGTGTGGTTCTACTCGCGACCAACTTCGAGAAAAACGTCGACGATGCGTTCCTGCGCCGGATCCACGCCCGGATCGAGTTCCCGGTGCCAGGTTCCAACGAGCGCGAACAGATCTGGATCCGAAACTTCCCGGCGGGCGCTCCCGTCGACGACGTCGATTTCGGGTTCTTGGCCGAACAGTTCGAGATGCCGGGCGGCGCGATCCGCAACGCCGTCATCCACGCTGCGTTCCTCGCTGCAGCGGAGGGCCAACGGATCTCGATGGGCCACGCCGTACAAGCCGTGGCTCGCGAATACCGCAAAATGGGCAGGTTGCTCAAGCCAGATCATTTCGGCCCGTACTTCAACCTCGCCAAATCTGCCGAGTGAGCAAGCTGTCGGGTCAGAACAACCTGCCGACACAGACCGAGAGGACGCACGATGGCGTGGAACTTCCTGCAGGTGGTCGAGATCGGGGCGACCTCGTACGGCATCTATCCGGTGCCGACCGGCGCGCACGGCAACGATCTCGGCATTGCATCAACCGATCGTGACACCAACCCGACCGTCGTGCCGATCGCGGGTCTGAAGGTACTGCGGGCCACCAACGACGGGACGTGGGTGCCATCGCTGAACGTGCTGCGCACCAAGGGCCGACTGGTGATCACCGACGACCGACTGGCGGTGACGTTCGACAAGTTCGTGCCCAAGGACCTCGGTTCGTTCGATCCAGTAGCGGTCGAACGGCCCGACGGCGGCCGATCGAAACGCCCCAAGCAGATGTTGGTCGGTCACGTCGCACTCGGCCAGATCCGCCAGATCGGTGTCCGCCAGGGTCACGGTCACGGTCACGGTCACGGTTCGAACGACAAGGGCTCCCGAGACGCGATCAACGACGGGCTCGGCAGCGTGATCATCGCGGCCGTCGATGCCACCGACACGATCGTGATCGACCAGCACGCCGGTGTGGTGGTCGCGATCGAGATCATCATCGGCGCATCGGTCGACCCGGTCCCGGTGGTCAACGATGTCCTGGCGCGGTTGATGACCGAGCGGCTCCGGACGTCGGCCCTCGAGGTCGACCAACCAACTCGCGACGCCTGGGCCGAGATGGCACGCATCGGCTTCACACCGCCTGCGGGCGAGGTCCAGACCTACGACTTCGATCGCAGCCAACCGGTTCGGCGCGTCGCTGCCCACATCACGACCCACCATCTGATCCCGCCGACCGACACGTCCCCGGTGCCGACGATGTTGCCGACGCCGGCGCTGGCAATGCCGGCGCTGGCTGGGCCATCCCCGGCTGATCCGGCCTCCGCTGATCCGGCCTCCGCTGATCTGGCCTCCGCTGATCCGGCCTCCGCACCGACCGGGCATCGGCCCCTGCCGGCGCCGGTGCTGTCGCGACCATCGGGTCCCGAGCCATCACGCCCGGGCGTGTTCCTGCCGGCGCCGCCTCCGCCCGGATCGACGGCGGAGTGGCGAACAGACCCGTTCGCCCGTCACGAATTGCGATTCTGGGACGGATTCGGCTGGACCGAGCACGTCCACAGCAACGGTCAGCAGAGCGCCGACCCGCCCCGCTGAACGCGCTGGCCCCGCAAACCCGGCAGACACCTGGGAACGAATCGGGCCCGTTGCCACAAGAGAGGGCCGGCAATTGCGGCAGCGGCGAGTGCCGCCGTCGCCTGATTCATCAGGGTGATCGCCGCCGCAACATCGCCGGCGGCTGCACGACGACCGTCTCCGAGCACGCCCCGGTCCTCGATGACATCGCCATAGCGGTTCGCGCCACCGAGGCGAATGCCGAGAGCTGCCGCGAACGCGGACTCGATCACACCGCCATTCGGCGAAGGATGCTGGGCGGCATCGCGGCGAACAACTCGCTGGATCGCGTTCGCCCGGCCGGGACGCACCCCGGCAACGGTGATCGCTGCAAGTCGCGCCGGGAGCCAGTTGGCCACGTCGTCGAGGCGCGCGCTCGCCCAACCGAAGCGTTCGTAGCGCGGCGAATGGTGACCCACCATGGCGTCGAGGGTGTTGACAGCTCGGTGAGCGAGCACGAGTGGCGCGCCACCGATGACGGCCCACATGATCGGAGCGATCACCGCATCGACCGAGTTCTCCGCAACCGATTCGATGACCGCTCGGGCCACCTCTGTCTCGGACAGATGGGTCGCCGTCCGCCCGACGAGCGACGGCAGACGGGCCCGGGCGCTCGCCAGGTCCCCGGCCGCGAGCAAGTCGCCGATCGCCGCTGCTTCTCGGCCGAGCATCCGCCCGGCGACCGCGATCGAGACCGCTGCAGCGGTCGCAGCTGGTCGACCGAGCAGGCGCTGCAACCCGACTCCGATCAGTGTTGCGCCACCGACACCGATGGCGCAGAACACCACACCAGCAGTCTTCGAGTTGCGGTACCACTGCGTCTCCAGGGCAGTCATCGCCTGCCCGAACCGGGCCACTGGATGGACGGCGACTGGTGGTTCGCCGACGAAGCGATCGATGGCGAGACCGAGCGCGATCGCAGCTCCGGTTGCACGCATCGGCGTACCCTACGGGCGGCGGCTACTCTGCACGTGTCATGCCGAATCTGCGAGAACGCGTCGAGCAGAGGGACCGGGCTGCGTTCGTCGGGCGCGTCGACGAGCTGGCGTGTTTCGATGCGATCCTGTCCGGCGCTGACCCGCGCAGCATCGTCCATGTGAGCGGCCCGGCTGGGATCGGCAAGAGTACGCTGCTGCGAGAGGTGGCCCGGCGGGCGCGATCCGCCGGCTATTCGGTGCGGTCGCTCGAGGGTCGCGATCTGCCGCCGTTCCCCGAGGCATTGGAGTCCGCGATCGGCCCGGTGACCACCGACGGTCCGCCACTCCTCATCATCATTGACTCCTACGAGTTGGTCGGGTCGCTCGACGGCCATCTGCGTTCGGTCATCGTTCCGATGCTGCCGGACTCGTCGATCATCGTCCTGGCCGGACGAACGAGGCCAGGGCCGGCGTGGTTCGAAGGTGGATGGGACGCCGTCTCGCGAACGATCGAGGTTCTCGGCATCGGCCACAGCGATGCGGTCGCGCTCGTTCGCCATCACGGACTCGGAATCGACCGGGTCGACGAGATCGTGCGTCGCAGCGGCGGGTCGCCACTGGCACTCGTGATCGCGGCCCAAGCCGGCGGCGATGGATCGATGGCCGATCTGCTCGACCGGCTGCTCGGCGCCGAAGCCGAGCCCCAGCGAGCGCGCGTGCTCGGTGTGGCTGCACTGGCGCGGGTGACCACACCCGAGTTGCTCGAAGCGGTGCTGCCGTCGGATGATCCGCACGAGAGTTACAAGTGGCTGGCCGATCGATCATTCGTCGAACCACTGGCCGACGGGGTCGCCCTCCACTCGCTCGTCGCCCAGTCGATCCGCGACTCGTTGCGCGATCGTGATCCATCCGGAGAGGCATCGCTGCGCCGACGTGTCGCGGATTACCTCTATCAACGAGCCCTCGCCGGCCAGTTCTCGTTGTCCACCGATCTCCAGCACCTCGTCATCGACCAGACCGTCCGCTGGGGGTACTCGCTCGATGTCGGCAGCCGCTACCACATCGATTCGGTGCGGCCAGGCGACGCCGACGTCGTCGGTGGGATTCTGCGGTCGGTCGGAGTCGGGGCTTGGTGGGACCTGACCGAGGTGTTCTTCACCGATCATCCCGAGTGCACCGGTGTCGTCCGCGATCGCAATGGCCGTTTAGGCGGGTATTACGTCGCTGTTTCACCGGCCGCACCGCCCCAGGCTGCCCTCGACGACGTGCTTCTCGGCCCGTGGTTGCGTCATGCCCGCGACGTGTTGCGAACCAACTCCGCAGTGTTGTGGCGTGAGGCAGTCGATCTGACCGGCCAGATGGGCGAGGTCACATCGCTGCTCGGCTCGGCCGGGATCATCGGCAGCGGCGTGGTCAACCCGCGCTACGGCTACCTGCCCATCTCGCCGACGCTGCCGGCCGCGCTCGCGTTTGCCGAAGCACTGGGCGCGGCCCACATCTCGGAACTCGACGTCGCCACCGGCGGGATGGATCTGCAGTGCTACCTCATCGATTTCGGACCCCAGGGCGTGCTCGCGTTCCAGCGCGACTGGGTGTATCGCGAGTCCGGGGCCAACCCACCGCGACCGGTCGCCGGTGACGATGATGCCGGCCAACTGATCCGGATGCTTCGCGATCCAGCGGCGCTCGCTCACGGGCCGTCGTGGCTCGGTTCCGTACCGTCGGTCCGGATCGAACGGTTGCGCGAGCTGGTCCGCGAGTCGCTCGGCGTGTTCGGCTCATCGGCCGACGATCGCCTCGCCCACACCATCATCACCGCTGCCTACATCGACGAGCCGGCCGCCCACGAGTCGATCGCTCGTCGGCTCCATCTCAGCCGCTCGGCGTACTTCCGTCGACTGCAATCAGCCACGACCCGGCTCGGTGACGAGCTTGCTGCCCGCCGTCGACAATCGTTCTGAATTCGCTGTTTTCGCCGTTTTCGCTGCTTTTGCTGTTGTTGCTGCTCGGTCGCCGGGCTCGGGACGGGTGGCCAGCCAACATCCGGCGAGCACCAGCCCGAAGCCGATCACCGTTGCAACCGTGATGACCTCGTCGAGGAACACCGAGCCGAGTGCGATCGCGACGACCGGATTGGCGAATGTGATCAGCCCGGCGCGTGCAGGACCGATCTCGTCGATCAATCGGAAGAAGACGATGAATGCCAGTCCGGTGCAGATGACCGCCAGTCCGAGCACCGACAGCACGACGTTGACCCGCGGCGAGTGGTCGGGCAGTGCAGTGAGCGCGATCGGCGCATAGATCACCGACACCACGGCGAGCGAAACGGCGATCACCCCGATGGATGGCACATCTGCCAATCGGTGGGCGGCGATGAACGGCGCAATCGCATAACCGATGCACACGAGCAGGACCGCGGCGATACTCCACCACGGTGGCGGCTGATCGCTGCTCAGATCATTACCGACGAGCAACGTGACCCCACCGAGCCCGGCCGCAATACCGACGATGCGGACCACCCGTAACACGGACCGGTCACCGAGGGCGAGGGCGACGAGCGTGCCGACGATCGGCACCGAGGCAATGATCAGAGCGGCAAGTCCCGACGCGAGGTGCTGCTCGGCTGTCGTGAGCAGGATCCACGGCACGGCCATTTCGATCAGCGCGAACGCGAGCACCGGTTTCCACCGGCGCAGAGCGGGTCGCAGCGCGCCCGAACGCGCAGCGAGCGGCACGAGGATTGCTGCCGCGATCACCGTCCGACCGAACACCACAACCGACGGCTGCAACTGATCGACGGCGACGCGAATCAGAAAATATGGAATCCCCCAGATCCCGGCCATTGCCGCGAACAACAGCCATCCCCGTTTTGTCACGCGCTCGATCCTGCGCCACGATGGCGTCTGACACAACGTCAGTTGGTCATTGTGTCCATCTTGTGACCCGATCAACCACGACCCGAACGAGCGGACCGAGAGAAGCAGCGATTGTCCGATTGTCCGATAGCTGGTCTGCGACCGCTGCGGGCTGCGAGGATCGGCAGATGAAACCGGTCGATCTCGATGCCGAACTTGCTGCCGCGCTCGGGATCGCCCGTACCGCTCGGCCGAAGCAGGTGATCCGGGCCGTGTTCGAACTGGTCGGGCACGATGATCTCGACGACGACCCGGTGCCACCGGCGGGCGCTGCGTGGATCCGTCATGTGGTCGAGTTGATCGGCGAGCACGACTGGCGTGCGGTGGACCTCGATTGGCTCGCCGAACGCGTTGCCGCGGACTCCGTGTCCGATCTGGATCCGGCCGAGGTCCCGGCGGCGTTGAAAATCGTCGCCCCGTCCAACCGGGCGACGGGTGAGGCCGCTACGACGGCGCTCAAGCGATTCCTGCCGCGGTATTGCCAGCGGCTGATCACCCTGCTGCGGATTGAGGGGCTGCCGCCCGAGGGGCTGCCGCCCGAGAGGCTGCCGCCCGAGGGATTGCCGGCGCGAGGCTGAGCCTCGGTCCGAATTCCTCGCCGGACAAGCCGCCCGCCAATCCGCCGACCCAATCGCTCGAAAGGTCGTCGCGCAGTTTGGCCAGGCCGGAGCGAATCCGGCTCTTGGCCGTCCCTTCGGCGACGCCGAGCCGAATCGCGACTTCGCGGTAACTCATCTCACCGAAGAAGGCCATCACGATCGCGCGTCGCTCACCGGTGTGCAGTTGCGCCAGCGCCTGTTGAACCCTTCCGGCGGCCTCCGCATCGATCAACCGCGCCGCCAAATTCGGATCGATCCCGACGTGGGCGGTCGTGGTCGCATGGCGCGTGTCTCGACCCTGCTGGGACGACTTGCGGCGAAGGTGATCGATCGCAGTACCTCGTGCAATCGTGCACAGATACTGGCGAATGTTGCCGCGGGCCTCGTCGAATCCGACCCGGTTGTTCCAGACGCGGAGGAAGACTTCCTGGGTGACATCGGCGGCGGCCTCGTCATCGCAGTATCGGCGGGCAACGCCATAGACAGCGCCACGGTGCTCACGGAATGCTTCGATGATCCTGTCGCGCCAGTTCGACTCGGCGGTGTTCACAACAGGTACTACGGACCCCGACCCCCGACCAGATGGCGCGACCGACACTTTCGTCCGGCCACATGCCCCCACCTCGGACGCCGTTACAGTCACGACATGGTCGAACGGCGGACATCGTGGTGATGCTGCTGTGCCGTTCGTGACGCCGCCATCAGCCGTCGCGTTCGGACCCGACGATGCGATCCGGCCCGTTCTGCGTCCGACGCGACTCGCTGCCGTCCGCGCGACCGGTCTGCTCGACACGAACGCAGAGCCGGCCTTCGATCGGATCACCGACCTCGCGCGCACTCTGCTGACGACACCATTTGCATTCGTGACGATCGTCGACGACACCCGGTCGTTCTGGAAGAGCTGTGTCGGGGTTGTTGCAACCGACCCCGCCGATCGCCAGAACTCGGTCGGCGACTCCTTTTGTCAGTACGTCGTCGACAGCGACGAGCCGTTGTTCGTCGGGGACGCTCGGCTCGACGCGGTCACCTGCAACAACCCATCCATCGTCACGATGGGCGTCCGGGCGTGGGCCGGCTACCCGCTGCGGAGCATCGCCGGTGAGGTGCTCGGAACCTTCTGCGTCGTCGACACGGCAACTCGGGTCTGGACCGACGGTGAGCTCGAAACGCTCGGCGCGTTGGCGGTCGCAGCCGAGAGCGAGATCCGGTTGCGCACGCTGCTCGACGAGAGCATCGCCCACGCCGAGGCGACCCGCCACGAGATGGTGTTGCGTGAGCGGTTGGCGACGCTCGCGGAGCACCTGACCGCGGCTGACACGGTCGACGCTGTCGCCGCAACGATCACCCACCTCGGCCACGGTCTGCTCGGCTCGAGCCTGGTGACGCTCGGGATACTCGACGCCAATCGGCGTCAACTCGGCATCCGTGGACGGATCAGCGAGCACGAAGCACTGCGTAACCGCGACGCGACAATCTTGCTCACCGAGGATCTGCCGATAATCGATGCGATCCGCAGGGCCGAGCCGATCTACCTGTCGAGCATCGTCGAGATCGAGGATCGATACCCCCATGTGGTGGGCGACGCGCGAGCCTTGGAATTGGAGGCCATTGCCAGCGTTCCATTGCAACACTCCGATGGCACGATGCTCGGTGCGTTGTCGATCGGCTGGTCGGGGCCGGTCGATTTCTCGGCCAATGATCGGTCTCTGTTGCGCACCGTCTCGCTGATGTGCGCGCAGTCGTTGCAACGGGCACAACTCGGTGACCTCCGCCGCCAGTTCGTCGAATCGTTGCAACGCGAACTGCTCCCCGAACTCCCACCCGTGCTGGGCTGGGACATCGCCGCCCGATATCTGCCCGCGACCGCCGGTATCGGCTTCGGCGGCGACTGGTACGACCTCGTCGAACTCGACGGAGGACTCGCGGTGATCGTCGTCGGTGACATCGCAGGTCATGGGATCGAGGCCGCGGCGCGCATGTCGCAGGTGCGGGGCGCGATCAACGCTCTCACGCGAATTCACGGCGGCGATCTGGCAACCGTGCTCGATGAAGCGGAGCGTATCCTGAGCCATCTGGACGACAGCTACATCGCGACCGTGATGCTGGTACTCCTCGACCCGTCGAGCGACACGATCTCGTATGTGTCGGCCGGACATCCGCCGGCGGTGTTGGCCCATGCCGACGGCACGATCTCGTTGCTCGAAGATGGCCGCCGACCGTTGCTCGGCAGCGGTCGCGGTCGTTGTGCAGTCGGCACTGCATCCGCTGCGCCGGGCTCGATGGTGATCGCCTTCACCGATGGACTCGTCGAACGACGCGACCAGTCACCCGATGTCGGCACAGCACGCGTCGCCGACCGGACACGGAGAGAGATCGCCCGGTCCAACGCCGCTGGTCCGAGCGTCGAACATCTGGCCGACCGGATCATCGAGGACCTGGTCGGCGCCCGGTTCGCCACCGACGACGTCGCCCTCGTGGTGATCAAACACCGATCGACCGCTCGGCCGACCTGACCGCGGAAGCGCCGATCAGATGCTGCCGAGGCTCCGAAGAGCGAGCCCTGCGCCGACGATGACTACCAGCCCGGCCGTGCAGTACGGAGCGACGGTCCCCCACTTGCGCGCGAACGATCGGACCCGGCCCGACGAACTCTTCATGCGGCCCTGGTAACGATCACGAACCTTCACCAGTAACACCCCGGCGAGCGTCAGCGTGCCGGCCATTCCGACGCCGTAGCCAACGACGAGCAGGATGCCGAACCATGTACGACCGAGCGCAATCGCCGAGAGCAGGATGATCAACGCAGATGGGCTCGGCACCAACCCGCCGGCGATTCCCATCCCGATCAGACCCCGACGCGAGACATGCTTCGGCGCCTCGTCGTGGTCGTGGTCGCGGTCGTGGTCGCGGTCGTGATCGTGGTCGTGGTCATGGTCGTGGTCGCGGTCGCGGTCGCGGTCGTGGTCGTGATGGCCGACCTCCTCCCACGCAGGTGGTGCCGGCGCGGTCAGGAGTGCCGTGAAGTCGATGACGCCGACGCTGCCCGAGCCCGAGCCCGAGCCGGAGCCGGGGCCGGGGCCGGGGCCGACCGAGATACTGCGTACGAGCGCAGCTCGGTCGGGCATCACCGATTCGACGGTCTTGGCACGCTCGGCTCGCAACGGCCCATGGCTGTGCGACTGGCCGCCGTGGCTGTGGGCGCGACCGCCGTGGGTGTGCGAGTGGCCATCACCGAGATCGTAGGAGTGGGTGTGACCGTGGCCGAACGGACCGGCTCCATGATGGCGGATGGCCGAGATCAGCAGTCCGATTCCGAGTCCGGCGACCAGCACCCCGCTGGTCACTCCGAGCCAGCCGAGCACGGTCTCACCGGCCAACGAGGTCGACAGCGTCAGGGCCAAGCCGAGCAACAGCACGCCGCCGGTGTGGGTTCCGGTCACGGTCGCTCCGACGATGACCGCGTCGCGGACCGAGCCCTGACGGCCGGCGATGTAGGCGGCCATCACGGTCTTGCCGTGCCCGGGGAGCAGCGCGTGCGAGGCGCCCAGCACCAACGCCAAGCTCACCGCCAACATCCCGATTCCGAGTGTCAATTCACGGCGCCCGATCAGGTCGTCGAAGGTGCGTTGGACGTTGTCGACGATGCCCGAGAAGAACCCGACATTGGCCGAGTCCAATCCATCTCGGGCGTCCGCGGCGACCGTCGACGGTCCCGCGCCGAGCTGCACATCGAACGTTGCCGAGCGAACGTCGAGCGGCGAGGCCAGCAGGTCGACCGGATACTTGGTCAGTCCTTCCGTGACGCTTTTCTGCGGCACAGGGGAGTCGATCAGGCGCACGCCATCCGCTACCGCGTTGATCTCGTGCCAACCGACGCGATCGGGCAAGAACCCATCGGTGAACTCGACGGTGGTGTTCGACGTGATCGCAGCGGCTCCTTCCAAAGTGCATTCCAGACGACTCGTCGTCAGCCCGGCTTGGCCCGGGTTGTAGGCGAAGGTCGACGAGGTGACGACCAGAGCGACCGCGTCACCGTCGATTGAGAGGATCAGGTCGGCCTCGAAGGCTGCGCACTGCTGCTCGCCGTACGCGATCAGCTCGGACGGTGACGCATCGCCATTGCCGTCGGCGTCGACCAACGACTCGGCTTGGGCGGTCGGGATCTCGGCGGTGTCGACTACCGCGTGGTCGGTGACCCCACCCGGCGAGAACGACAGTTGGTTGAGGTGGTTGACACTGAAATTGCCGAGTGGGTGGGCAGACGCTGCGGTGACTGCGAGACCCGACACGAAGCCGATGGTGGTCAACGCAAGCGCAACCTTGGCAACTGTGCGAAGTCGACGTGATGTCATGCCGCCGGCCCCCCGACAGACGCGAGCGCCGCTGCAGCGAGCGGGGCAGCGAGCGGATTGAACGCCGGGTTGAGTTGCAGCGCCTCGGCGAGATCAGCGCGAGCACCCTCGTCGTCACCCAGCGACAGCTTGATCATGCCCGAATGGTAGAGGTACAGCGGGTTGCGCACGCCGAGCTCCATCGCCGTGGCGCTGGCTGCCAACGCTTCTGCGTCTCGACCGTTCACATGCAGCGCCCAGGCATACGCGTCGTACATGGCGAGGAAGGGTCGGGTCGCGATGCCGGTCTCGGCATCCGCCATTGCCTTGGCCGGATCGCCGTGGTCGGCGTCATAGAGCGTCGCGACTGAGTCCGCCTCGACGCCATTGGCCGCGAAGAGCTGCTGGGTCGCAAGAAACACGTCGTACTGCTGTCGGGCCTCGGTGGTCCGCCCGATCGACTCGAGCAGCTCGCCATATTCGAGCACGTAACTCGGCTCAGGCGCACGTCCGACCAGTTCTGCGTAGTGGTCGAGCGCCGTCTCGGTCTGACCGAGCGCTGCTTCAGCCTTGGCCTTGCCGGCGAGCGCAGCCGGGTCGGTCGGGGACTCGGCCTGGGCCCGATTGTAGTAGTCGAGCGCCGCCGCGACGTCGCCATTGTTGAACGACAGTTCGCCCAGATAGAAGAGGGTGAACGCCCTGTCGCCTGCATTCGGGGCAACGTCGAATGCGCGCTGCATCAACGCGGTCGCTTGCTCGATGTCGCCACGAAGTTCCCACGTGTAGGACTGGCGGGCGAACGACGTGGTGTCGGGCCGGAGGCTGACCATCTTGTCGACGGCTGCGAATGCGGCGTCGTAGTTGCCGAGTTGTAGCTCGGCATCGCTCAGCGCGCCGAACAGGATCGAGCTATAGCCGTTGATCGCAATGCCCTGCTCGGCGTATGTCTTGGCGGCGGCGAAGTCGTGGCGGGCCGAAGCCAGCGCCGAAAGTCCGGCATAGGCCAGGAAGTTGTCGTCGTCGTTGAGCTCGAGCGACTTGGCCAGCACCCCGTCGGCACGCGGATAGAAGTCGGAGTTGACGGTCACCTTGGCCTGCTGCACGTAGGCGATGCCGAGCGTCGCCCAGCCGACAGAGTCTCCGGGGATTGCTTCGAGCCGGGTTTGGAGATTGGTGATCAATTGATCGAGCGACTGGCCGGAGGGGTTCGTCGCTCGGGCGATGTCGTCAGGCACCACGATTTCGCTCTTCGCCGAGGTGCTGATATCGGGAATCTTCGTTCCGGACCGAGCGATTCCGAACGCGCTCGCAGCGATCAGGATTGCACCGAGCCCGAGGCCGGACAGCACCAGCTTGGTTCGCCGTTTGGCGCGGGGCTTCACATTGGTCTTCATCGGATGCACTTCATCAGGATGCCCTCGCGCGGCTTCGGAGTTCTGGACGGGGTGGGAAAACCGGCAGTGCGCCGGCGACTCGAAGAATCGCCGGCGCACAGCACAGTGGGAATCAACCGGCGAGAACCGTGCCGGGGAAGTAGCCGAGGATGTCGGCGATCAGATCGGTCGATCCGGAGGTGAACAGACACACCCGGCCGCCGTCACCGACCTTGACCGCCACCATGTTCGGGGTGGTCACACCGCTGCTGAGGTCGATGTTCGCAGCCAACGGACGGGGCGAACCACACGGGAAGGCCGTGACGTATCCGCCGGCTGCCGGGTCGACAGCCGTCACGTTGAGGAACACCGTTCCGGTACCAGTCGGCATGTTGGTGGTGCCGAATCCAATGACCTTGAATTCGGTCGTCTGACCAACCTTCGGGCGTGATGCCGAGTAGTTGATCTGGCCACCGGGCTGGTCGGTCCGGGTCTCGAGCACTCGCTCGGGAACCGTTGCGACGAACGTCGAGCTGAACGGCGCAGCGCCTTCCAGATCGGCGACGACGTCGGTCGTATTGCTGACGAACAAGCAGACGTTGCCGTCGGCTCCCACCTTCGCAGCAACCAGGTTGGCACGGACCAGGCCGGGCAGCAGGTTGATGTTGGAGGTGTTGACCGGCCGGGGGCTGCCACACGGGTACACCGTGATCCAACCGGGGCCGGCGCTGTTGACCGACGTCACGTTGAGCAACACTGCCTTGGTGTCGGCCGGCAAGTTGGCTGTGCCGGTGCCGGTGACCTTCAGCATGATCGTGCTGCCGCCTGCCGGCCGGGCGCCGGCGTAGCCCTTTTGGCCACCAGCCTGATCGCTACGGGTCTCAAGCAGGCGCTCGGGTACGAGCGGCTTGTACTCGGAACTGAACGGGTGGTAGGCGTTCACGTCAGCGACCAAATCGGTGCTGTTGCTGGTGAAGATGCAGACATTGCCGTCCGTGCCGACCTTGGCCGCCACCAGGTTCTGGGTGACGATCCCGGCGATCGGGTTGAAGTTCGACGCCAGAGGCCGTTGCGAGCCGCAGGGGTACACCGTGACGAAACCGTTCACGCTGGTGTTGGTCGCCGTGACGTTGAGGAACACCGTCGTTGCATCGGCGGGAACCTGAGCTGCGCCGCCCGTCACCTTGAGGACCGTCGTGGAACCGCCAGCAGGCCTGGTTCCGCTGCGGGTGTCGAGAATTCGGCTCGGGTTGACCGAGATGATCTCGGGAGCCCGCGGGGTGCGCTCGGTGCCGTTGTTGACGCTGTCCACATGCGGCAGGGCCAGGTACGGGAACGTCGTACCGAACGCGCGGTCGTTGCGATCGACCGAGTCGACAGCGGCGAGGCCGGCGACGAGCTTGCCCGACTGGGCTGCACCCTCGACTGCCTGAATCGCGATGTCGACGACATCATCGGTGAGCCGGCGTCCGTTCGGGAAGCCCTGAATGTCACCAGCGAGCACGCCGTAGCGGTTCGGGTTGGCGGCCGATGGGATCGACATGTTCAACCGCAGCATCTCCGACGGCGTCGCCGCAGCGCCACCACGTGACGCCGATGCATCGCCGTTGAGGTCGGGCGCATTGAGGTCGACGTTGAGCACGACCATCGGGTCACCACTGAGGCCGGCGTTGGCCTTGCTGATGCCCTGCAGGAAGATCTCGGTCAAGTCGTTGCGAGGGGTCGCCGGAGCCGGAACGCCGTAGATCGCCTGGATCAACTTCGGCAGGATCGGGTCCTCGACCTTGGCAACCACTGGGTTCGGTCCGGGGGCTCCGACCTGGGAGTCGATGTCCGGCGAGATCGCATTGAACGCATCCTTCAGCGACAGCGGGATCACGACTTCGTTGACGAGCGGGTTGCCCAAGCGAGACACCTGCTTGAAGTTTGCAGGGTTCAGATCGCCGGGCGTGCCGTTGATGCTCGTCTCCGTCGTGCTCCAGATGCCGATCACCGGGTTGGTGGTGGCATTTCCGTTCAATGCGAGCGCGCTCTTGGGCAACTGCAACGCAACCGTGTTGACGTTGTAGCCGGCGAGGGTGTCCTCGCCGAGTTCTGAAGCATCACCGCCGTAGAGCAGGTCGAAGACCCTCAGGTCGAGGAAGAACGGATCGTCGGCTTGACCGGCGAAGGTCTTGCCTCCGCCGACGGCGTAGATGGCCTGATCACGCAACGGGGTGTAGTCCGGCATCGAGGCCGCACCGGCAATCGACGGAGCGGAGATCGGATCGCCGGGGCTGGCGACACCGTCGCCGTTGCCGAGCAAGGTGGTGGTGACGCCGGCCTTGTTGGTGACTGTCAGGTCGTAGGTCTGGTACACGTTCAGATCCGGATCCGTCAGCGACGTGACCTGGCCGGTGTTCGACAGGAACTGGCCGTTGGCGTCGCGGATCGTGGTGTCGAAGATCCAGGTGTAGGTCAGATCGGGCTTGGCATCGCCGTCGCTGTCGATCTTGATGGTGTACTTGGAGCCATCGGCCCACGTGTAGAAGTTCGGTCCGCCATTCGGTTCCTCGAACGGGATCCAGTTGGCGATGAGCGTCACCGAGTTGGGGTCGTCTGGGCTGACGAACGCATACACGTCGGTGTTGTCCGAGCGGGGATCGCCCGAGATCAGTGGCGCTTCACGGTGGCTCGAGGCGCTGACATTGATCGGCCCCCCATTGGTTGCGAATGCTCCTGCGAGTACTGCCACGCCGGCGCCGACTGCGGCACCTCGCTTCCAGCGTCGCCGGTTGCCTGTCGGCAACGGTACGTGCTCTTCGGTCGACATTGGACCTCCTCGGTTGTCCGTTCATCGGGGACGATGAACGATGGGCCGTTTCCGCAGCCCACAATGACTTCGCAGTCAGGTTGCAATGCGGATGACGAATTTCACAACAATTCGACAATCCGTCAAAACGTCAGCGGATCGGCACAACATCGCGGCATCGACTTCGGGGTGTTCTCGGGGTGGTCAGTGGACGTCGAATGCATTGGCCCGCATCCGCCCGCGAGCTCCGGTGAACACGAACACGATTGCGAACATCGCTGCGCCGACGAGCACGATCGAGGGTCCGGACTGTACGTCGAGGTGGTAGCTGAGATTCATCCCCACGAACCCGGTGACGGCACCGATCGCCGTCGAGATCAGCAGCATCCGACTGAACGAGTTGGTCAACATCCGGGCGACTGTCGGCGGAATCACGAGCGTGGCAGCGATCAGGGTGACGCCCAGAATCTGCATCGTGGCCAGGATCGAGGCAGCCAGCATCACCATCAGCAGTGCCTCGACGCGCGCCGTGCTGACACCCGATGCGTCGGCGACATCCGGGTCGAACGTGGTGAACAGCAGCTTGCGGTACCCGAAGAAGACGATCAGGGCGACCGCGATCGTCACGAGCGAGATCGCGATGACGTCCTCGATCCCGACGCCGAGGATACTCCCGAACAGCGCCGCGTCGAAGCTGCGGCCGCGTCGACCGAAGACAGCGAACAACGCCAACCCGAGCGCGAACGAGGCGGTGGTGATCACACCGATTGCGGCGTCGGCACCGATCAGCTTGCGGCGGGTCACGCCACCGATCATCAACGCCGAGGCAATGCCCCACGTTCCGGCACCGAGGATGAAGTTGACTCCGAGCAGCGCGCTCGCGGCATAGCCACCGAAGATCGCGTGCGACAAGCCGTGGCCGATGTAGCTCATCCCTTTCAGCACCACGAAGACGCCGATCAGACCGCACAGCGCGCCGGAGATCGTTGCGACGATGACGCCATTGCGAAAGAACTCGAAGTCGTAGGGGCGGAGCAGGTTGTGCACGTCAGGTACCCGTACGGCGAATCGGCACGACGTCGCCAGCAGCGACCATCCGATGATGCGGTTGGTCGAGAATCACCGGCATACCCGCGTGTTGGAGCACTTCCATCCGGGCGCCATAGGTTCGCTCGAGCACATCGACCGTGAGCACCTCGATCGGTGTGCCGGCGCCGATCACGCTGTTGTTGAGGCAGATCAGGTGCGGCAGGTGTGAGGCGAGACCGTTGAGATCGTGCGTCGTCAACACGATCGAGAGGCCGTCGTGATGGAGGTCTTCGAGCAGGTGGAGGATCTCGTGCCGGGTCGACACGTCGACGCCCGACGTCGGTTCGTCCATCAGCAACACGTCGGGCTGGCCGAGCAACGCGCGAGCGATGAACACCCGTTGCTGCTGCCCGCCCGACAGTTCGCGGATGTGGCGAGCGGTGAGATCGCCGATGCCCAATCGATCGAGTACGTCGCTGACTTCGGCCCGTTCAGCCGCATTGCGCCATGGCAGCCAGCGGCCGCTCGTGCGAGCCATCAAGACACATTCGCCAACGGTGACCGGGAAGTTCCAGTTGACGGTCTCGACCTGCGGTACGTAACCGATCCGCACACCAGCACGCCGATGCACGCTGCCTCGCACCGGGGCGACCGCACCGAGCAGCACCCGCAAGGCCGTCGTCTTGCCAGAACCCGACGGACCGACGATGCCCGTGAACTGGCGCTTGCCGATGGTCAGGTCGACATCGGTGAGAACGGCCTTGGATCCGTAGGCGCAGGTGACGTTGGACAGTGCGAGCAACGGCTCGTCGGTCAATCGCAGTGCCTCCGCTCGAGAGTCGCTCATTGTGGGTACGAAGCCGAATCAGCCACGACGTTGCGGACTGCAACGGCCTTCAGCGCCGTCGCGTCGCCGCCGAGCGACTCGGTCATCGTGATGTAGTCGAACATCATCAGTCCCATCCAGGAGTGGTCGGCCTGTCCAGGCGCGCCTGGGAGATCGTCGTCTCGCAACACATCGACGTACTTCACTCCGGCCTCCTTGCCGATCTGTTCGAGCACGGGGCTCGGGAATACTTCGGAGCCGAAGATCGCCGGGATGTCCTCGGACCGAACTTGTTCGATCAGGGCCGCGACCTCACCCGGTGTCGGATCTTCGAAGTCGTCGACCTGGATTGCTCCGATGACGGTCCAGTCGTAGGTTTCGGCGAAGTACGCATAAGCGTCGTGGTAAGTGAGCAGTTCACGCTTGGGAATGGTCGCGAACGATGTGCGCATCGCCGTGTCCATTTCGCCGATGATCGCTGCGAACGACGTGTAGTTGGCGGCGTAGTAGTCCGCATTGTCGGGATCCCGCTGCGACATGTCATCCTTGACGATCTCGGCATACTTCAGCGCCAACGTGGGGTCGGTCCACAGGTGTGGGTTGGGCTTGCCGCCCTCTTTCGGGAACGAGAAGTCGTAGATGTAGTCGCTCTCCGGGATCGAGAGAGTTCCGAGTTCGACGATCTCGGCGCCGTCTTTGAGATTGTCCTGGGCGAGATCCTTGGTCGGCTCCTCGAGCACCAGACCGTTGAGATACACGACATCCGCGGTCGAGAGAATCTCGGCCACGCTGGGTTGGGGCTCGAAGGTATGGGAGTTCGTGCCCTCCGGAACGATGCCCGTGACGATCGCTCGGTCGCCGACGATGTTGGCGACGATGCTCGTGATCGGCGCCACCGTCGTCGCGATCCGGAGCTTGCCGCCATCACTCGCCGCTCCCACTCCCGCGCTGTCACTGCCGCACGCAGCAAGCGCTGTTGCCCCGAACACACCGATCAAGACCGCTACCGCAAGTTTCCGCATCGACGAGAACATACGGCGCTGCGCTGTCAAGTGCAAGTAACTCGCAACAGCTAGACCTTTTCAAGTGAGCAGCCGCCGCGACAGAGCTTCGGCGACCGGCCGTAACGTTCGGGCTGCGACATCGCACCGTAGCGAATGACCAATGTGACGCTTCCGGCGACCGACATGTGGAATCGTGACGCGCGCGTGGCCGTCATCGTGCTCGCCAAGATTCCCGTGGCGGGCCGGGTCAAGACCCGCTGCACGCCTCCGTGCACCCCATCCCAGGCAGCCGATCTTGCGGCAGCATCACTGTCGGGGCAGGAGGTCGACGAACTCACCGACGTCGACGACTTCGCAACGGCGGTGGAGGTCGCCGATCTGATTCCGCAGTCGCACTTCGCTCGAGTCGTGACCAGCACTCGAGCATCTGGGGATCGCCCTACAGCGGTGGATGGCTCGACACGAACTCTGACACCGTGTGGCTCGACGTCGTCCGGATGGTTCCGGTGAGGTTGCGGCCGGCAGCGTGCCTCGCCGGTCGAGTGCTCGGCCGGCACTGCCTGTTCGATCTCGGTCGGCAGGAGACGGTCGCTCTGCGCCTGGCGTTGCGATGATGGCAGGCCTGTCGGCATCAGTCCGTGCAACCACCGATCGAGTCCAACGCTGGCGCGACGATCGGCTTGCCGACTCCCGTCACGGCGACCGAGTTGCGGCCATTCTCGGGATAGCGCTCGGGGTCGCGTTTTTCGTCTCGTTCATCACCGGCTTGCTGTCGCATCTGATCCAACATCCTCCGTCATGGTTCGAGTGGCCGGCCCGACCCGCAGGTCTCTACCGCGTGACCCAGGGTCTGCATGTGGCGACCGGCATTGCCTCGGTTCCGTTGCTGTTCGCGAAGCTGTGGTCGGTCTTCCCGCGACTGTTCCAGTGGCCGTTCGCGACCAACTGGGTCCACTTGCTCGAGCGGCTGAGTCTGGTCCCGCTGGTCGGCGGCGCGATCTTCCTGCTGATCACCGGCGTCGCCAACGTCGAACTCTGGTACCCGTGGTTGTTCTTCGTCCCGTCCGCCCACTACGCAATTGCCTGGGTCACGATGGGGTCGCTGTTCATCCATGTGGTCGCCAAGATCAACATCAGCAGGCGCGTCCTATGGCCGAACGCGCTGACGGACTCCGCCGACGACATCACCGACCGACAATCGGACCCGCAGGGTCGTCGCCGATTTCTGACGGTGGTCGGAGCATCGTCGGCTGCGCTCGTGATCGCAACGGTGGGTCAGACAGTTTCGCCACTGCGGCGGCTGTCGTTGCTCGCTCCACGCCGACCCGACGTCGGGGTGCAGGGATTTCCGGTCAACAAGACCGCAATCGAAGCAGGCGTCGTGGACACCGCGCAGGCTGCCGACTACACGGTCACGGTCGAATCAAAAGGAAAGGTGCTTCGCGTCTTCACCATCGACGAGATCAGGGCAATGCCGACCAGGACTGCGACGCTGCCGATTGCGTGCGTCGAAGGGTGGAGCGCGAACCGCACGTGGACGGGCGTCCCACTGCGGAGCCTGATCGAACAGGCCGGTGTCGAGCAGGCCCGAGAGGTGACGGTCGAGTCGCTGCAACGCGGTGGTCGGTATCGACGCTCGATCGTCTTCAGCGATCAACTCGGTGACGACGACACGCTGCTCGCGTTGCTCGTCGATGGTGAGCCGCTGGCTGCGGACCACGGGTTCCCGATTCGGCTGATCGGGCCGAATCGACCGTGCGTCCTGCAGACCAAATGGGTCACCACGTTGGTCATCCGATGAGTGTTGGCCGTCCAATGAGCGACAGTGCCGGCATCAGCACCAACGACCGGACCCGCAACCGGACGTTTCTCCCCGCACTTGTCATCGGCTGGGCGATCATCGCCTATGGCGCCAAGACGGCCCTCGACGACGAGACCGATGCACATCCGTTTGCGCTGGTCGTGCACGTTGTTGCCTTCGATCTTGCCCACGATCTGTTCGTCGCACCCATCGTGCTGATGATCGGCTGGCTGACCGGCCGACTGCTGCCTCTGGTGGCTCGCGGTCCGGTCCGAGCTGCTTGTGCCGTCTCGGCGATGTTCGTGATCTTCGCCTACCCGCTGCTGCATCGGTGGGGTCGGCGTCCGACGAACTCGTCCACATTGCCGCTCGAATACGGCCGCAACCTCGTGATCCTGATCACCATCGTCTGGACGATGGCCTTGGTGACGATCGCCCGGCGGGTCGTCCGAGCGAAGCCCTGAGTCAGATGGTGGCCGGATCCTGACGCGAGTTTGCGGGGCGAATCAGCCGGAAGATTCCTCGGCACGGAACTCGTCGAAGGCCCGCTGCAGCGCGTCGAGCAAGTCGTCCGGCATCGCTGCGGCGTCGTCGAGCCCGGATCGACCCGTGACCTCGATCGTCCGCCGGATCTGGGCGAGGTATTCGGTGCAGTGCGGGCACGCTGCGAGGTGGCGATCGACAGCCCGGACGAGGCCTCGCGGCAACGCGCCGTCGAGGTAGTCGGTGACCATTTCGGTCCATTGCTGGCAGATAACGGTGCGGCGTCGGATCCTCATCCCGAAACCCCCAGCTTCGTCTCGAGCAGTTGACGGAGCGCGGAGCGACCACGATGGAGCAGGACCCGCTGGTTGGATTCGCTGATGCCCAACGACGCGCAGACATCGCTCGACGACCAGTCCTGCACATCTCGCAACATCACCACCAACCTCTGCTGTTCCGGCAACTTCCCTATCGTCTCGACGACGAGTGAAATCGTTGCATTCGACATCACGATTTCGTCGGGAAGTTGGCTCCACGGCGCCGGTGGGTGCGACCATCCGCCGCGACCGGGCGGCCCGGTGAAGCGTTCTGGATCCACTGCGGCTGCATCGGAGTTCTCGCCGAGCAGCGACCCGAGTGGAACGGTTCGCCGTTCTTTGACACCCTTGGTGCGGGCGATGTTGACGAGGATCCGGATGATCCATGTCTTGAGACTCGAGCGCTGCTCGAACCGGTCGATACCACGGATGACGGCGATCCACGTCTCCTGGACGACCTCCTCGGCCACGGCCCGACTGGGAACGAACGTGTTCGCAAGCCGGATCAGAGCCGGCTGGTGATCGATCACGAGTTGGCGAAATGCACTGCTGTCGCCGGCGCGGAGCCGATCGATCAGAGCAGTCTCGCTCGTACTCACTTCGTAGCGACCGACGCCCGCAGCGGGGCGGTCGCAAAAGCGGTGAGACCTTCCGCGAAATCGGTCGAAGCGCGGTGGCCGAATTGACGCTCGGCTCGATCAGAACTGGCAAACACATGACGGACGTCGCCGGTGCGCCACGTACCGGAGACGACCGGCCATCGGGCATCCCCGGGCTTGGAGCCCATCGCCGTTGCGAGTGCGTCGGCCATCTCCAGCACCGAATGCGGCGTCCCGCTCGCAACGTTGACGGCACCCGTGACGGCACCAGCGCCGAGCAGGGCTCGCACGTTCATTCGGGCGACATCGTCGACGTGGACGAAGTCGCGTCGTTGACCGCCGTCTTCGGTGACCTGTGGAGCACGGCCGGCCTCGAGCACACTGCGGAAGATGCTCGCGACGCCGGCGTAGGGCGTGTTTCGCGGCATCCGCCGGCCGTACACGTTGTGATAGCGGAGCCAGCAGGCATCGACATCGTGTTCGGCAGCGAAGGCAGCGGTGAGGTGCTCCTGGTGCAACTTGGTCGCTGCGTACACGTTGCGCGGATCGAGCGGGGCGTCCTCGCTGATCGACTCGGCGATCAGCGGCGCGCCACAGACGGGGCACGGCGGCTCGAATCGTCCGGCGGCGAGCGCGTCGTTCGATCGTCGACCAGGGCGCACGATGCCATCGGTCGGGCAGCGGTAACGACCCTCGCCGTAGACGACCATCGACGAGGCCAGCACGACCCGACCAGCGAACTGACGCTGGTGCATGACCGCCAATCCAGCCGCCCACCCGACGTCGTTGTCGTCGACGTAGTCCGTGACGTCACCGAAGTCGACACCGAGACCGACCCGGCCGGCCTGATGGCACACGGCGCCCACGCCATCCAGCGCCTCGCTCCATGCCGCCGGATCACGAATGTCGGCCCAGATGTAGCGAGCGCGCGTGTTGAGGTAATCCGGCTGAACATCGTGCGCAGCCGGGGACAGGTTGTCGAGCACGACGACGTCGACACCGGCGTCGGCGAGTTGATCGACGACGCACGATCCAATGAACCCCGCTCCGCCGGTGACGAGCACACGGGACGGATCGTTCACGGCCGTCATCAGCGGGTCACCACTTCGACACCAACGCGACCTGCAACACGATCGCAGCCGTGGCCTGACTGCCGAGCCACCACCGCTGACGGCCGACCGTGGTGGCCACGCCTGCCGCGGCAACCGAGATCCACGGCATGTAGAGCAGCCAAATCCGCTCGGTCTCGGCCTTCGACAGGCCCGATCCATCGGCGAGCAGGACGCAACCGAGAACCCCGACGACGATCACCGAGATGGTCCGTGCTGTCGACCGGAACCGCACCAGTCCAGCAACCGCCGCCGGCCCGACGGCGATCGCGAGCACCGCCAGGTTGGCGAAAAAGAAGTAAAAGGTGGGCCGGAACTTGGCGGTGCCGGCGGCGTAGAACTTGCGCGTGTTGGTCAGCCCGTCGAGCCACCAGTACCCGCCGACAGCGAACAGCCCGACCACCAACGCGGTGCCGACGAGGGCGAGTGGAATCCAGCGGACACGGCGGGTCTTCCAGGTCACCGCGGCGACCAGCGGAATCAGGGTCGGCGTTGCGAAGGTCAACAGACAGCACGTTCCTATTACGAGGCCACCGACGACGGCGGATGTGCGTTCCACCCACCTTCTCGTCGATGTCATCGCCAGTACCAAGAGTCCGATACCGACCGATGCGAGACCGCTGAAGAACGCGTCGGCAGACGTGCCCTGCCAGATCGCGTAGGGCGCGAGCGCCAGAAACGGCAGTGATCGCACGAATGCTTCGCGCCCTGCGAGGCGACGAACGGTGCAGCCAATCGCGGTGACACCCATCGCCACTCCTGCGAACGAAATGGCCGCCGCAAACCATGCGCTGCCGAGGCCAACGGACCGCAGCAGCAACAACATCATCGAAAAGCCGGGCGGATGGCCCCGCACGTGGACGGAAGAGCCGCCCTGACGCTTGAGAAACGACGAGAGGTAGTCGACCACGGATCCACCCGCCCGGGTGCCCTGCCAGTATTCGGTCGGATGCACGACCGGCGCGATGATCGCGTGCCAACCATCCGATGCTGCGAGCGCAACGGCGAACAACGCGGAAACGGCAGCGGTCGCGAGCGCCGCGCGCGTCGAGCGGAGGCGACGGACGACGGTCGGGAGCCAGATGACCGCGGTGACTGCGATCGCCACGGCGGGGAGGATCTTCGCGGACAGTCGGAGTTCCCACGAACCAACGAACGGCCCAGCACCCAACTTGATCGCGGAGTTCTGACGCTGCAGCCGCCAACCCTCGGAGAACGCATACCGCTCCAGCACCGCAAGCAGGATCACGGCCACCACGCCGACACCGATCCGCTTCCATCGCCCAGCGACACGAACGGTCTCGACATTGGGACTCGCCAAGGTCGGGGCCGTCACCCGCTGCACAGTAGCGACCAACAGCAGCGACGCACAGCCGAAATGGACATGCGGTCGAACTCGGGAGAAGATGTCGGCAACAAACGATCGGGGGATCGCGTGGCGAAGCAATTGACCGGGGTGGATCTCAGCTTCTTGCTGATGGAGACCCAGAACAACTACGGCCACGTCAGCGGGCTCAGCATCTACGAGCGACCGTCCGACGACTTCGACCCGTTCGAGATTGTGCGCGAGAGATTCCGGGTGATGGTCGGCCACCTCGAGCCGTTGCGGCGCAAGGTGGTCGAGGTGCCGCTCGGTCTCGACCGCCCGTACTGGGTCGAAGACGACGACTTCGATCTCGACTTCCACGTCCGCCACATCGGGCTCGCTCCCCCTGGAGCAGCCGACCAATTGGGTGAGCAGGTCGCAAGGATCGTTGGCCGCAAGATGGATCGGTCACGTCCGTTGTGGGAGGCGTACGTGATCGAGGGCCTCGCCGATGGGCGGTGGGCGCTGTTGCAAAAGACCCACCATGCGACCATCGATGGTGCATCGGGAGTGATCATGCTCAAGATGTTCACGGACGAGGAACGCGACGCCGACTGGAACTTGGTCGATCGAGCATGGTCGGGCGAGGCGCCGCCAGGGTCGTCAGAGATGCTCCAGCGAGCGTTTCGTAACCTGGCGCTCAATCCGGTTCGAGGCGCACGGCTCGGACTCGGCGTCGTGCGCGACATGGCCGATGCCGCCGGTTTGACGACGCTTGGCGGTCTCGCCAGTAGCGCCCGGGCGACGATCGGAGCGGTCGCGCGTCGGTCGAAGCCGTCGGCTGAACCCGCTCGACCACGGGTGAGCATTCCGCTCTCCCCCGCCCCGCCGACGCCGTGGAATAGGTCGGTCACTGCGCATCGTCGATTCGCGATGCGGTCGGCCTCGCTCGACAACCTCAAACGGTTGAAGGAAGCCACCGGCGGCACACTCAACGACGTCGTGATGGCGATCTGTACCGGCGCCCTTCGCGAGTACCTGATCGAGCATGACGCGCTGCCGACAAGCCCTCTGCGGGCGATGGTCCCGGTGTCGATCCGCACCGGCAACGAGCACGATCCGTGGACCAACCGGGTGTCCGCACTCGTGGTCGACCTGCCGACCAATTGCGCTGACCCCATCGAGCGGGTCGCGCGCTGTCGCGAGGCGATGAACACAGCCAAGGGACAGTTCGAGTTGATGCCCGCCGATGCACTCGGCCAGGCGGCCGACTATGCGTCTCCGCTCGTCGCTGCGTCTGCACTGCGACTGGTGTCGCGGCTGAGGCTGGCCGACCGGGTCAACATGCCGGTCAACGTCGTGATCTCGAACGTGCCGGGACCGCGTGCTCCGCTGTACTTCGCCGGTGCTCGACTCGACGCCTACATCCCGGTCTCGACCGTGACCGATGGAGTGGGACTCAACATCACGGTCCACAGCTACGTCGATCGGATGGACTTCGGATTGATCTCGGACCGTGAGTCGGTCCCCGATCTGTGGCATCTGGTCGATCTGCACATCGCCGAGATCGAGCGGCTGTTCGACGCAACCGGCGCCGAATGGGCCGTGCCCCAACAACCGCCTTCGATGCGCAAGGGTGGTGACGGGGTCGATCCGGTCGCACCGAAGAGCCAGGCCACTCGAGATCGACTCGCACCGAAGAAGGCCGCTCCAGCCAACAAGGCGGCAGCGGCGAAGAAGGCGGCACCGGCGAAGAAGGCGGCGACCAAACGACGCTAAACTGGTGTCTGGTTGTGTCGGGAAGTCTGGTCGGCATGGTTCTGACGACCCCCGAGGAGTTTTTCGAATGACCCGCCTACGCGTACCGAGTGCGCAGCCGACGTTCCTGCACAGTGATCGAAGAATGGCGCGCGTCGTGCGGCCGTTCGTGCGGTTCTCGCACATCGAGGCAGCCGGTGGCATCGTGCTCGTCGCCGCCACGATCATCGCGATCGTGTGGGCCAACTCGCCCTGGAAGGGCGGGTACGAGGCGCTGTGGTCGAGCGAACTGCGCTTCCAACTCGGTTCGTATGTGTTTGCCGAAGACCTGCAGCATGTCGTCAACGACCTGTTGATGGCCGTGTTCTTTTTCGTGGTCGGGATGGAGATCAAGCGCGAGATGGTCACCGGCGAGTTGCAGGACCGGCGTGCTGTTGCGCTCCCCGCGATGGCTGCGCTCGGGGGCATGATCGTGCCCGCCGCGATCTATGCCGCCTTCAACGCCGGTGGGGTCGGCAGCACCGGTTGGGGCATTCCCATGGCGACCGACATCGCGTTTGCGCTGGGCGTCGTCGCGCTGCTCGGCAAGCGCATTCCATCGAGCGTCAAAGTGTTGTTGTTGACACTTGCGATCGTCGACGACATCGGCGCAATCGTCGTGATCGCGATCTTCTACACGGATCGACTCGATCTGCGCTACGCGATCGCCGCCGTCGCGATCGCAGCGATTGTCTTCGCCATGCACCGGACCCGAGTCGTCTACGCCCCGCTCTATGCGATCGCTGGGATGGCGCTGTGGTTGGCGGTGTTCGAGTCAGGGATCCACGCCACGATCGCCGGCGTCGTGATGGGCCTGCTCACGCCCGCCCGGCCCGTCCAGTCCGAACTGGAGGCGGAGGAGATCGCCGATGTCCTCGAAACCAACGACGACATTCGAGCCGACGAAGTCCGGGTCACGGCGATGCTGTTGCGGGGCTCGGTTTCGGGTTGCGACCGGATGATCGATGCTCTGCACCCGTGGACCAGCTACCTCATCGTGCCGATCTTCGCGCTGGCCAACGCCGGTATTCAGTTGTCGTCAGATGCGATTTCGTCGCCGTCGGCGGTGCTGCTCGGCGTCGCGGTTGCACTTGTCGTCGGCAAGTTCCTCGGCGTCACACTGTTCAGTTGGATCGCGGTCCGGCTCGGTTTCGGGCGGCTGCCCGGCGATGTGCGCTGGGGTCACGTGATGGGCGTCGGCGCGGTGGCCGGAATCGGGTTCACCGTGTCGCTGTTCATCACCGGGCTCGCCTTCGACGACATTGCGATCCAGGACGACGCCAAGATCGGCATCCTGATCGCATCGATCGTCGCCGCAGCCGGTGGTGCCACGATCTTGGCGGCGGTTGCCCGGCGAACTCCTCAGCCACTGGATGCCGATTTCGATTCGTAGGCGATGCCCCCGATTTCAGTCGAACAAGCGGCTGTTGTCCCAACTGACGATCTTGTCGTCGGGCTCGAAGCAGATGAAGGCGTACGGCTGTGCGTAATGGGCCTTGGTCGTCTCGGGCATGTTCGTGTCCGACGATCGGAACGCGTCGTACTTGATGTCGATCGCCTGTTGGATTTCGGGGATGATCGGATCCGATTCGTCCACGATCCGAGCAGAGCCGGACAGATGGACCGCGACCAGTTCGCGCCACCGCTGCCCTGATTCGATGAGCACGCTCGCGCGCGGATCGTTGCGGATTCGAGCAACCTTTTTGCCGGTGGCCAGCGAGCGAAAGTAGACCCGGCGATCGATCACGACGAACCACAATGGGAGCGACACGGGCCGACCATCGCGTCGAAGAGTCGTCAGCACACAGGTGTGGCTCGCCGCGACGCGGCTCCACGCCGTCTCCTCGTCAAGCCATGGTCGTCGTCGGTCGGTCATGTCGTGCACTCTCGTCGGCGCCGGCCCGTGCCGACGAACCGGAGCCATCGAACATGAACTGGACCCCTGGTCGCCCGTAGAGTCCCTGCGGCGTCTGCCCCCACTGCGACGCGAAGGAGTGCATGCCCGATGTCTGTCGACCACACATCATCACGACCATCTCCAATCCACGGCTCGATTCTCGGAACGAGAGTGCTGCGAACCGAGGATCCAGAGCTGCTGTTCGGCGAGGGGATCTACGTCGCGGATCTCCCGCTGACCGGTCGCCTGCATGCGGTGTTCGCACGGTCTGACGTGGCCCACGGGATCATCCGGGCGATCCACATCGACGAGGCCAGTCGAGCGCCCGGGGTGGTCGCGGTCTGGACCGCAGCGGAGTTGGCGGTTGCCCCGCATCACGGTGTCGCGGTGGTTCACCCGGACTTTGCTCGCCCGCCCCTGGCAACTGATCGCGTCCGATTCGTGGGTGAGGCGATTGCTGTGGTGTTCGCGGAGACCCAGGCCCAGGGTGCCGATGCAGCCCGGATGATCTGGGCCGACATGGACGAACTTCCGGCGATCGTCGATGCCGAGACGGCGTTCGACGCCGATGCACCGGTGATCTTCCCCGACCACGGCTCGAATCTGGCGATGTCGACCAGCGACGATCCCCTGCTCGATCTCGAAGCGATCAGCGATGTCGTCGTCCGCGGCCGCTATGTCAATCAACGGATGGCTGTCGCACCGATGGAGACGAATGCGTGCGCCGCTCGCCTCGGCGACGACGGACGACTCACCGTGTGGGCATCGACCCAGATGCCGCACGGCCTGCACACACAGCTGCGGCGCGCGCTCGGCGTACCGGCCGCCTCGATTCACGTGGTCACGCCCCGTGTCGGCGGTGGCTTCGGTGGTAAGGCCGGCATCTTCGCCGAGTACACCGTCGTTGCCAGCGCTGCATTACGACTGGGGCGCCCTGTGATCTGGGTGCCGACGCGCAGCGAGGACATGACATCGCTGCCGCACAGTCGGGGCCAGGTCCAGTACGCAGAACTCGGCTGCCGTCGGGACGGCACGTTCACCGGCCTCCGGGTCCGCCTCGTGGGCGATGCCGGCGCCTACCCATCGATCGGTGCATTCTTGCCGGCCGGCACCCGTCGGATGTCGCACGGAACGTATGACTTCGGCGCGATTCAGTTCGACATCGTCGTCGCCGCAACCAACACGACGCCGATGGGCGCGTATCGTGGCGCCGGACGACCAGAAGCCACCGCGCTGTTGGAGCGCCTCGTCGATCAAGCCGCACACGAGCTCGGGATCGATCCGGTCGAGCTCCGTGAACGCAACTTTCTCGGCAACGACGTGTTCCCGTTCACCAGTCTCACCGGCAACGTCTACGACTCCGGCAACTACATGCTGCCCCTGCGCACCGCCGTCGAGGCAGCGGATTACTCGTCGCTGCGGGCCGAGCAGGCCGAGCGTCGGGCACGCGGTGATCGGCGGTTGCTGGGCATCGGTGTGTCGGCCTACGTCGAGATCACTGCCGGTGGTGGTGGGAGCGAGTACGGACGAGTCCAAGTCCACGCCGACGGTTCAGCCACGATGTTCGCCGGGACGTCCGCTCACGGGCAGGGCCACCAGACCGCATTCGCGATGTTGGTCAGCGCCCGGACCGGCATCCCCGTCGATCGGATCAACCTCGTCGACGGCGACACCGATCAGGTCCCGCGGGGTTCGGGCACGGGTGGTTCGCGCTCGTTACAACTCGGCGGTTCGGCCGTCGACGGTGCCACCACATTGCTGGTCGACAAGGCCCGGCTGCTGGCTGCCCAACTGCTCGAAGCCGATGTCGCCGACATCGAAGTCGACATCGAGCACGGCACGATCGGCGTCGTCGGTGTGCCGGCCAGCGCGCTCACCTGGGCCGAGTTGGCAGCTCGCTCCGCCGAATCCGCCCAATCCGATGAGTCCGATGATTCCGACGAGCCCGGGCTGCAAGCCGCCTTCGATTTCGACCAGGGCGGTGCGACATTCCCATTCGGTGCCCATATCGCTGTGGTCGAGGTCGACCAGGACACCGGCGAGGTCACGCTCGTTCGTCACATCGCTGTCGACGATTGCGGGACGGTGCTCAACCCGCTGCTGGTCGAAGGCCAACAGCACGGCGGGGTTGCTGCCGGTATTTCGCAGGCGCTGTTCGAGGAGGTGCGGTACGACGAGTCGGGCAACCCGGTGACGTCCAACTTCGCCGACTACGGGATCCCGTCGGCGGCAGAGTTCATCTCGTTCGATGTCCTGTCGACCGAGACGCCGAGTCCGCTCAATCCACTCGGAGCGAAAGGGATCGGCGAGGCATCGACGATCGGATCGACGCCCGCCGTCCAGAACGCTGTCATCGACGCAGTCGCCCACCTCGGGGTCCGTCACATCGACATGCCATGCACCGCCGAGCGTGTCTGGCAGGCAATCCGTCGAGCCCAGTCCACGACGCCCGACGATCCGTGGCGCGAGCCTCCGTCGATCTTCTCGTCGCTCAGCCGGGGCAACGAGGTCGACGAGGAGGGCCTGCGCGCCGCCGAAGGAATCTGATCGCGTCGTCGACTGGCTCGACGTCGAGTCGGTCGACGACCTATGGAGTCAGTGACTCGTCGGAGATCTTCGGATTGAAGAACTCCCGTTGGGAGCAGATCTTGCCGTCTCGAAATCGGAAGACGCCGATGTAGCGGTTCGCGTATGACCTGCCGGTCGTGGTCATGTGACCGTCGCTGCGGAACTCGACGATGAGCTTGTCCGGATCGAGGCATTCGTGAACCTCGGTGATGTCGATCCGCATCTTGTAGTTCAGGAATGCGGTGGTCAGGAACTTCAACGCAGCGGCGCGCCCTTCGACGATTCGGGGTGGGTCGGCGAACGGCAATTCGAGGACCATGTCATCGGTGTAGTTGGCGATCTGAGCGGCGGCGTCGGCAGCGCTGACGCCGGCGAAAGCGGCCACCACCGATGCCAGGTTGAGGGCTCGACGATCGACTTCGGTCGTCGCTGGATCCATGTTCACCTCGCATGTTCGCGCTGTCGCGCCGAGCATCGCGGCCATCGCCAGCCGATCGACCTTTTGCATTGCGGTGACCGGAAAGGCATCGACGAAGTGGATGGCCTCGGGCAGTTTGTAATGGGCGAGGCGATCATGGGCGAATTCGCGCAACTCGGCGAGGGTGACGGCATCGGCATTGACATCGGAATCGGCGCGAGGAATCACGACGGCGACGCCGATTTCACCCATCACCGGGTCTTCGCGCGGCACGATGATGATCGATCCCACGCCAGGGTGAGCATTGAGCACGGCTTCGATCTCTTGGGGATAGACGTTGTATCCGCCACGGATGAACATCTCCTTGCTCCGGCCGGCGAGGTGGAGCACGCCGAGTTCGTCCATCCGCCCGAGATCCCCCGTGTGCAGCCAACCGTCGATGATGGTTGCAGACGTTGCCTCGGGGTCGTTCCAATAGCCGGTCATCACCGATGGTCCACGCAGGCAGATCTCGCCGACGGCACCATCCAAGAGAGGCTCTCCGGCACGACCGATGCGTACCTCGATCCCGCCACGCGGTCGACCGACCGAGTGGTATCGCTCCTCCGGATCGGCGTCGATCGCTGTTGCGGTTCCCATGCCGCCCGACTCGGTCAGCGAATACCTCGACGTATAGGGCGCAGCGAATCGACGCATCGCTTCGTCGATCAGGTCAGGCGTCGACGGGCCTCCCCCGGTGACGATGCGCGAGACCGAGGTGAGGTCCATCTCGTTCATCCCGGGCACCTGCAACATCAGCGCGATCTGGGCCGACACCCCGTTGATCACCGGCATCCGGTGCCGCTGCACCAGTGAGAGTGCGTCAGCAGCCCGCCATCTGGCCATCAGACACAGCGCTGTGCCCATGTCGAGATAGGCGTGGGCCCGGATCATGAAACCGATGTGAGCGAACTGGGTGCCGGAGATGATGTGGTGGCCGGCAGCCCACGGATCGGCCTGCTCGGCCTCGAGTGCAGCGACGAACTGGCGCTCACCGAACGTCGCGCCCTTCGGCAGACCGGTCGTGCCCGAGGTGAACACGATCGCGATTGGACGGTCCGGGTCGAGCGGCAACTCGGGTGGCCGGCAACCGACCTCGAGATGGTCGATCATGACGGTGGTCGGCGCATCGGCAGTGCCCACGTCGATCACATCGACATCCGGCCCGATGTCCTCCAACGCTGGATCGTCGCCGGACGTGACCACGACATGGCCCGCCCCTGAGAGTCGAACCAGAGCCCGACGTTCGGCGGTGCTCAGCAATGGATTGACCCCCGCAGTCACGGCGCCGATCTTGGCCAGAGCGAGATAGGAAATCAGGTACTCGGGTCCCGAAGGGACGAGCAGGGTGACGACATCGCCCGGTAGCACACCGCGGATCGTCCACGCGCAGGCGACCTCGTCCGAGAGCCGATCGAGGTCGGCGAACGACAACGACCAACCGTCGGGCGTCACGATCGCCGATCTGTTTCCGTACCGTTCGGACGCATTCCGTGTGATCGTCGCCATCAGCGTCACAACAGTCTCCCCACTTTCTATCGGGTTGCTTTGATCTCAATCTTCTAGATGATAGACAATCTGGCATATGAGTATCGAGTGCAACATCACAGACTCGGGTATCGCCGAGATCGTCGTCGATTGTCCGCCGGTCAATGCTCTGACGGTTGCGGGGTGGTTCGAGCTCGCGGATGCAGTGACGGCTGCTGGGCGTGATCCGTCGACGCGGGTGGTGGTGTTGCGCTCTGAGGGGCGAGGGTTCAATGCTGGGGTCGATATCAAGGAGATGCAGAACACGACCGGGTTCGATGCGCTGGTCGGTGCGAACAAGGGTTGTTATGCGGCGTTTGCGGCGGTGTATGAGTGTGCGGTGCCGGTGATTGCGGCGGTGCACGGGTTTTGTGTGGGTGGTGGGATCGGGTTGGTCGGCAATGCCGACATCATCATTGCCAGTGACGACGCCTACTTCGGTCTTCCGGAGGTGGACCGGGGTGCGTTGGGAGCGGCGACGCACCTGTCGCGGTTGGTTCCGCAGCACAAGATGCGGGCGATGGTGTTCACTGCGGCCACGGCAACGGCGGCCGAGTTGCATCACTTCGGCAGCGTGTTGGAGGTCGTTCCCCGGTCGGAGTTGCGTGACGCAGCGTTGCGGGTTGCCGGTCAGATCGCGGCGAAGTCGCCGACTGTGATGCGGGCTGCGAAGGAGTGTCTGAACGGGATTGATCTGTGGGACGTCAAACGGAGCTATCGGTTCGAGCAGGGGTTCACTTTCGAGCTCAACCTGTCTGGGGTGGCCGATGAACTGCGAGATGATTTCGCGGGCACGGACAAGTCGAGCAAGGAGCACAACTGATGGGTCGCGATAAGCGGATGACCGAGGATGATGCGATCGCGTCGCTCGAGGATGGGATGACGATCGGGATCGGTGGTTGGGGGAGCCGGCGCAAGCCGATGTCGCTGGTGCGGGCATTGTTGCGGTCGCCGTTGAAAGATTTGACGATCGTGTCCTATGGCGGGCCGGATGTGGGTTTGTTGGCGGCGGCGGGCAAGATTCGTCGGGTCGTGTACGGGTTCGTGTCGCTCGATTCGATCGCGCTGGAACCGCATTGGCGTCAGGCTCGGCAGAACGCCACGATTCCCGAACCGGTCGAGTATGACGAAGGCATGTTGCAGTGGGGTCTGTATGCCGGGTCGCTGCGGCTGCCGTTCCTGCCGACTCGGGCGGGTCTCGGTTCGGGTGTGATGGAGGTCAATCCGTCGCTGCGTACGGTGCGCTCACCGTATGACGATGGTGAGGAGTTGTTGGCTGTTCCGGCGATCCGTCTCGATGCCGCGTTCGTGCATCTCAACCGTGCTGACATGTCGGGTAATGCCCAGTTCCTCGGCCCGGACCTGTACTTCGACGACTTGTTCCTCGGTGCCTGCGATCCCGGCCATCGCTACCTGAGCTGCGAACGCGTTGTGGCGACCGACCGGTTGCTCGACGAGGGCACGTTCCACACCCTCAAGATTCACCGCGGTATGGTCGACGGCGTGATCGAAGCTCCGAACGGCGCCCACTTCACAACCTGCGAGCCGGACTACGGCCGCGACGAGAAGTTCCAAAAGGCATACGCCACAGCAGCAGCAGACCCTGGCGAATGGGCTGCGTTCGAACGGCGGTTCCTGGCCGGATCAGA
>JBDSDH010000043.1:0-24969 GCA_039920665.1 Ilumatobacteraceae bacterium
GTCACAGCATCGACGGCTGCTCGCAGTCGTGCCGAGACCTCGCTGCCGAGCTCGCTGAACCTCGGATCGGCCATCAACTCGAGCGGATCGACAGCGGAGATCTTGGTGCCGCCATCGACGGTCTCGACGACCACGTTGCACGGCAGCAGCAAGCCGACAGTCGGGTCGAGTTCCAAGGCGCAGTGGGCGAAACCAGGATTGCATGCGCCGAGGATCTTGAGGAAAGGACGCTCGAGTCCGAGCTTGGCCTGGAAGACGGCGGCGACATCGATTTCGGTGAGGACACCGAAGCCCTGTTCGGCGAGTGCGGCGCGGATCGCTGCCTCGGCATCTTCGGGAGTGAGGTCGACGATGGTGTCGATGGAATGCATGGTGCTTCTCCTTGTGTGGTGATGATGTTCGACTCTGAAGGGGAGGGGACGCCGGTCATGTCAAGGCCAGCCCGGACCGGACCGCCGTGTAGCCGGCGACCACGACCAGGAGCGCGACGAACCAACGCTGCAGCGAGGACGAATCGCGGGTAATGGCGAGCCGACTCCCGATGATCACGCCGAGCAGGCTGGCAATGGTGAACGGGACGACTGTGCCCCACTCGATCGATCCCGGCTGGAGCCGTGTGCTCAGCGCGACGACGGAGTTGATCGCGATCACGAGCAACGAGGTGCCGATGGCCTCCGGCATCGTGAAGCCGAGGGCGAGGACCAGGCCGGGAACGATCACGAAGCCTCCGCCGACACCGAAGAACCCGGTCAGGAAGCCGACCACCGTGCCGGCGGCGATGACCTTCAGCACCATCGTCGGGTCGATCGTGTTGGCAGGTGGCTCGATGGTGGCTGCGGCAGCCCCGACCGATCGACCCGCTGGTCTTGGGGTGGTGCTCGCTCGCCGCCACATCCCGTACGCCGCGACGAACATCAAACCCGAGAACGCGAAGAGCAGGACGTCCGGGTCAGCTGCAGCGTTCCAGTGCGAACCAAGTAGCGAGCCGCCGATTCCGGCCAGACCGAACATCGCCCCTGCTGCCAATCGAACCCGGCCGGCGCGCCAGTGCGGAGCGATTCCGATCAGTGCGGTCAGACCAACGAGCACGAGCGAGGTGGTCGTTGCATGTTTAGGAGACTGCCCTGCGGCGTACACGAGCGCCGGGACGGCAAGGATCGATCCGCCGCCGCCGAGTGCGCCGAGTGAGATGCCGATCAACAATCCGAGGGGGGAGGCGAGCATGGCACGCATGACGGCGTCAGCGAGACGTGCTGGTCGGTGTTGCTCGGCGAGTTGCCCAGGCGCTGTAGCCGCCCACGACGTCGGACACGTCGGTGAATCCACGCGAACGCAGCAGGCTCGCAGCGATCGATGATCGGTAGCCGCCGGCGCAATAGACGACCGTCGGAGTTGTCGGCTCGAATTGCCCGATGGCGTTCAACAGGTGGGGGAGGCTGACGTTGTGTGCCCCCACGATCGCGCCCAGAGCGATCTCCCCTGGGTTGCGCACGTCGATCAGAACGAGTTCGCTGACCGAGTCGATCCGATCGTCGAGCATCGAGGCCGACAGCCGAGAGGCCTGCTCGACGTGCTCTGGATGGGCGATGAACGTCTCGACCGGCGAGGCGAGTGCGCCGAGGACCCGGTCGAATCCGATCCGGGCCAAGCGCACGGTTGCTTCGGTCTCGGTCCCTGGATCGCAGACGAGAACGATCGGGGTGCCGGCGTGCATGACCTGGCCGGCGTACTCGGCAAAGCGACCGCCCAGGCCGACGTTGACCGATCCGCGCAGATGACCTGTGGCGAAGGTCATGTCGTCACGGGTGTCCAACACGATCGCGCCACTCTGTTGGTGGGCAACGACCTCGTCGAGAGTCAAGGTCTCGACGGCCGGCTTGGGTGAGAGCAGATCGCGAACTTCTCGGTTGCGGTTGGCAGCGAACGAGAAGTACAGCGGAGCAACCGTTTGGCCCTGCGTGACCGCCTCGACGAATTCGTCCTCGCTCATCGGCGCGAGTGCGTAGTTGTCGCGCCGCTGTTCGCCGATGGTCGACACCGTTTCGGTCGAGAGGTTCTTTCCGCACGCAGATCCAGCGCCGTGGGCTGGGTAGACCTTGGTTCGGTCCGGCAAGGTCAACAACTGTTCGTGGAGTGAGTGGTAGAGCTTCCGGGCGAGGTCCTCCGCAGAGATGCCAGCGGATGCCAACAGGTCAGGTCGGCCGACATCGCCGATGAACATCGCGTCGCCGGTGAGCACTCCGTACGGGTCGGAGTTCTTCCCGGTCGGATAGATGACGATGCTGATCGACTCCGGTGTGTGGCCGGGCGTGGCCCGCACCTCGAGCACGACATCGCCGAGGACGATGTCCTCGCCATCGTCGAAGGTCTCGATCGGGAACTCGACCCTGCCGGCCGCTGGCGCGCCGTAGCCAATGGCAGCGCCGGTCGCGGCAGCCAACTCGAGGTGACCCGAGACGAAATCGGCGTGGAAGTGGGTCTCCAAAACCTTGACGATCGTCAACCCGTTCGCCGACGCATCGGCGAGGTACTCAGCGACATCGCGCTGCGGGTCGACGACCACCGCCCGCCCGGTCGTCGTGTCGCCGATCAGGTAGCTCGCATGAGAGAGGCACTCGAGGTAGTACTGGCGGAAGAACATGAGATGACGCTCCTGGTCGGTCGGGTTCAGCGATGTAATAATACCCCCTGGGGTATAATTCCCGCAGTATCGGTAGGGAAATTTCCGGGTTTCCGGGAGACCTTGAGGGCGCGTCGACTTGATACCCTGGGGGGTATGTGTAGGAAGACAACGTGTACGAAGTGCGGACGGCCGGGCTGGCGTGGGTGTGGAGGCCACGTGGAGCAGGTCCTTGCCGATGTGGCTCCGGAACAGCGATGCCAATGTGGTACGGGAGCGCCCGCCGCCAGTCAAGCCGACACGCAGTCGGGCTGGCTGCGACGGCTGCTCCAGCCACGGAAATAGAACGAGGCAAGCCCCACACGGCCGGGTATGGTCAACTCACCGACAGGATCCCTCGTACAGGGGGATCGACCAGATCGGGAACAGTGTCCCGGACTTGGTCGCTTGTCACCACCGACACGCTCTCGGCGTCGCCTCGTGACGCTTTTCGAAGGCGTGGTTTCGACCATATGGAGGTTGCGATGACGATCGAAATCCGATCGGACAGCAGTCGGTCGCCGTGACCGACCACGGCGACACCGTCGAGCAAGCGTGCAACGGGGCCATCCACAAATTGACGAGCCTGCTCGACAGCCGATTCGGCAAGCTCGAGAGCCGCCGGGGCAGCCCCACTGTCCGTCATCCCGACCACAGCTGACCCGAACGTCGCATTCCACTCGGCGCGGACCGAACTGCTCAGAACGAACTGCTCAGACCGAACTGCTCAGATCGAGCTGCGGAGCGCGTCGAGTTGTTCGCAGATGAAGCCCATGTGATCGGCATTCATGCCGTGATGGATGGGCAGCGACAACGCATGATCCATCAGGTAGTCGCACTCGGGGAGACCGGCCTCGGGGGCGCGATGCGGGATCTGGGCGAAGCCGGGCTGGCGAAGGATGTTGCCGGTCCACACCATCCGGGTCGCGACGCCACGCGCTTCGAGGAACTCTTGGGCCTGGGTGCGATCGAAGCCGGCGCCCTCGTCGATGGTGAAGCACGATCGCATCCACGTCGTGTCGGCGCCGGGGGTGGTGACCGAGCGTCCGACGCCGTCGAACGCGCCAAAAAAGTCATCGAGTCGCTGCCAGTTGTCCCGTCGCTGTTGGTTGAAACCAGGCAGCTTGTCGAGTTGGACGAGGCCGTACGCGGCGCCGATCTCCGACGGTTCGAAGTTGTAGCCGAGCGAGTCGAACACGAAGACGAGGTCGTACGGGGTCCCGTCGGCGAGGTTGCTGAAACGATCGTTCTGGCCCTTGCGCGATCCGAACAGGTAGGACTCACTTCGGCGGCCCCAGCGGCGTTGCGACACGCATTGGTCGAGGAGGTCGAGGTCGTCGATTCCGACCATGCCGCCGTTGCCCCCGGCTGTCATCGCATGTGAGCGGGCGAAGCTGGTGACGGTGATGTCGCTCCGTGTTCCGGTACGTGTTCCGTTGAGGTGCGAGTCGAGGACATCGCACGAGTCCTCGACCACCTGGAGATCGTGTTCGTCGGCAATCGTGCGAATCGCGTCCCAGTCAGGGACATTGCCGCACAGGTTCGGGACGAGGATCGCACGGGTTCGCGGGCCGATCATCTCGGTGATCTTGGTGACGTCGATCTGGTAGGTCGCTGGATCGACGTCGACGAAGACGGGGATGATCCCGGATTGCACCATGGGTGCAATGTCGGTGGAGAACGTCAACGGCGAGGTGATGATCTCGTCTCCCGGTTCCAACCGAAGCAGGTCGATCGCCAGCCGTAACGCCGATGAACCGGAGTTGACCATCACCCCATGCTGCTTGGCGAGCAGAACGGCGATGCGCTGCTCGAACTCGGCCACAGCCGGACCGATGTCGAGTTGGCCGTCGCGCAGGACGGACAGGACGGCCTCGATCTCGCGCTCGTCATGGACTGCACCTGCTGGAGGAAGCTTCACGGGGGACGCCTTTCGGATTTGACGAATGATGTTGACTGAGTCAAGACTAAGGCTGACGAGCCGTCAGATCAAACCGGATGAAAGAAGGAGCGATGAGCGTCGATCGTTACACAATCATCTCTGCCGATGGCCATGCCGGCGGCAGCCCCGATCAGTATCGCAACTATCTCGAGGCGTCGCTGTTGGACCAGTTCGACGCGTGGCGAGCGCGGTACAGGAACCCGTTCAAGGACCTCGTCGACGACGGCCGCACCCGCAACTGGGACAGCGAACGCCGACTCCGTGAACTCGATGCCGACGGAGTCGTGGCCGAGGTCATCTTCCCCAACACCATTCCGCCGTTCTTTCCGACGGGACAGGTGATTGCGCCAGCCCCGAGCAAGGACGACTATGCACTGCGCTTGGCTGGTCTGCGAGCGCACAACCGATGGCTCGTCGACTTCTGCGCTGCGGCGCCTGGGCGTCGCGCTGGTCTCGCTCAAATCCTGCTCAATGACATCGACGACGCAATCGCTGATGTTCGCTGGGCGAAAGAACGTGGCCTCGCCGGGATCCTTCTGCCTGGAGTTTCACCCGATACACCGTGGATCGAACCGCTCTTCTCGCTCCGCTACGACCCGCTGTGGGCTGTGTGCTCCGAGCTTGCGATGCCGGTCACACATCATGCGGGGGGCAGCGGCATTCCCAACTACGGCCGTCATGCCGCATCGACGGCCGTCTTCGTGCTCGAGACCGGCTTCTTCGCAAACCGAGCCTTGTGGCACCTCACGATGGCCGGCGTGTTCGAACGGTTCCCGGACCTTCGCTTCGTGATGACCGAACAGGGTTCGAGCTGGGTGCCCGACGTGCTCCGGCGGATGGACTCACTCCACGCCCAGATGCGCAATGGTCGTATCGGCGAGCTGACCGTCGCCTCGGAGACGGTCCTGGCGAGGCGACCGAGCGAATACTTCGCGACGAACTGCTACGTCGGCGCGAGCTTCCCCGGCCCGGCGGACGCGGCGGTCATTCGTTCGATCGGACTCGACCGAGTGATGTGGGGGAGCGACTATCCACACCACGAGGCGACGTTCCCGTACTCGACCGAAGCGCTCCGGCTGACGTTCTCTGCGTTCGAACCTTCCGAGATGCGCCAGTTGCTGGCGACGAACGCAGCCGACGTCTACGGGTTCGATCTGGACACGCTCGATGTTCTCGGAGCACTCCATGGGCCCACCCTGGCCGATGTCGCTCGACCGCTGGATTTCATCCCCGCCGATGCCACGAGCCCCGCTTTCGCGGGCGGAATCCCGTCACGGTCGGGCTGATCGATGACAGATCCGCTGGAGACCATCGGCTCGGCCATCAATCAACTCCAGCGGCTCCTGTCGAGCCGACGCGTCTTCTCACGACTGGCGACGAGCGCAGGGCTGTCGTTGACTCAACAATCGACCCAGGTGCTGCTCGCGGTGAGCACCACGCCGCGTCCGATCGCTGACATCGCCGTCACCGCGAACATGGATGTTGCGGCCGTGAGTCGACAACTCAAGATCCTCGAGGCTGAGGGTCTCACCACGCGAGCAGCGAGTCCCTCGCACGGGCGAATCATTCTCGTTCGTCGAACTGCGAGGGGGGAGCGGCTCGGAGAACACGTTCGTGACGTGCGCAGTCGCCATCTCGTCGATGCCCTCTCGACGTGGACGCCCGACGAACGTCGCCAATTGGGCGACCTGCTGACGCGTCTCGTGTCCGACCTGCAGACCACCCCGTACAACGCCACCTGAACATTCATCCCAGGACAGACAAAGGACAAACTCATGCAGCGTTTCGCCGGCCGATCAGCCATCGTCACTGGAGCCAGCCGCGGGATCGGCGCGGCAATCGCCGAGCGCCTCGCGGCTGAAGGGGCGAACCTCGTCATCACGGCGCGCACGCTCGACCACCACGACCATCTCGATGGCAGCCTCACCGAGACGCTCGATCGCTGCCGACGTTACGGGGGCTCGGTCGAAGCGGTCGTGGCTGACCTCGGCGACCCGGACAGCCGGTCCCGGATCGTTCCTGAAGCACTCGAGCATCTCGATGGGCGAGTCGACATCCTGATCAACAACGCAGCTGCTGCGATCTATCAGTCGATGCTCGACTATCCGGCCAAGCGGCGAGCGATCTCGTTCGAAGTCAACCTCTTCGCGCCATTGGAGCTCAGCCAGGCGGTGATTCCCGGGATGGTCGAACGAGGGCACGGTTGGATCGTGAACGTCTCGAGCGGGACCGCTCGACCGGCCGCCGGCCCACCCTTCAAGACGAACGGCGTCGCCGCCAAGGTCGGCATGTACGGCACGAGTAAAGCTGCGCTGAACCGAATGACGAACGCACTGGCGCTCGAACTGCACGGTACCGGCGTGCGAGTCAACACGATCGAGCCGCGTGCAGCCGTGGCGAGTGAGGGGGCGATGGCATTGCTCGACGGCGGTCTCGATGCGACGATGTTCGAGTCGATGGAGGCGATGGTCGAGGGCACTCTCGCGCTGTGTGATTGCGACGCCGACAACACCGGTCGGTCCTACGTCAGCCTCGACATGATCGAGTCGCTCGGGCTCGACGTCTGTGGGCTCGATGGCCGCTCACTGAGCTGAGAGCACCGTCAGGTGCGACCGAGTTTCAGGTCGGGCGATGCCGATCGCGGAACCACATCACGCCTCCGCCGACTGCGAACATCGCCCAGAACGCAGCATTGGGACCGGTGCCGATGAGGTCTGGAGCGCCGGCCGAGACGTTGCTCCAGTTCTCCTGGAACAGTGCAACCAGCGCCATCATCGCGAACCCGGCAGCGGCGACAATCCCAGCGATACGTTTCCGTGCGGCGAGGATCAAGGTGGCGCCGAAGGCGATCGTCAGGACTGCGGTGAGCCCGTTGAACCACAGCAGTTTGAGTTCCATCTTGGCGTGGCCGAACAGTGCGACCTGGTGGCTGGCAAAGTCGACGTCGCGAGCGAGGAACCACCCAATGGCCCCGACCGCCACAGCGACCGAGCCGAGGACGACGAATGCGCGATCACGCGCTGATCGTGGTCCGGCCAGAGCCGTATCGATGCTCGGCACATGCTCGTTGACCGGGACTGCGTAGATCATCAGGTGCAAGAAGATGATCAGGAAGTAGCTCCACGGCCATTCATTGTCGCGGTACGCAACCGACAGCAAGATCGGGATCGCGTTGAGTGCTCCGATGAGTGCCACCAGACGTGTTCGGTAGCCGATCAACAGCAGCGCCGCGAGTGTGCCGTCGATCAGGATCACGACCCAGCCGAACAGTTGGAAGTGGGGAAGGAACAGATTCTCGGTCAACGACTTCCAGACACCCAAGACGGGGGTGTCGACCGCTGAACGGGCGTACTTGAAGAGGCCGCCGCCGTTGTCCTCTCCGAAGTTGGGGGCGACCTTCCAGTGCAGGTTTGCCAGCCACATCAGCCCTGCAGCGATCCGTGCTGCGGTCATCGCGATGTAACGGGTGCGTGTGTCAACCGCGTCGAGCCGAGCCCGTCGAGTCGAGGGTATGGTCTTCTGCTCGTCGTCCATGTTGAGGCCCCTCTTGGTGCTGGAGTAGACCGCGAGCATGTCAGTGGTTCCGGGTCCAGCGGCTCGTGTTGCGTGAAAGTTTCGATTTGGCGTGCAGCACGTCGACCGGGCCGACGTTACGGTCCAGCCGGTGAAATCGGCAGGATGCAGTTGGGCAGAGTGAGGCGCAATGCCTGATGTCGTGCTGCCCGCACTCAACGAGGCCCAGGCCGTCGAATGGGTGCTGCGCCGCCTCCCGGTCGGCTATCACGCGATCGTCGTCGACAACGGTTCGACCGATGCGACCGCTGAGATCGCCAGATTGCACGGCGCCCAGGTGGTCGCCGAGCCGACCCGGGGTTTCGGGTCGGCCTGTTTCGCCGGCTTGTGCGCGGCGACAGCCGACATCGTGTGCTTCATGGACTGTGATGCCTCCCTCGATCCGGTGGCACTCCCGCTCTTGGTCAGCTACATCGAGCGTGGCGACGCTGATCTGATGATCGGCTCGCGCGTGGCGCGCAAGGGAGCCTGGCCGGCCCACGCCCGACTGGCGAATCGGGTGCTGGCGTTCGAGACCCGGCGACGTACCGACGTCGACATCCGCGATCTCGGCCCGATGCGGGCGATGCGACGCGAGCCCCTGCTCGAACTCGGGCTACAAGACCGGCGGAGCGGCTGGCCGCTCGAGATGGTGCTGCGCGCCAATCGTGCCGGGTGGACGATTCGCGATGTCCCGATCGACTACTTGCCCCGAGCCGGTCGTTCCAAGGTCACAGGCACGGTTGCCGGGACCGTTCGGGCGATCAAGGACATGGGGCGAATGCTGCGCGATGATCATGGAAATTGATCCGTGCACCTGACGGTGATCGCAAAGGCACCGGTCGCTGGTCAGGTCAAGACCCGCCTGTGCCCGCCATGTTCGCTCGATCAGGCTGCAGAGATCGCCACCGCTGCGCTCGCTGACACGCTCGACGCAATCTTGGCCGTGGTCGCCGGGACCAGCATCAGACCTGTCCTGCTGATCGACGGCGAGCCGCCGGCGTTCACGCCCGCCGAATTCGAGGTGGTCCCGCAACGCGGCGACGGCCTCGAACAGCGGTTACAGCACGGGTTCTGCGATCTCGGTCCAGGTCTCATCGCCGGCATGGACACACCGTTTGCGGTAGCGGGTTCGTGTGCGGCGTTCGGGCAGCTCGCGCGTGGCGTCGATGTACTCGGGTTGGCCATCGACGGCGGATACTGGTCGATTGGTTTGTCGCGCTTCGACGCCGATTTCCTCGACGCGGTCTTCCGTGACGTTCCGATGAGCACGTCGCGCACTGGGGTCCACCAGTTGCGGCGACTGCACCAGCTCGGCCGGCCCGTCCACATGCTGGCGAGCACGCGTGACCTCGACACCGTCGACGACCTCGTCGCGGCGACGGCCGTCCAACGTCCCGGTCGCCTCGGCGGGGTCCTCTCAGCTGTCGCTTCGACGTTGGGCTGAGTGTTGTGCTGATCGTGGTGTGGCGTTGATGAACTGAGTGGAGCCGACCGGCTCCGCTTGGTTCATGCTCAACGAATACCGAGGCTGGCGTCTGCGCCTTCGGGCAGCCCACGCAGGGTTGCAAGCAACGCGTTCGCAGGAACCGACAGCGGCAGGATCGTTCGAGTCAGCAACAGATCGGTGTCGAGCCGGCCGGCGCGGACCGTCGGCCCGAAGCTGCCCCAAAATGCCCCGTCGGCGGAGATGGTGAGTTCGCTCGGAATATCGCGGGCAATGGCAAACACGCCAAGGTCGCGTTCGTCGGCGCGTCCGCGGCGCACGATCGGGCGAACGATGTGGTCTTCGTCGCGGACCCCGAGAGATCGGACGAGCGCACGAAGCGGCTCGAGCGATGGACTGTCCAACGGTCCGGCCGTCGTCGTCGCGATCCTGACCCGCACACCGCTGACGATGAGGCGCGGAACGACAGCGACAACCTTGTCAAAGTTGTCCGGCCCGCGAGCCATGTCGTTGACGTCGGGCAGATGCGAATCCAACGAGATCTGCACGGCGACTTCGGGGTGGGCCAACGGGGCGGCCCGTTCGAACCGGTCACCGCTGAGGAGCGTGCCGTTGGTCAGCAAGATCACGGGGAGGTGATCGGCGATCGCAGCGATGGTTTCGGGAATCCAGGGGAGCAGCATCGGCTCGCCGCCGGTCACTCCGATGCCGGTGAAGCCGAGCGACTTCGCTTCGATCGCGATCGTCAACATCTGTTCAGCGGTCAACTGCCGACGCTCGCTGCGCGGCGACGACTCGGTCAAGCAGTACGAGCACGCCAGATTGCAGTGGTAGTTGGAGTAGATCCACACCCGTCCGGGCATCTCGCCCGCCGCAATCGCCTCGGCAATGGTCGAAGCCGTCACGCGAGACCTTCCCTGTTCAGTCGTTCGGTGACCTGATCGGAAGTGGGCAGGTCGAGCCCGGTCGCGAATCGATTGAGGAACATCGTTGCTCCGACGGTCACGGTCAACTCGACCAGGGCATGCTCCGGCCAGTGTTCACGCGCTGCTGTCCAGACATCGTCCGGCACCGCGCCGGTCGCGCCGGCGAGCGCATCGATCCAGCCGATCAACGCCCGCTCCGCCACCTCGGGAAATGCATCTTCGAGCACGATGTCGCCGCGCAGCCCACGAATCTCGTCGGCTGACAAACCAACATCGAGCGCAACCGCAGTGTGAGCATGGATGCAGTACCGACACCCTTGCAGCACCGATGTCCGCAGGATCGCCAGTTCCTTGGCCCGCACGGACACCGACCCAGGACCCAGCGCGGCGCCGACGAAGTTCAGCGCCGGCCCGAGGAGCTCCGGCACGGTGGCCAACGCGGCAACGATCGGACCTGGGTCGCCATCAGCAAAATAGGGCTGGGCCGTGATCGGCGCCTGATCGGCATCCAGCAATTGAGTCCGTGACATGCGGCCATCCTCGTCCAGCGATCGCTGGCTCCGCAGTTGCGGGTCGAGTGTTTCGTAAACGTTTCGATCTGTCAGCACGCTGCTGTGCAGCGCCCCAGAATCTTCAACAGCCGATCTGGGTACGAGGTGTAGATGCCGTCCACACCGAGGTCGACGAGCAGCTTCATGTCATCGACGTCGTTGACCACCCACGTCAGAATCGCGATTCCGTGCTGATGGGCCCATGTGAGTGACGCGGCATCGACGCGTTGTCGGTCGCCGCTGCGGAACGGAGGTTGATCGACGGTCACTGCCGGCACGAAGTTCTGATCATGGCTGGCGCGTGCGTCGCGCGCTGCGTAGACGTCACCCATGATCGCGCTCGTTCGTACATCCGGGCATCGGCGGCGGAACTCGAGGATCTGGGCGTCGCTGTTCGAGCCCACGAAAACGTCGTTGAACCGGCGATGGCCCCGCAGCAGTTCGCAGACGGGATCGACCATGTCGAGCGACTCGTCCTTGAGATCGACCGACAACAACGTGGTCGGGAACTCATCCAGAATCGATTCGAAAGTGGGGATGGTGATGCCCTGCCCGCGATATGGATGGGCGCCAGCGGTCGACGGATCACCGCCGGCGGTTGTGAACGACCATCCGGCGTCGAGCCGGCTCAGTTCTTCGTACGTCATTGCGCCGATCGATCCCGACCTTCCCGTGATTCGATCGACCGTGGCGTCGTGGAATGCGACCACTTCGTCATCTTCGGAGAGTCGGAGATCGACGTCGACGACATCGGCACCCATTGCGATGGTGCGCTCGAACGCCAGCAACGTGTCTTCCGGGAACAGCCCGTCACCACCGCCGTGAGGGATCACCAACGTGTGTCCGGTCCGGAACGGATTGGACCCGTCCGGCAGTTGCTGCTCGCCACGATCGCGGTCGTCCTGCCGTCCAGCGACGTCATGGTCGCTGCGCCAACGCACGACCGCCACCGCAGCAACCGCCGCGGTGACAACACATGCAGCAAGCGCGGCGACCGCCTTGTCGTTGCGTTGAAACCGTCGCATCAGGACCTCCCGACACTTGTCGTGTGAGCACCGGACACTACGGCGAGTCAGCGGTGTCCGCCGATCGGCCATCGCTGTGTCGGCTGTTCAGGGTCGTAAACTTTTTCGAAACTCCGCCCGCCATCGGAAAGCAGGCGGCAACGGGACCTACGCTCGCGCGGTGTCTGCTCGGGTGCTCGTCGTCGACGACGAACCAATGGTGCGAGAGGTTGTCGCCCGCTACTTGGAACTCGACGGCGTCCTCGTGGCGGAGGCGAGCAACGGTGCCGAGGCCATCGAATGGTTGGCATCGAACACGCCCGACCTGATCGTCCTCGACGTGATGCTGCCCGGAGTCGACGGGCTCACCATTCTGCGACAGCTACGCCTGACGTCTGACGTCCCGGTGATTCTGCTGACGGCGCGGTCCAACGAAGCCGATCGAATCGCCGGACTCGAACTCGGCGCCGACGACTACGTGGTCAAACCCTTCTCGCCTCGAGAGGTGGCGGCGCGGGTCCGCACGATCCTGCGACGTGGCAGGACGACCGATGCCGCAACGTCCGGGGGGTTCCGCGCCGAATTCGACGGTCTCTCGATCGACGTGTCGATGCGCGAAGTGCGCGTCGACGGGCAGCCGGTGGTTCTGACCCCGAAGGAGTTCGACGTGATCGCGTTGCTGGCCCAGTCACCGCGACACGTGTTCAGCCGCAGCCAACTGTTGCGTCTCGTCTGGGCATCGTCACCCGACTACCAGGACCCGGCCACGGTGACCGTTCACATCGGACGCCTCCGGCACAAACTGGAGGCAGATCCCCAGCAGCCCCGCTGGATACACACCGTGCACGGCATCGGCTATCGGTTCGAGCCATGATCTCGATGTTGGCGATGGAGATGACGCTCAGATCCGTCATCGGCAAACACCCCGAACTCGCGGCACTTGCCTTCGGCGGGATGACGTTCGGAACGGTCTCGATCGCGTATGCGCTGCGCGTCTACCAACGGCGAGCGCGCCGGTTGAGCAGGTCACTGTTGATCCTCGTGCTGTCGGCACTGCTCATCGCGGTGTGTGCCGCTGCGGTCGCGGCGCGACTGATGGTCCTCACGGCAGGCGAGTTGTCCGCAGTTGTCGAGGTGACTGTGGTCTCGGCCGGCTTTGCGGTGCTGTTGGTGCTGATCGTGTCGAGATCCATCGGGGGCGACGTTCGTGACCTCGAGCGCTCGGTTCGCCGAATCGAGTCAGGAGACCGGACTCTGCGAGTGGGCAGCCGACGTGGCGACGAGTTGGGTCACGTCGGTTCAGCGATCAACGACCTCGTCGATCGACTCAACGCTCTCGAGTTCGAGCGGGCAGCACTCGAACTCGAGCGACAGAATCTGCTCACCAACATCGGTCACGACCTGCGCTCTCCGCTGGCCGCACTGCAGGCCGCCACCGAGGCACTGGTCGACGGTGTTGCCCGCGACCCGCAGCGATATCTCCGATCGATGCTGCGCGACATCGAAGCACTCGGTGCCTTGATCGAGGACGTAGCGCTGCTCTCCCAGCTCGATGCGAACCGTCTCGACCTCGAACGAATACCGATCGATCTGGTCGAGATCGCAGACGCTGCGATCGAATCGTTGGAACCAGTGGCAACCGTTGCCGGTGTCCGCCTCGTCATGGTCCACCCCGGACCGGTGCACGTGATTGCAAGCCCGGTCGCGCTGACCCGCATCATCCGCAACCTGATCGACAACGGCATCCGCCACGCTCCGTCAGGAACCGACGTGACGGTGCACATCGCCTCCGAAGGTGCTGCGACCGTCCGGGTCAGCGACGCAGGTCCCGGGTTCCCGAGCGACTTTCGAGAGTCCGCGTTCGACAGATTCACCTGTGCCGACGCCAGCCGCAGCCGCAACACCGGCACAGCGGGTGGGCTCGGTCTGGCGATCGCTCGCGGGCTGGTCGAAGCCCACGGCGGCGAGATCTGGATCGAGGACTCCAGCCCGACGTCGGTCGCGTTCAGAGTCCCGCTTCCGGTATGAGATCTGCCGAGGTCGTGACCCACGGGCTTCCGTTCAGCGGTGGGTCGGTATCGGATCGCAGCGATCACTCGGGGCGCTTGTGGGCCACTGGTTCCGTGCTGTCCTTCGGTGCCTCGCAATCCGCTGTTGATGCAGCCGTCGACGGCGTCGACGTCACAGGCCGCGTCACCTTTGTCGACGGTGTCACCTTTGTCGAACCGGCAATCTGCATGTGGGTCCAGCTCACCCGACAGTTCGAGGCGGTCGTGATCGACGGCCGAACCGTTGCCATGACCACGCCAGAGACCTGCCGTGCGGTGGTCCACGCTGCGGTCCAGCACCTCGCGCCGGGAGGTCGGCTCATCGCATCCTTTGCGCCCCGTGATCGCCAGGCCGGTCGATACGAGCGGATGTGCACAGAGTTCAATCTCGAGCCCCACGTTGACGAGATCGGTGCGAATCCCCGCTTGGTCCACCGGCGTACGACGCTGACAACGATCCATGACCTTGTGTTCGCGGCGCGGTCACGCATCACTCGGATCGAACCTGATGGCCTTCGTATCGCGCTCGACAGCCGGCAACCACCAACCGTCATCGACACACGCACGAACACCGATCGTGATCGCTTCGGCGTGATCCGAGGGTCGATCCACATCCCGCGCACCACTTTGGAGTGGGCATGTGATCCGAGCAATGGGTATCGACACCCGATCATCCGTTCCCACGATCAGCCGCTGGTCATCGTCTGCAACGGCGGTTACAGCTCGTCGTTGGCCGCAGCCAACCTTGCCCTTCTCGGTTTCGGGTCGGTCAACGACTTGATCGGTGGCCATCAGGCATGGGTTCGTGCCGGTCACGAAGTCGTCGAACCGGACCACACCTCACTCGACTACTGACGCAGGTACCGAGGGTGGGCAGCGGCGGACCATCAGCGCGTGAATGAATCGTTGGACCGCACCAGACGGGGTGACATGATCGCGTTCGAACGACTCGATCAGCTCGAATCCGTCGGAGAAGACCGACTGCAGTGACGCTGCTGAATGACGGGCCACGGTCAGGCCGCTGCACGACGTCGGCCCATCGGCTGCAAACTCGGCAAGCACGAGATGCCCTCCGAGACGGACCGAGCGAGCGGCCGTGATCGCGTAAGCGGTCTGGTCGGCGATGTCGGTGAGGAAGTGAAACGTGGCTCTGTCGTGCCACAACGTCACGCTGTTCGCCAGCTCGACCGTGCGGACATCGGCGCGAACCATCGTGACACGTTCGGCGCGATCGCCGAGACCGGCCCCGAGTTGGTCGATCGCCGATTGGGCAATGTCGATCGCCGTGATCGCCGTGTAGCCGTCGTCGAGAAGCTCGCCGATCAGCGTCGACGACCCGCAACCGACGACCGCCACCGTGTCCGACGGCGCCGTCACGCGGCGCACCATCTCACGTCAAGTCGTTGCGCTCGATTGATACCAGCTCGTCGATGCCGCGTCCCGGCCGGTCCAGGCCGACTCCCAGTGAGATTGCTCGTCCACGTCGGAAATCTAGGCCGAGATCGGATCGGTGTCGTGCTGGTCCAGATCCGGCTCGAGGTCCGAGGGGAGTTCCGCTTTGCGACGACGGGAGACGACGATGAAAACGAACCCGAGGACAACAGCCGATCCGAGCACGCCGGACATTCGCCACACGCCCTGACGTTGCATGAACGTCACGAGCTGTCCCTGCCAGCTGTCGATCTTGCCGGTGACCGGGTTGGTCCCGGAGCCGGTGATCGCTGCGTACCAATACCAGGTCAGGTACAAGCCGGTCAGGATGATGAACACGCCTGCGGCCCGGTCGATGTAGCGCAGGCCGTTGCGCAGAACACGCAGCAACCCGCCACTGGCGACTGCCAGGGTCATTGTCAACGCGGTGACGACGAGCGCCATGCCGACGCCGTAGAGAGCGACGCTGACCACCCCGCTGACGAAGCCCGTTGCGGCGAACGACCCGAACACCGCCGACACGAGGAAACCGATCGTGCAGCCGATCGAGGCAATGGCATACGCGGCGCCGAACACGAACATGCCGACGAAGGTCCGCTTGCGTTCGCGACCGGCGCCCGCTGCCGCCGTGGTCAACGGCGGCTTCCACCCACGCAGCATCATCACACCGAGCACGATCAGGCCGACACCGACAACCAGCGACACGTACTTCGCGTTGTCCTGAATCTGGCGTGTGACCAGCCGTGAGATCGTTCCCACGACGAGGAAAACGGCAATGAATCCCGCGGACGTGGCGAGGCTGACGAGGAGCGCCCGTTGGACGCTGGCCCGGGTCCGGCCCGGCCCATTCTGATGGCTCTCGAGGCCGAGGAAATACATCAGGTAGGCAGGCAACATGACGAACCCGCACGGATTGACAGCTGCGAACATCCCGAGCAGGAAGCTGTACGCGAAGTTGCCGTCAAGCGCAATCAAGCCGGTCCACCCAGTCAGCCGGCGGCGGCCTGCGCCAGCACCGCGCGAAGGTTCGCTTCGTCAACCGCACCGAGCAAGACCCTCGAGTCGCCGTTCGGCTTGACCACCACGAACGCCGGCTGGGCCGGCACACCGAAGCGGGCGAAGACGGTTCCGGGATCGTCGCTGATCTGAGGGAACGACAACGAATACTTGTCGATGAATCGCTGGAACGACGCGTTGTCGCCGGTCCAGGCGACACCGACGAAATCGACCTGCCCGGCCCACTCTTGTGCTGCTGCTTCGACCGAAGCAGCCTCTGCGTTACAGATGCTTCAAGTCGGTGCCCAGAACCAAAATGCTGTCGCCCGGCCCGCTTGGTCAGCGCCGGCGAACTCGCCGCCTGTGACAAGTGGTGCGCTGAACTGCAACAGCTTGGGGACCCCAACCGAGCCGGCGCCCTCGCTGTCCGTGGCATTCGGTGCGGGGTCGGCATTCGAGCTGGCGGTGACGCCGACGGTTGCCGGGCTCGCCGTCGATGACGAACTGCCACACGCCGCCAACGAGCCGAGCAGGATGGCTGCCGCCAGCGTGCGACGGATCGCCCGAGGTCGAGCACGGTCAGTGCCCCAGTACAGACGGACGGGATTGATCACCAGCCATGTCTACCCATCAACACGCGACAACCAAGCGGAGGACGACTTGTTTCGCGAAAGTTTCGGGTCGCCGTCACCCATCGAGCCGACGCGTCCGGCCGATGACTGCTGATCGCCGATCCCCCAATCGTCGATCAGCATGGTGAGGAGCCAGCCGAACTGGGGAAATCGAACACGACACGAGGAGCATCGATGAGCATTCATCGGAGCGAGTGGCCGCTGGTTCGTCAGCTGACCGGACATGACCCCACGGCTCGTGGCGCTGCATCCTGTTCACGATGGTCCAAGGATCTGGCACGGCGCACGGCCGACGCCGATCGAGTGGTGCAATCGATCTGTCCGTTCTGCGCGGTCGGATGTGGCCAGCGGATCTTCGTCAAGGACGATTGGATCATCCGGATCGAGGGCGATCCCGACAGCCCGATTTCGTCGACCCACACCGGTGTCCTCGTCGCCGATACGGCTACGCCGGCGTGGCACGAGGCCCGCCGCGAGTTACCCCTGCTGTTCGCGGCAAGCGCCGTTGCCAGCGCTGGTGCGGCGACGACCGTGTTGGCCACGATCTGCGGCGACGCAGAACCATCGTCTGCGCGGATCGGTGTGCGAACGGCTTGCCGTGCTTCGCGCCGGAACCGCTTACGCGAATGATCCGCGATCTGTTCTGCGTCCGGCAATGTGAGCGACCTCACGTCAGCGTGAGCGCGACGGCCAGCGGAGTGGGGCATGATCGCGACCATGCCCGTCGACGCCGCATCCGCATCCAGCACCTCGAAATCCAGCAGCTCGAAATCCAGCAGCTCGAAGAAGACCGACGATGTGGTGCGTCGGTACCGTCACGAGCGAGTGACCGAGCAACTCGTCGCGCACGGTTACGACGCCGTCGTGCTGTCCGATCCGATCAACATCCGGTATGCGACCGATGTGTCGAACATGCAGCCGTGGACATCGCACAGCCCCGCCCGGTACACCGTTGTCTGTGCCGACGGATACACGGTCGCATTCGAGTTCGCTGGGTCGGAACACCTTGCAGGTCACGTGGCCGTCGTCGACGAGGTTCGGACATCTCGAAACTGGTTCTACTTCGCGGCCGGTGAACGGATGGCGGCCAATGCGCAGATGTGGGCCGACGAAGTCGTGGATGTCGTCCGCCAGCGATGTGGGAGTGCCAGCGCGAAGATCGCAGCTGATCGGCTCGATCCCCTCGGGTTGGACGCGCTGCGATCCCGAAGTGTGACGGTGGGTGACGGCCAGGTGGTGCTCGAGCAGGCGCGGAGCATCAAGTGCCCCGGCGAAGTCGATCTGCTTCGGCACTCGGTCGAGGTGGCCGAGGCGGGGTTGTTGCGGATGCACCGAGATTCGTTGCCGGGGCGTTCGGAGAATCAGATCTGGGCCGAGTTGCATCACGAGAACATCTGCGCCGGCGGCGAGTGGATCGAAACCCGGCTGTTGGCGATCGGGCACCGCACCAACCCCTGGTACCAGGAGTCGTCGACACACGTCGGGGAGGTGGGGGACATCTTGGCCGTCGACACCGACATGATCGGCCCGAACGGCTACTGCGCCGACATCTCTCGATCGTGGACGATCGGACACGTACCGCTGAACGCGATCCAGCGCGATCTGTATCGGTCTGCAGTCGATCAGATCGAACACAACGTCGGTGTCATCACGGCTGGGATGAGCTTCGACGAATTCAACGAGCGATCCTGGCGGATCCCCGAACGATTCCGAGCGGGGCGGTACGGCTACGCGTTCCACGGGATCGGGATGGCGGACGAGTGGCCCGGTGTTGCGACCCATGTCGACTACGACACCTACATCGGGGGATTCGAACCGGGCATGGTTGTCTCGGTCGAGAGCCTCATCGGCGAGGATGGCGGTCGCGAGTCGGTCAAACTCGAAACCCAGGTCGTCATCACCGAAACAGGCGTGGAGCGGCTGGACACCTATCCGTGGGAAGAACACGCCTGAGCGTTCCTCGGGTCAGTCTGGTCTCGGCAGGTCTGGTCCTGACTCGTCACAGGCGGTCGACGGTGCGGATGATTCCGCTTTCGCTGGCGGTGACGACCGCTGCGGTGCGGTTGTCGACGTCGAGCTTTTTGTAGATGTGGGCGAGGTGGGTCTTGACGGTCGTCTCGCTCAGGTGGAGTCGTTGGGCGATCGCCCGATTGGCGAGACCCTCGGCCAGCAACTCCAGCACGTGGAGTTCTCTCGGACTGAGTTGGTCACTCGTCGTCGTCCTGTTGCGGTCGACGATCCGTTCGGCGACGACCGGGGCGAGCACTGCCCCTCCAGCTGCGACGCGACGGATCGCGTCACAGATGTCATCCGGATGAGCATCTTTGAGGAGATACCCGCGAGCGCCGGCATCGAGCGCTGCGGTGATGTCGCCATCGCTGGAGAACGTGGTGAAGACAATGACCTTGGGCGGGTTGGTGAGCGCGTTGATCACGGCAGTCCCCGCTGCTCCTCCCATACCGGCCATCCGGAGGTCCATCAGGACGACATCGACGCAGTGGTCGGTGGCGTAGGCAATGGCGTCCTCGGCGCTGCCGACGTCGGCGGCGATCTGCAGATCGGGTTGGGTGCCGATCACGGCTCGGATGCCGGAGCGGAAGATCGGGTGGTCGTCGACGACGAGGACGGAAATCATGCTGACGGCACGGCAGCGTGGACCGCGGTGCCCCCTCCTGGGTGAGATTCGACAATCAGCGTTCCGCCGACCTGCTCGGCACGCTGGCTCATCACCGCCAGACCGAAGCTGCCGGTCGGCGGGTTGCGGTGTGGATTGCAGAGATCGAATCCGCAACCGTCGTCGACGACGTCGACGGCGACTTCATCGTCGAGGTAGCTCAACGTGATGAACACGGAGGATGCAACGGCATGTTCACGAGAGTTCGCGAGCGCACCCTGGGCGACTCGCAGCAGCATTGCCTCGTGGGGCTGGGGGAGCGCTCGCGGCTCACCGGTCAACGTGAACTCGACGGAGGGCGAGGCCGTGCCGTCGGTGGCTTCGAGTTGGGCGAGTGCAACGGCGAGCGAGGTCGACTCGAGTCCGATCGGGCCGAGTGCTTCGACGATCCGTCGTGCTTCTCGGAGCGCGGTCGAAGCGAGACCTTCGATGGTCGACATCGACTCCTGGGACTCCGGTGATCGGGTCAGGAGTAAGATGCCGGCCAGGTCCTGAGCGATCGTGTCGTGGACCTCGCGGGCGACGCGCCGACGCTCGTCGAGCATCCCCCGCTCGTGTTCGGTGCGGGCCAGCTCGTCCCGTGTCGTGGCCAGCTCGTCGAGAGCCCGGCCGGCCTCGTGGTGTTCTGCGGCGAGCATCCGGTAGCTGACGCAGGCAACGATCGCGAATCCGGCCCCGAGGATCGGACCGATGACCTCGGCCGCAACGAGCCCGTCGCCGAGGGCTTCAGCGGTGATGGCCACGGCCGTGATGCCGGCGACGGCAGTCAGCGCGATTCGGATCGGGAACGTCAACAGGTGCAGGAACAACAACGAAACCGAGACCCACACCAGCGCCACCGAGACGAACAGCACCGCCGATGCCCAGGCAAGGGTCAGCACCCACAGCCACACGATGGTTGCCGATTCCCGCCGACGGACCAGGAGCCGGGCGGCATAGATCGCGAGCAGAGCAGCAACAGCGATCACCGTTGAACGGGATGAATCTCGACCGGCCGACGCGACGATGACGGCGACGAAAAAGATGTCGATGCCGCGTTCCAACCAGGCGCCAGTCCTGGGGAATGGGTCAGCGGTCACCCGGTTGAGCGTAGCGAGGGGCCGACGGGGCACGGATCGCTCGTTCGGATGACGACGCGGTCATCCGAACGGATGAGGCCGACGTCATCCCATCGAGCGAGTGTCCCTGGCGCTGGCGCCACAACACACTGGAGGCCGCTCGGCACACACCGCTGATCGATCCTGACAGGAGACCCCCGACATGTTCCTCGCTCTTCGAGAGCTCCGCGTTGGCCGAGCCCGGTTCGGACTCGTTGCGGTCGTGGTCGGCCTGATCGCGTTGATGGCCACGATGCTGTCCGGGCTCGCCGTGGGTCTCGTCGACGACGGCATCTCCGGGCTTCGCCGGTTGCCGCTCACCCACGTCGCGTTGCAAGACGGCACCGATGCCGTGTTCAGCAGATCGACTCTCGACGACGACAATCTGGCACCCTGGGTCGACTCCGGGGTCGAGGCATCCCCGTTCGGCGTCACGTTCCTCAACGCTCACACCCCGACATCAGGCACGATCGACATCGCCCTGTTCGGTATCCCACCGGACAGCTTCCTCGCCCCCGACAAACAGGCTCGCAACGCGCTGACCGGGCCTCCGGGGATCGTGCTGAGCGATCGCTTCCAAGAAGACGGCATCGAGGTCGGAGACAACCTGACGATCGTCGGCGCTGACGAGGTGCTTCCAGTACTCGGCTTCACCTACGCCGGTTCCTACGGCCACGTCGACATTGCGTTCTCCTCACTCGCTGTCTGGCAGCAACTCCAATACGGCGACAACTCCCGCGGGCGCTTCTCGGCAATCGCAATCAACAGCGACAACACGTCCGGATTCGCTGCGACCGACGCGGCCGCCGGCACCAACTCGATGTCGAAAGACTCCGCATACGCCGGGTCGCCCGGCTACAGCGGTGAGACCCAGACGATGACGCTCATCCGAATGTTCCTGCTCGTCATCTCGGCGCTCGTCGTCGGCGCGTTCTTCGTGATCTGGACGGTGCAGCGAACCCAGCAGATAGGACTCCTCAAAGCTCTCGGGGCGTCGAACATGTACGTGATCCGCGACGCGATCGGTCAACTGGCGTTGATCCTCGTCGTGGCCACTGCCGTCGGAGCACTCGTCGGCATCGGGTTCGGCCAACTCGTCGGCGATGCTGTTCCGTTCCGGCTCGAAGCCACATCCGTGTTGACCACCGCAGTGAGTCTGATCGGACTCGGACTGCTCGGCAGCGTCGTTGCGTTGCGTCGCATCGTCAACGTCGAACCCATCATCGCGCTCAAGACCGACATCTGACCGAGGAACTCATGACGCTTCAACTCCGCAACATCTCGCTCGCCTACCCCGATGGCGCCGACACCCGGACCATCCTCGACCACGTCGACCTCGACATCGTCGCGGGCGAGGCCGTCGCCGTCGCCGGCCAGTCGGGTTCCGGAAAGTCGACGCTGCTCGCGATCGCCGGACTTCTGCTCTCGCCCGACGACGGCACCGTCGTGATCGCCGGCAAACCAGCCACCGGCCTGAGCACGAAAGCATCGACGTCGATTCGACGCAATCACATCGGGATCATCTACCAGGCATCGAACCTGTTCCCCGCTCTCACCTGCCGCGAGCAACTCGAACTCGTCGCCCACCTCGACGGCCGGCTCGACCACACGATGCGGAAGCGGGCAACACAACTGCTCTGCCAAGTCGGGCTCGAACAACGCATCGACGCCAGACCAGCGCAACTCTCCGGCGGGGAGCGACAACGAGTCGGTATCGCCAGAGCCCTGATGAACCAGCCCGAGCTGCTGTTGGCCGACGAACCAACCGCATCACTCGATCCCGAGCGAGGCGCCGCCCTGATGACCATGCTGCTCGGGCAGGCATCAGCACACGCGACCGCGCTCTTGATCGTGTCCCACACCCTCGAACAGCTGCCGTCGAACGTCCGCCGACTCGACCTCGACAATGGGCGCCTCTCACCTTCGACGAGTGTCCTGATCGGTCGATGACGTCGTGGAAGACTTGAAACTGACCCGTGGACTTCGAACGTCGAATCTTCAGCGCTGAGTCTGGAGATACTGCGATGGTGCCTGTGGGGACGGGCTCTCGATGAGAGCTACTCGTTGCCGGAGATGGCTGATTGCAGGAACGTTGCTGATGGCGGCGTGTGGATCTGACGCAACGGCTTCCCCCCAGGCGTCGATGCCCGTGACGTCCGCGCTTACTTCGGTGGGCGTCTCCCCGACGACGAACGCCGCTTCGTCGTCAGCAACAGTTGTGGCGACCTCGATCACGGTCGTGCAGACGGATCCCGCCTCGCTTGAGACAACGACGTCGCGCATGTGCGCTGGACACGCGGCATCTGGACCAGCGATCTCACAACCCGCCTCGTCGAGTTCGACTGCGTGGGAACACGCACGGTCGTCCCGTCCCGCGAGACATCCGCGACCAACCGTCAGTTCGTTTCCGGACAGGAGAGTCGGGCTTCGATGACCTTCTCCGATGTCGAGATCGCGGTCGATCTGTGCGCTCGTTCTGTGCTCCCCGATCGCAAATTGATGGCGCTGCCTGCCGCGATCGAAGGGACGGTGTCGGGCACTCTTGCCGCCCGCTTCGCCGATTGTGTGCAGGCCGATGGTCGGCTCCCACTATCCTGAGTCAATGGAGAGATCAGATAGTCGTCTGGTGACGGCACGTCCGGCGCCGTTCGAATTCGACCCGGCCGCTACAGCCGTGATTGTCGTCGACATGCAGAACGACTTCGCCTCGCCGCTTGGAATGTTCGACCGCATCGGAGTTCCGCTGGGGATCGTGCGTCAGGTGATCGAGCCCACCCGAAAGGTCCTTGACGCTGCGCGCCACGCGAACGTGATGATCGTCTATCTCGCGATGCAGTTCGATGAGCAGCTCTCGAACATGGGAACCGCGCAAGCTCCCAACCGAGTCCGGCATCTGCTCGCCGGCGTCGGTCAGCACGTCGTAGCACCTGACGGCACCGATGGACGATTCTTGATCAGCAACACCTGGAACACTCGAATCATCGATGAACTTGCCCCGCACGACGGGGAGTTGGTGATACCGAAACATCGCTTCAGTGGCTTCTTCGAGACCGAGCTGGACACGGTGTTAAAGGAAGGTGGGATCGAATGGCTGGTGTTCACCGGTTGCACGACCAGCGTCTGCGTCGAATCGACGTTGCGAGATGCCTACTTCCGTGACTATCGCTGTCTGCTCCTCACAGACTGCTGCGCGGAACCAATCGGCGGCACCGAGGAGCGGACCAACCACGACGCGACCGTAACGATCGTCGAATCGATGCTCGGTTGGACATCGACTTCGGACGCGTTTTTGAGCACCCTCGAATTATCCCAAACCCTCCGTTCAGACTGAGCAGTGAAGTCGCGACCATGCAACGACGGTAGAGCACCGAGGGGCCTGGACCCCTCAACTTTCCATCAGGGCCAGACCAACAGCCGCAGGCCCCACCCGATTCTCACTGTCAGACGGCGACGACGTCGACGAGATGCTCGATCCCGATGAGATCCTTTGCGTTGCGGGTGTACAGCCGTTCCGCACGAACCTCCGCCTCGCTCGTGACGAGTACGCCGAAGTGAAGTTCAGTGAGCGAAACGACGCTGATCGCGAGTTCGCCCTCCAACGGGGCAACGTCGTCGGCGATCAACACACTGGTGTCAAGAATGGCCTTGGACACTTCGCTCCCACGGATTCGCGACGGACTGATCGATCAGGTCGCGATCTCGATCCCAGTCAGGGTCGGCGCTGCCAGTGCGGCGCGACCCGAGGCGTCCACACTGAACGTCACGTTCGCCGGTCAGCACATCGCCAACCTGGCGATCGTGCCACTGGGAGCAGACGGTCGGGTCAGCCTCTTCAGCCAATCAGGAGCGCACCTCCTCGCCGATGTCGCCGGCTGGTTCACCGACACCAGCCAATCAGCCAGCACGGCTGGATTGTTCGTCCCGCTCGATCCTGCCCCGGATCCTCGACACGCGGATCGCGAACGGCATACCGACAACCACATCGATCTCAGCCGGCTCATCCATCGATC
>JBDSDH010000044.1:0-2990 GCA_039920665.1 Ilumatobacteraceae bacterium
ACGATCAGGCTGATCGGCCAACGCAGTGCTCGATTGCGTTTCGCCCCGCGTCGCCCCACGGCGCCAACGTACCTCGTCAGCGATGCAGTCCGGAGTCGGTGACCGTGGCGGTCAATCGCACGGTGAACACAGAGTCACCCGACAGTACGGCACTGCGGGCGAAGAGCCGACCGTTCTCCCAATTCGACAGGCCCAGTTCGGGTCGGTCGAGCGCAAACTGACCGTCGACCCAACGGGTGAAGCCGTTGCCGATGAACGGTGCATCGCAGCGGTCGGCGAAGCGTTGTTGCTCGACCGGGTCATCGCTGATCAGCGACGCTGTCAATCTCGGGCTGTAGCGGTTGAACAAATCAATGCCCGAGTCGATGTCGTCGACGACCACGAGTGTCACCTCCGGCGACGTCTCCCATTCCCATTCGGTCGCGGTCTGCTCGATCGACAGCGTCGTCGCGAACGGCTCATCGTGCGCGCCGTCGGCACGGCCGACGACGACCTGCTCGACGAACAACCCGGGGTCGACGAACGGCGCGCTGGATGCCTCGACGTGGAGCCGTGCGGACACCCCTCGAGCCGACGCCGCCGAACGGATCGCCTCGACGAACACCGGCACGAGTTCGCCGGCACGGCGCTGCTCGATGCAGCAGACGTTGAGCGTGTTGCACACCTTGCGATCCAGCGAATGCACGACCGACGACCGAAAATGGTCGGCGTCGGCCGCGGCCGACACGATCATCCACGCTCCTCCGGTGCCGTGGAGGCTGACCGGCACACCCGCTTGGCGCGCGACCGCGCCGAGTTGAGCGACGGCTTGTCCGGACCCACGGACGACCGCCAGCGCCAGCCGTCGATCGCCGAACAGCGCCCAACCGGCGGCCCGCGACGGTGATTCGATCAACACCACGGAACCGATCGGCAGACCCGCCGACTGCAGGGCCGGCTGGAGCGCGAGGCGCATGATCGCCAACGCTGTGCCGAGCGCATCGCTGCCGATTCGCATGACCGCGGTGTTGCCGGTGCGCAAGACTCCGGTTGCGTCGGCGAACACATTGGGGCGACCCTCGAACACGAATCCGACCACTCCGAGCGGCGCTCGGCGAGCGGTCACCGACCAGCCGTCGTGCTGCACGGTTTCGGTGACGACGTCGCGCGCGCCGGACGTGTCGCGCCATGTTCGCAACCCGGCCACCATGTCGTCGCGCATCGATGGACTCAACACCAACCGGGTCGTCGATCGACCCCGAGCAGCGGCTGATGTTACGTCGGCAACGTTGGCCTCGATGATCTCGGCGAATACAGCGTCGTCTCCGAGACGTCGAGCGAACGCATCGAAGAACTCCGTGATCTGCGACTCAGCGACGCCGGCCAGTGGCCCAAACGCCGCATGCGCGGCGTCCACGGCACCGGCCACGAGCGCATGATCGCCGGCCGGGATGTGTAGCAGTGCGCCAGTGTCCTGCACCACCACCAATCGGTCGCCTGATCGGAAGGCGGCGGCGAGTTCGGCCGACACCTCGGTCGACCGATCACCGCCGAATGGAATCCATTGGCCGGGTTGCAGAGAATCGAGAGGGCGCGCCGCGTTCATCGTCGGCCAGCGTACGACGGCTCTGCCGAGGCGCGAAGTTCAACTCGAGTCCGAGTCACCTCGAACGACGTCGACGATCGCCGGACCGAGGTAGTCATCGACGGCAATCCGAGCTGCGCCGTCGGACAGATGCACACCATCCGGTCGGTTGGCGACATCGTCGAGCAACCCCGAGCCCTCGAGCCCTCGAGCCACGCACCGTACGGCAACACCTGGACCCGTCCGGGATGAGCAGCGACAGCGGCCGCGACCGCCTTGTCGATGAGCGTTCGCCGTCTCGCTGCACTGGCGAGGTCTTCCAATGCTCCGGTATGGGTGTCCATCACGGGCACCGGCGGCGGATCGAGCCACACCACCCGCCGGACACCTGCGGCGACCGTCGCATCGAAGAACCGCTGGTACCCGTCAGCGATCAGCGAGGCGTAGTACGGATCGTCGGGGTCGACGTACGTGCGACCCTTGTCGAAACGAACGATCCAACTGTCGGCGACATTGATCGAGATCACGACAACGTCTGGCTGCAACTCGGCGATCGCCTGCGGATCTCGATGTCGATCCCTCGCGTGCACTCCTCGCGCTGCAGATCGACGACGGTGCCGAGCGACCGATGATGGCACGACCGATGATGGCACGACACCGGTCGACGGAATGGGCTGGATCGCAACGGCTGCAGCGCGGTCTGCGTCGATCAGCGGTGGTCAGCACCGCCCACCACAGGTCGCATAGACCGTGCGAGCTGGCCCGACGGATCCTCTGCTCGATCAGCGTCGCCGAGGCCACCGCGAGCGCAAGCGTGATAACACAACCAAAAAAGAACCGGATCGCACTCATCCCCCTCACCGTCGTCGAGCACGACGAAGACGGGCCAATGAAAGAGGTAGACGCCGTAGCTGATCCGGCCCAGCGCGACCAGTGGACGCATGGCAAGGACGCGCTGCACCGGACCATCGACCTGCAGGCCGGCGATCAGCGCAGCGGAGACGACAGCGAACAACGGAACGAAGCCCTCGTAGACCCAGCCGTCTCCCGCTGGAGTGACGACGAACTCGACCGCAATGATCGCGATTGCCACGATTGCCAGCCATCGCAGGACTGTCGCGATCCGAGACAAACTCGTCGTGCGCAGGATCAGCGCCAGCGAAGCGCCGATCAGCAATTCGGCGGCGCGAGCTTGCGTTGCGAAGTACACAGCATCGCTGCTCCAGAACACCCTGGTGATGATCGGGAGGGTTGCTGACAGGATCGTGATGGTGATCACGATCCGGCGCAGCCTCGTCGACGTTCGCCTCCAGCGGACGAGTACGGCAAATGTAAGCGGTCACACGAGGTAGAACTGCTCCTCGATCGCCAGCGACCAGTAGTGCGCAATCGGCGAGGTGCCCGTGCGGAACAGGTCGGCGTACGA
>JBDSDH010000045.1:0-12241 GCA_039920665.1 Ilumatobacteraceae bacterium
GCCGCGCGGCATCGGCGATCATGTCGGGGTCGAGCGGCGAACAGCTGCGCACATCCCACAGCGTCACGTCGATGCCCGACTCGGCCAGCTGCGCGGCGGCTTTCTCGGCCGCCACCACCAGCTTGCCGATGGCCATGATGCACACCGAGCCGTCGCCCTGACGTAGGAGCCGCGCATGCAGACCCGAACCGACCTCGTGTTCGCTGACGTTGTGCGCCATGCCACGTGGGTAACGAATGGCCACCGGTCCCTCGTCGGCCAACGACATCGCGTCGTGCAGCATGACCTGCAGTTCCTGCGCGCTGGATGGTGCCAGCACCCGCATGCCCGGCACCTTGCACAACAACGACATGTCGTACACGCCGTGATGGCTGGCGCCGTCGGGACCGGTGACGCCGGCGCGGTCGATGCAGAAGATGACCGGCAGTCGGTGGAGCGCGACGTCGTAGACCACTTGATCCCATGCGCGGTTGAGGAAGGTCGAGTAGATGGCGACCACCGGCCGCAGCCCGCCCATGGCCATGCCTGCGGCGCCGGTGACGGCATGCTGCTCGGCGATGCCGACATCGAAGAAGCGATCGGGGAAGCGGCTCTGGAACGGGTTCAATCCCGTCGGGCCGGCCATTGCGGCCGTGATCGCGACGATCCGCGAATCTGCGTCGGCTTCCTTGATAATCGCATCGGCGAAGGCCTGGGTGTATCCGGTTGGAACCGCTTTGGGCGGGCCGACCGCTGGATCGAAGACCGGCGTGTCGTGGAGGTGCTTCTCGTCGTCGTCCTCGGCGGGCGAGTAGCCACGGCCCTTCTGGGTGATGACGTGAACCACGATCGGGCCCTCGGCCGACAGTTCCTCGGCGTTGCGGAGCGCGTGCTCGAGTTCTTCGATGTTGTGGCCGTCGATCGGGCCGACGTAACGCACTCCGAGCGATTCGAAGAACGATGTCGGCTGGAGGAACTCGCGCACGGCGGCCTTGAACGCATCCATCCCTTTTTCGGCCTGGGTGCCAACGACCGGCAGATCGCGAAGAAACCGTTCGAGCTTGCGCTGGCGGCGAACGTAGGTGGGGTTGAGTCGAATGTTGGCGAGGCCATGAGCGAGTTTGTCGGTGACCCGGTCGGTGAGTCGCTGGTGCTCGCCGGTGACTTCGAGCGGATCGGGATGTTCGACCGAGGCGAGCGGCAGCACGGGTGTGTGTGCGGTGAGATTGGAGATGGTCGGCGCGTAGCTGCGGCCGTTGTCGTTGAGGATAACGATCACGCGCTGCTTGCTGTGACCGAGGTTGTTGAGCGCCTCGTAGGCCATTCCGCCGGTCATCGACCCGTCGCCGATCACGGCGACGATGTGGCGGCGATCGCCGTCCGTGCCGGCGTCCCGGGCGATCGCAAGTCCGTAGGCGTAGGAAAGGATCGTGCTGGCGTGGCTGTTCTCGACGAAGTCGTGTTTGCTCTCTTCCCGACTCGGATAGCCGGAGAGCCCGTTGGCCTGACGGAGTTGTTCGAACCGGACCCGGCGTCCGGTGACGATCTTGTGCACGTACGCCTGATGGCCTGTGTCCCACAGAATCGCGTCGCGGGGCGATTCGAACACTCGGTGGAGGGCCAGGGTGAGTTCGACCGCGCCCAGGTTGGAGCCGAGGTGGCCGCCGGTGTCAGCCACCGACCGAACCACGAAGTCCCTGATTTCTCCGGCCAACTCATCGAGTTCTGGGTACGAGAGCGTGCGGAGATCGGAGGGTTGACGGATGGACTCGAGCGCCATAGCGATCGTCACGTTACCGCTGATCGCGGAGTCGGAGACGCTCAGGCGTGGCCTCGCCTCCCGTCGTATCCTGAGCGGAGCGCAGAAATCCCTGGAGTCGAACCACAACATTGCTGTAACCTTTCTGTCATCTTGGCATCACCCGACGTTGTGGAGGGCGCAACCAACGGGGCACCGAAGGCGAAGCCTGCTCCTGTCCCTGCGTTCGGACCGCGCTGGTATCTGCGCGCAGTGGCTGTGGTTGTCACGATCGCGTTGTACAGCGTGTATCGCGGCTTTCGGGTCGGAGCGGGGCGTTCGGTGTTCCAGCGTGGCGCCCCGGTCGTACCGTTCGAGCATGCGCTCACCGTGCTCACGATCGAGCATGCGCTGTGGCTCGACATCGAGCAGGGGGTCCAGAACGTCTTCCTCGGATTCGACTGGCTGGTCCGATTCTGCAACGGCTACTACTCGTGGTCGCACCAGGTGTTCACGCTCGGCCTGGTCGTCACCGTGTTGATGCGGGCCCGCTGGAAAGACGCGGTGCGCTGGGTCGGAGCGGTGCTGTTGCTGCTGCCGCTCGGCGTGATCATGTTCCGGCTGTACCCGCTGATGCCGCCGCGGCTGCTCGATGCCGGTGCCCCGTGGGGCGGTCGAATCCTGCAGACCCATCGTGGCTTGCGACCGACCGGCATCGTCGACACACTCGCTGCGTTCACCGGTCCGTGGACCCCGCTGCCCGTACCGGTCAATGGCTTCACCAACCAGTACGCAGCGATGCCGAGCCTGCACTGCGCGTTCTCGTTGTGGGTCGGCATCGTCTGGTGGCAATGGGGCAAGGGCAAGTCGTGGCGCTTTGTCGGTCCGCTGCACGCCACGTTCATGTTCTTCTGCGTCGTCGTCACCGGCAATCACTACGTACTCGATGCCCTCGCCGGCTGGACGATGACCGTGGTGCTGCTGTCGGCAACCAATCGGTTCCGCTGGATTCGCGACTTCCGCAGCCGTCTGCGCGATCGGGCCCTGTCCGCAGCGAACGAACGTGACGAGCACGAGCGGATCGAACAGCCATCAGATATCAGTTCGGCAACGGCCTGACGCCCGCTGCGTCGATGGCCACGCCGATGCCGTTGTCGGTGCCGGGTTCGACGATCGGTAAGAGCAGCACTGGGAGTCCAGCTGCGGTTGCACCGGAGTCAGCGCGGGGATCGTCGCCGACCATCAGCGTCTCGCCTGGGCTGCTGCCGAGCCGCCGGCAGGCTTCGACGAAAATCGCCGGGTTCGGCTTGACCAGGCCGACCTCGTACGAGAGCACGAAGTCGTCGATCGACGGTTCGATTCCGTAGGCGCGAAACACAGCACGCACGTCCCAGCCGGTGTTGGACACCACCCCGATCGAGACGCCGCCGGCAGCCAGTGTTGCGATCGTGGCGATGGTCCGTCGGAACGGCATCCACGACATCGGGGCGTGCATATCGGTCATCAGGGCCGAGCCGAGTCCGGGTACCCATCCGTCGGCGATGTCGTAGAGCACTCGCCACCGAGCGTCCCAGACCGAGTCGTCGAGATCTCGCAGCATCGACAATTCGGCCTCGGTGTGGGCCGCCCGGTCGATGGCGGTCGCGATCGACCGGGCCATGGTCGCGTCGGTGGGCGAACCAATGTCGGCTGCGCATCGCTCGATGGTCGCCGCCAACGAATCATGGCCGAACAGGGTGTTGCCGAAATCGAACAGGACCGCTCGGATGCCGGCCATCAGACCGTTCCTGGCGCAGCCAACGCGACGTCGTCGGTGTACATTGCATCGATACCGAGCGCGCGTCCACGGGCGAACGCGTCGGCGCTCTCGGCCAATGATCCGAACGCCCGTAGACCGCAGCTGTGGACATGGTCGACGAGGCCCGCATCCCACGAATCGATTGCACTGTTCATCGCATCGATCTGCGCCGCCGCGAGCATGGTCGCGTGCCCACGGGGATCGCCGATGTCCCGATGTCGTGCTTCGTGGACGAGGCGAACCTGCGCACTGGCAGCGCGGAGTTCGGTGAGCAATTCGACGTTGTCCGACACCAACCACAGGTGGCTGAGACCGAGACGGGTTCGCGCCGAATCGATCAGCGCCGGGCCACAGCGGGTGTCCTTGAGGTCGATCGAGAACTCGAAGTCGGCGCCGAGTGCGGCAGAGAACTGGTCGATGGTGCAGGCCCCGCCACGAGCGAGTCGGGCCGCCGATTGCCAACGAACCGGTAGCGGGATCAGCCGGACCCGGTACCAGGCGTCGTGAATCAGGACGACCTGTTTGTCTCGTGAGAGGCGAGCATCGCTCTCGAGATCGGCACCCGCCTGCCGTGCCGCTCGGAAAACCGGAATCGTGTTTTCGATCCGACGATTCGGGGCTGCGCCGCGGTGGGCGAAGATCCACATCGGCGCAGTCTCGCGCGGGCCCCGATGGCATCTGGGATCAGCGTTGCTGCAACGCTGCACGGATGAGCGAACTTCGGCATCGGATCGAGAACGTCAACGGCATCAGGCTCCACTGCGTCGAACAGGGCGAGGGGCCGCTGGTGTTGCTGGTCCACGGCTTCCCGGAGTCGTGGTACTCGTGGCGGCACCAGCTTCCGGCGCTCGCCGATGCGGGTTATCGCGCGGTGGCGATCGATGTTCGCGGGTACGGCCGGTCATCGAAGCCGACGGAGATCGACTCGTATCGGATGCTGCGCAAAGTGGCCGACAACGTCGCGCTTGTCACGGCGCTCGGCGAAGAAACCGCCGTCATCGTCGGCCACGATTGGGGCGCTCCGATCGCATGGACCTCAGCATTGTTGCGGCCCGACGTGTTCCGGGGCGTGGCAGGCCTGTCCGTGCCGTTCGCGCCTCCCGGTGAACACCGTCCGACCGATGTGTTGCGAATGATTGCCGGCGACGAGGAGTTCTACATCGAGTATTTCCAGCAGCCCGGTCGGGCCGAAGCCGAACTCGACGCCGACGCCCGCCGCTGGCTGCTCGGGTTCTACTTCACCGCATCCGGCGACGCGGATCCGCCCGCGCCGGGAGCGGGAACGGTTGCGACCGTTGCCCGTGGCACGAAGATGGGCGACCGGTTCCAGTACCCCGAGTCGATGCCGACCTGGATGTCCGAGGCTGATCTCGACGTGTACGCGAGCGAGTTCGAGCACAGCGGGTTCACCGGCGGGCTCAATCGCTACCGCAACATCGACCGCGACTGGGAGGACCTCGCTGCCTTCCGGGGCCGGGTCATCGACGTGCCTGCACTGTTCATCGGCGGCGACCGCGACGGTCCGACGATGTGGGGTATGTCGTCGATCGAGCAGTACCCGACCACGCTGCCGAAACTGCATCGCTCGATCATCCTGCCCGGCTGCGGTCACTGGACCCAGCAGGAACGCCCGACCGAGGTCAACGAGGCACTGCTCGATTTCCTCAGCGCGTTGCGATGACGCCCGCCCGAACGCCGTCGATGTAGGCGTCGTCGGCGTCCCATTGAAAATCGTCGGATCGCCGCTCATGTACAACGACCAGCAAGACACCCGCCGGGCGTAGGGTGGTTGCACTCGATCGAAAGGGTTACCGATGGATCACCGTCGACTGGAGCGTTTGATCGCATCGCTCCATCACCTCGACGGCTCGACGTCAATACTGCATCGACTGTGCGTGGTGACTGCTGAGTCGGCGAACGTCGATGGCTCCGGCGTCTCTCAAATGATCGATGGCCGGCACGAGATCGTCACCTCGTCCAGCCCGACGGCCGCGATCGTCGAAGTGCTCCAGGTCGAACTCGCCGAAGGGCCCTGCATTGAAGTCTTCTCGTCGTGCAAGCCTTTCCTCGAGCCCGACCTCGCGTCGCCGAGGGCGCGCCGCCGCTGGCCACAGTTCGCGCCGCAGGCAGCGGAGCAGGGAGTCGCCGCGGTCTTCGCCTTTCCGCTGATCGTCGGTGGTGTCGCAACGGCTGTGCTCGATCTGTACTGCGGCGAAGCTCGCGATCTCGGCAACGACGAACTGGCGGATGCGCTCCTGCTCGCCGACCTGGCATCGTTGACGATCGGCAGTGAGGGCGGTCGAGCAGGTATCGACGAGGTCGGTCTCCACCTCGAGGCGCTCGAGCCGTGGGCGCACGGAGCGGTTGTCCACAATGCGACAGGCGTCGTCGCCGTGCAGTTGAACATCGGCGTCGACGAAGCAGTGCTTCGCCTGCGGGCGGTCGCGTTCATGACCGAGCGCCCTCTCGCCGAGGTCTCCAGAGACGTCGTCGAGCGCCGCCTCCGTCTCGAATCGTGGTCGCTCGATGGCTGACCCGCGTGATGTCCGGTCTGATCGGGAATCGAGAATCGTCGATGCGTTCGTGCGTCTGGCGGACACGTTGGTGGAGGACTACGACGTCATCGACTTCCTCCATTTCCTGGTCGAGCGATGCGTTGAATTGATCGATGTCGACGAGGCCGCGATCATGCTGGTCTCGCCGGCAGGCGTCTTGCAGCCGGTGGCCGCGTCGACTGAGCGTGGGCGGCTGCTCGAATTGTTCGAGATCCAAAATCAAGACGGTCCGTGCCTCGATGCCTATCGCCACGGCACAACAGTGATGTCGGCCGATCTGAACGACGATTACGAACGTTGGCCGATTTTCACGCCGCAGGCGATTCGAGTCGGCTTCCGCGCGGTCCACAGCGTTCCGCTACGCCTGCGGTCAAACATCATCGGTGCGCTGAACTTGCTCCGGCTGGACACCGGAGAACTCTCGCTGATCGACAGCCACCTCGTCCGTGCTCTGTCGGACATCGCGACGGTCGGTCTGATTCAGGAACGGACGATCAGCGCTGCCCATTCCACACAGTCGGCGCTCGAAACAGCGCTGACGAGCCGGGTGCGGATCGAACAAGCCAAGGGAATGATGTCCGAACGAGGAGCGATCACCGTTGACGAGGCGTTCGGACTGCTGCGGTCCTACGCACGGAGCAACCGGATCGGATTGAGCGTGGTGGCGGCCGGCGTCGTCAATCGCGAACTCGACATCGTTCCCCGCAGCCCGCTCGCCTGATCAGGCGAGGAATCGATGATCGAAGGTGACCGATTTCAAGACGACGGGCGAACGCTCGGCGATTTCGTCGAGCAGGTCCTCGTGGCGTGTCCACGATGTGGTCGGTGCGCCGTGGTCCTCCCGATCGAGGATCCGGCTGCGGACCCGCGATCGCGCTGGTCGCTGCTACGCCGGCTGACGTGTGGACATTGTGCATTCACCCAGCAGCAGCCCCAGCGCACGTCCTCGATCGGAGTGCCGTTCGATCCGTACTTCTCGTTGCCGTTGTGGATGTCGACGGACGCAGTTGGACATCGGGTCTGGGCCTACAACGCCGAACATCTCGACTACTTGCTGCGGTGCGTGTCGGCGCGACTGCGTGAGCGGGCACCCGATCAGGATCGGCATCGTCCGCAGACCTTGATGGAACGGTTGCCGACCTGGATGCTCGCCGCATCCAGTCGTGAACCAATGACCAGAGCGTTGCGGACGTTGGCCCACCGGGCAGCGGAAACCACCACGACCTGACCAACCCTCGCCAGCAACACTGGACGAGTGCCTGATGCCATCTTCGAGAATCCTCGACTCGCCGCGGTGTGCGACCCGCTCGATCCGGACCGCAGCGACCTCGACGTCTTTGTGCGCATGGTCACGGAGTTCGGCGCATCCACGGTGCTCGACGCGTCGCTGACCGCATCCGGATTCGAGGCGATCGAGGTTCGTGCCGCACCCGATCGACCTGGGTGCGAGTTCGTGTTCTTCGTTTTCGCCCAGAAGTCGACCGGATACTGTCGGCTCGATGAACGCCGACGACGAGCATTTGGAACTTCGTCACCTACGGGTGGGGAATGATCCCCGTGACCGCTCGGATCGGCTCGACGACGTGGACCACATCGCTGTGGCCGAAAGACGGCCGCTACGTGGTGCCGCTCAAAGTGATCGTCCGCCGGGCCGAACAACTGGAAGAGGGTGAAGCGGTCACCGTTCGCCTCGCACTCTGACAGCTTCGGCCACTGTCAGGTTCTGAAGTCTGTCATCCAATCGTCATGTGTCGGCGCCTGACGCCGAGGGTAAATGCCGATCCGGTGCTGATTCGGCGAACGAATCTGCCCCTGCGATCCGTTCACCCGGACCCCGTGCCTCGGTCGCTTCGTTGCCCATCGACACGAGCGGAACAGCACCTTGGCGGAAGATCCACACCACAACTCGACGCTGGGCACGCACGCACGATCGCACGGCAAAGTCGCGTTGCTCCGATCGCCGAGCGTGTCCATCGTCATCAGCGAAGTATTTCGAGAGCACAGAACGTTCGTCCACAGCATCGCCAGTCGCTACTGCAACGAGCAGGCCGCAGCAGATGTCACCCAAGATGTTTTCGTCCGATTCTGGAACCATCCGGAACGGTTCGATGAGAACCGTGGCTCGATCCGCCAGTATCTCGCAACGCTCACCCGTGGGGTTGCGATCGACTATCTGCGTCGCGAGTCAGCCCGACGGATTCGGGAAGAGCGCACCCACGACAGCAGCGATGCCGAAGACCATGACGACAGCCGCAACTCTGCCCGTCTGATCACCAACGAGACGACGGCTCGGGTCACGGCTGCGCTCGCACTGCTCGGCGACGACGAGCGTGAAGCGATCGTGGCCGCGTTCTACAACGACGTCTCGTATCGACAGGTGGGAGTGATGCTCGGCGTGGCAGAGGGCACCATCAAGAGCCGGATTCGGCTCGGGCTGAAGAAGCTCCGGGTCGATCTCGTCGACCAGGACGAGGCATCCACCCCGCAATTTGCCTGAATCGATCCGCTGGTGCTGGTGCTGGTGCTGACTGTCGACACGGCGTGTACCGTCGGGCCATGAGCAGCCGCCACGTCGAGAAGTCCCGTACGTTTCCTGCGATCGTCGGGGATGCGTTCGATGACGTGCTGTCGGCGCCGCTGCCCGAGATCTTCAGTCGCCGGTACGGCGCGATTGCGCCGATCGCCGAAGTGACCGGGCAGGCGGGGGAGTGGGGTGTGGAACTCGGTCGGACCCGCACAATCCATCTCAAGGACGGCACCACGATGCTCGAGACGCTGACCCGGATCGATCGTGGCGAGGCCTTCGGCTACAGCATCGGTGGCATCACCGGAATGATGAAGCCGCTCGTGGCGTCAGCCACCGGGTTGTGGAAGTTCGAGCCGGCTGGGACGGGAGTCCGGATCACCTGGAGTTGGGACATCGTCCCGACGGCGATCGGACGAGCGGCCATGCCGGTGTTCGCCCGCCTCTGGTCAGGATATGCCCGCCAGGCCATGGATCAGATCGAGCAGATCTTGCTGGGTCAGTCCCTATGAGTACCTACCAGATCAAGTTCGTCGGGCCGGCAGCCATCGCAGTTCGGATCGCGACCATGCTCGCCGACGCCGATGGTGTCGATCTCACGTCGTCGAAGCCGCCGTCGGTGAGCGATCACGACACAGTCGAACTCGCGGTCGAGGTCGAAGGAGCGAAGGCCGATGTCACCGCCGCGCTCGCCGCGATCCGGGCCGCGCTGCCGGTCGATGCCTCGATCGACGTCATTGGACACTGACGTCCGTGGAGCAGACTCGGGTCGACAAGTGGTTGTGGTCGGTTCGGTTGTACTCGTCGCGCACCATTGCGTCGGACGCGTGTTCCGGTGGACATGTGCGGGTCAACGGTGCGCCGGCCAAGGCCTCGACCACGGTTCGCGTCGGGGACACGGTGTCGGCCTTTGCGGGGGGACGAGACCGAATCCTCGAGGTCGTGCGGGTCATCGAGAAGAGGGTCTCGGCAGCGATTGCGGCCGAGTGCGTGGTCGATCACAGTCCACCTCCTCCGCCGCGCGAAGAGTTCGTGATGCCGCTGTTCGTCCGCGAACGCGGCACCGGGCGACCGACGAAACGAGATCGTCGTCAGCTCGACCGGTTCCGCTCGCGCTGACGCTCAGGGAGCGCGATCGTGATGTCGGTCAGGGCAGCGAGCTCGCGAATCATCGCTGGCGCCGAAGTCTCGAACGGATGCGACGGACCCACCACCGCTGTTGGATCGACTCGACCCACTGCCACGTGGCCCAGACATCTTCCGTACTGCAACGCCTCGTACCAGCGCTGCCGCGACGAGTCGATGGGCTGCGATCCTGGCGTCGATCGATAGACCGACAGGAATCGCTTGGCGAGATGGCTTGTGACCATGTGCAGAATCGGCCGAGCCAATTTTGGTACCGCGATCGGCGCGCAGCGCACCAAGACCGTGGTGAATGCGATGTCGAGTTCCGGCGGGCAGATGTTTGCGTTGGTCCAATCCAGCACGGTGACGTTGCCGACGTCATCAACGAGCAGATTGAGCGGGTGCAGATCGCCGTGACCCACCACGCGAGCGGGCACCGTTGGGGTGTTGTCGGCGAGCCATCGCTCGAGCTCGACGAAGCCGGTCGCTGGGGTCTCTGCGGCTGCGGCGATGTCGCGTCTGTACGACGTGTCGCCCAGCGGCGCGAGGTGGATCCCGGCAGCAGCGAGTGCGGCCTCGATCGGTGACGGGTCGATCGCGTGGAGGCCGGCGGCAGCTCGGCCGAGCAGCACAGGGATGCTTCGCAGGCTGCGGATCAGCTTGACCGGCGACGGCCCGACCGCCAGACCTGACATCGACGGTCGACCACTGGCCCGGGCCATCACCATGAACGCTCCGCCGAGTCCGTCGTCGTGACCCGACAGTACGACCCGCGGGGTGTTGTAGCCGACATCGCCGAGCACGGTTTGGACGATGATCTCCTTGGCCGCGATCGCCGCTTCCGGCATCACCCGCAGCACGAGCGGATCCCGCCATGATCGATCGAGGACGTCATCCGGTTGCAGCTCGAACCCGTAGATCGCGGCCCAGAAGCCGCCGGTCAGTCGTTCCGGCGCAACGTTGAATCGAACCGGAGTACCGACCGCCGCACCGATCACTCGCAGGAGTTCGTTGTCGATCGGGGTCGTTGCGTGCATGGCGGACAGCGTCGCACACTCGGCCCGCCGCGGTCGGCGAACGCCTCGCCACTAACCTCAACGGCAATGCGGACCGCCGTCGACCGATTGCGCACCGGCTGGGGCGAGGGGATCTTCATCGTCGCTGCGGTGGTCATGTTGCGCTTGCCGTCGCTGCTGCTCAGCCGCTGGTACGACCCTGACGAAGCCGCGATCGCGCTGCAGGCACTGGCGATGCAACGCGGCGGCACGCTGTACGTCGACATGGCAGACCGCAAGCCGCCGTTGCCACCGCTGCTGTACGAATTCATGTTCTGGCTGACGGGGTCGGTCGACATTCGCCCGGTGCGTCTGGTCGCGGCGTTGCTGTTGGCAGCGGCAACGATCGTGCTCGTTCGAGATGTGCGCCGGACCCACGGCCAGTCCGTGGCCCGCTGGGCCGGGGCGCTGTTCGTGATCGGCGCGTTGGCGTTCTCTCCGATCGACGCCGGTGCCGCCAACTACGCCCACTTCGGCCTGCCGCTCGCGACGATCGCGATCATCTGCTGTCGCCGACCTGGTTGGCGCTGGGCACTCGGCGGCGGGGTGACGCTCGGGTTAGCGATCCTGTCCCGCCAGAGCTGGTTGTTCGCCGTGCCGGCCGGTGCATTGTCGGTTGGACGAGTTGCGCTTGCCGGCGAAACGAGTTCGCAGTGCGCAATCAAGATCCGATCGATTTTCGTGTCGTTGGTCGCGTTCGGCGCAGCAACTCTGGCCGCCGTCCTCGCCGCAGGATTCTTCGTTCCGCTGTCGGGCTTCACCTACTGGACCTTCACCAGTTCGCCCGGATTCGTCTTCGCCGGCACGGATCTGGGTGCTGCGATCGTTCGAGGCCTGGCCGCACTCGGCCTCTTTCTGTTGTGGCACCTGGCGCTCGCTGCCGCCACATTGTGGAGTGCTCGCCTGGCGGCCATCCGCGGCAACCTGGACCTCTGGTTGTGGCTCGTGACCGGATGTCTCGCGGTCGGCGCTGGACTGCGCTTCTACGGTCACTATTGGATGCAGTTGTTGCCGCCGATGGTGCTGCTCGCTGCCCCGGTGCTGGCCCAACAGCGCGAGCGGCTCCGCAAGGTCGCAGCGACCACCCTCCTGCTCGGCGGCGCGACCGCGTGGGTGTTGCTGTTCGTGCCAGAAGTCTTCCGCGATCGTCCGAGTGCGGCGCTGGTCGCCCAGTACATCCGCGAGCACACCACGACTGATCAGCGAGTACTGGTGTGGGGTACGTTCCCAGAACTCGCGGTCGAGGTCGATCGGCCGACCGCCGGACGGCTGGTGCACTCCGATTTCGTCACCGGTCGTTCAGGGGGTCGTGATGATCCGGCCAAGACCTTGCCGACGGTCACCGAGCGACCGCTCGAGATGTTCCTCGGTGATGTGACGGGCAACCCACCGGAAATCATCGTCGACACCTCGGCCATCGATTCCCTCGGTTACACCAACTATCCGCTGTCGGTGATCCCTGCGCTC
>JBDSDH010000046.1:0-9868 GCA_039920665.1 Ilumatobacteraceae bacterium
GCAACGCCGAGTCGCCGCGGATGATCTTGGTCGCCACCGGCAGCGAGGTCCACGTCTGTGTCGCAGCAGCCGAGCGACTCAATGCCGACGGCGTTGCAACCTCGGTCGTCTCGATGCCTTCCTGGGACCGGTTCGAGGCGCAGGACGACGACTACAAGGCATCGGTCTTCCCGGCCGGCGTACCCGTCCTCTCGCTCGAAGCGGCGACCACGTTCGGATGGGAGCGGTATGCCGACGTGTGCATCGGCATCGACCGGTTCGGCGCCAGCGCACCGGGTGGACTCGTTCTCGACAAGCTGGGTATCAACGTCGACAACGTCGTCACGCAGGCCAAGGCCCTGGCCGATCACAATTCCTGACCAAATCACCTCCTGACAAAGAATCAAAGGAGTCCTTCGTGGACCGTCTCATCGATCTTGCCAACGATTTCCAGCAGAGCCCGTGGCTCGACAACCTCAAGCGCAGCTACATCACGTCCGGCCACCTGGCTGCGTTGGTCGATCGTGGCGTGCGCGGGATGACGTCGAATCCCACCATTTTCCAGAAGGCGATCCAGGGTTCGCCCGACTATGACGACCAGTTCAGCGAACTGGTCGCGGGTGATGAACACCCGATCATCGATGACTACTGGAAGCTCGTCATCCAGGACATCAACGGCGCGCTCGATGTCCTCGACCCGGTGTACGAGTCGACCAACGGTCTCGACGGTTACGTCAGCCTCGAAGTCGACCCCGGGCTCGCCCACGACAGCGAGAGCACCGAATCTGCCGCCCGAAACCTGCACCGCCAGATCAACCGCCGCAACTTGATGGTCAAGATCCCGGCAACCGAGGCCGGCGTGCCGGCCATCCAGAACATGATCGCTGAAGGCCACAGCATCAACGTCACGTTGATCTTCAGCCTCGACCGTTACGCCAAGGTGATGGAGGCGTACATCTCCGGCCTCGAGCACTACGCCCAGACAGACGGCGCGGACTTGAGCAAGGTCGCCAGCGTCGCCAGCTTTTTCATCAGCCGGGTCGACACCGAGGTCGACAATCGGCTCGAGGCCATCGAGACCCACGAGGCGCTGTCCTTGCGGGGCAAGGCCGCCGTCGCCCAGGGCAAGCTTGCCTACGGGATGTTCACCGAGGCGTTCAGCGGCCCTCGCTGGGCAGCACTCGCCGCTCGTGGCGCCCGTGTCCAGCGGCCCCTGTGGGCCTCGACGAGCACCAAGAATCCGGCTTACCCCGACACCTTGTACGTCGACGAACTGATCGGCCCGCACACGGTCAATACCTTGCCGGAAGCCACGCTCGAGGCGTTTGCCGACCACGGCAACCTCGCTCGCCGAGTCGATGCCGACCTCGACGATGCCGCCAACGTCTGGCAGGAGTTGACGGTGGTGGGGATCGACCTCGACGACGTCGCTGAAAAGCTGGAGATGGACGGGGTTGCGTCGTTCCAGCAAAGCTTCGACGAATTGCTCGAAGCGTTGAGCCACAAGGCATCCGAACTCCGTCACTCCCACTGACGCCGACTCGGGCTCTCCGGTGGCGCAACATCAGGTGACGACAATCTATTCCTTCGAGGTCGCTCATATATCTTGAGTCACATCGACTCAGGATCAACAGGGTTTTCTGAGGCAACTCGGTACTCTGCCGTCATGGCTGAGCAATCGATCACCTCCAATACCAACAGCTCCGACCCCAATTCGAAGCCCTTCACGAACGCGAGCTCGAACTCCAATTCGAACACCCTCACATTTCCGGTTCTGGTTCTTCCCGGCGCGGTCGCCTTCCCGGCAACCGTCATCACCATCACCCTCGAATCCCCCGATGCGCTCGTGGCTGCCACTGCTGCAGCAGATGTCGGGGGGCAGCTGCTGTTGCTTGCCGACATCGAAGGGCGCAGCACCACCGTTGGCGTGATCGGGCACATCGAGCAGACAGCAGAATTGCCCAACGGCACGAGGGTCGCGGTCATCCGCACGTTGCAGCGGGCACTCGTGTTGAGCGAGACGGTCGGCGAGCGAAGCGGTCGCTGGATGACCGTCGAGCCGTTGACCGAGCCTCGGGCGACGCCACGCAACGAAGCCACCGCCCGAGAGCTCCGCGCGGTCGCCGAAGGTATCGCCGAGGCCCGGCGCTCGCGGCGCCTCCCCGAGATCCTGAGGAGCACCTCGCATCCCGGCGAACTCATCGATGCAATCACGGCCTGGTCCGACACGGGTGCCGATCATCGCCTCACTGTGCTCGAACTGACCGAACTCGGTGCCCGTTTGGATTTCGTTCTGACGTGGGCCAAGGACTATCTCGGCGAACTGAACGTCAGCGCCAAGATCCGCGACGACGTCACCGAAGGCATGGACAAGCAGCAGCGCGAGTATCTGCTTCGTCAGCAAATGGTCGCGATCCGCAAGGAACTCGGCGAGGAGGACGGAGCGGTCGAGGACTATCGCGCCAAGCTCGACGAGCTCGGTAACCGTCTGCCCGACGTCGTTCGTACGGCGGTGCTGCGCGAGCTCGAGCGGCTCGAGCGCACCAGCGGGCAGTCCCCTGAGCAGAGCTGGATCCGGAGTTGGCTGGACCGGGTGTTCGATCTGCCCTGGGCTGTGCGTAGCGACGAGCAGATCGACATCGTCGAAGCTCGCCGAGTGCTCGACGCCGATCACTCCGGCCTCGACGACGTCAAGGACCGGATCGTCGAGTTCCTAGCGGTCCGCAAGCTACGCAACGAGCGCACCCCGGTGGAGCCCGACGCCGAGTTGAAGACATCGGTCAGCGCTCGCCGTAACGACGGCGCGATCATTCTGCTCGCAGGACCTCCTGGCGTCGGCAAGACCTCGCTCGGCGAGTCCGTCGCCCGCGCAATGGGACGCCAATTCGTCCGCGTCGCTCTCGGCGGCGTCCGAGACGAAGCCGAGATCCGCGGCCATCGGCGCACGTACGTCGGAGCCCAACCCGGCCGCATCGTTCGCGCGATCGGCGAGGCGGGCTCGATGAATCCGGTCATCCTGCTCGACGAGATCGACAAACTGTCGGCCGGCGGCTGGTCGGGCGATCCCACCGCAGCACTGCTCGAAGTATTGGACCCGGCGCAGAACCACACGTTCCGCGACCATTACCTCGAGGTCGAACTCGATCTCAGCGACGTCGTCTTCCTGGCGACAGCGAACACGCTGGAGACAATCCCGGCGCCACTGCTCGACCGGATGGAAGTGGTTGTCCTCGACGGATACACCGAGGACGAGAAGATGGTGATCGCTCGCAGCCACCTGCTCCCCCGCCAGATCGAGCGCAACGGGCTGCGCCCGGACGAGATCGAAATCACCGATGCCGCGCTCCGTGCGGTCATCAGCGGCTACACCCGTGAAGCCGGAGTGCGGTCGCTGGAACGCGAGCTCGGGACCTTGCTGCGCAAGGTCGCAGCCAAGATCGCGACATCGACCGCCACCCCGATCACGGTCGACGAGACGGATCTCGCGGGCTATCTTCGCCGTCCGAAGGTTCACCACGAGGTCGCCGATCGGGTGCGCGACACGCCAGGTGTCGCCACCGGACTTGCGGTGACAGGCGCCGGCGGCGATGTGCTGTTCATCGAGGTGTCCACAAGTCCAGGCGAGCCGGGGCTGACGCTCACCGGTCAACTCGGCGACGTGATGAAGGAATCAGCCCAGATCGCGTTGTCGTGGGTACGAGCCCACCTCGACCAACTCGGTCTCGACCCGTCCGTGCTGCAACAGAAGGTGCACGTCCACGTACCCGCGGGAGCCGTGCCCAAAGACGGGCCTTCGGCGGGCATCACGATGACGACGGCGTTGGTCTCGGCTCTCAGCGGACGTGCGGTGCGACCAGAGATCGCAATGACCGGCGAGGTCACCCTGCAGGGCAAGGTGTTGCCGATCGGCGGCGTCAAGCAGAAGGTGCTCGCTGCCCATCGCAGCGGTGTCACCGAGGTGATCCTGCCTCGTCGCAACGAGCACGACATCGATGATGTCCCGGAGCGGGTGCGTGACCAGATCACGTTCCACATCGCTGACAACGTCGGCCAGGTTCTCGAATGGGCGTTGACGCCATCGGCGCCTTCGGCCGAGCGCCCCGCTGCCTGACCGATGATTCGAATGTTCGTGGGTGACGCCTACCGCCGACGTCACCCACGACATTCAGGTTGACGTCATCCGGAACACCAACCGTTTCTGAGCCCCATCGGCGAGGCAAGGGACCGATGGGTTTCCCGCTCGATTGTCTCTTCGAGTGGTCGGCATTCCGGGGGGAATGAATGCCGTCATGGAGCAAGATGTCGAAACGCCTGATGCATGACGCAGTTTTGGAAACTTCTCTGAAATTGTTTTCGAGAGGGTCGTCGATGACCGCTCTACAGTGCTCCCGTGACTCCCGAACTGTCCCCTGAGGTCGCTGCTGCGGTCGAACAACTGCTGGCCACACTGGCCCCGAATCGCGATCGGCGCCTCGCGAAAGACCTGCTCAGTGCGGCGGCCGGAATGATCGCCGACGTTCCGGACACGTTGGACCTCAAGATTGCGGCATCGGCCGTGATCGAGATGCGCGACGCATACGCGATGTTCGCGCCGTATCGCGACCGTCGGAAAGTGACCATCTTCGGATCGGCACGGACCCGCCTCGACGACCCGCTGTACGAGCAGGCCAAGAAAGTTGCGGAGCGGTTGTCGAAGAACGACTGGATGGTGATCACTGGTGCGGGACCAGGGATCATGCAGGCAGCGATGGAGGGCGCCGGCCGCGAGCAGAGCATCGGTGTGTCGATCCGACTGCCGTTCGAACAAGGTGCGAATCCCGTCATCGCAGGTGATGCGAAGTACGTCAGCATGAAGTACTTCTTCACCCGCAAGCTGATGTTGATCAAAGAGAGCAGCGCCTTCGTTTGCCTACCCGGTGGGTTCGGAACGTTGGACGAGATGTTCGAGCTGCTGACGCTGACCCAGACCGGCAAGGGAGTCCCGGTGCCAATCGTGTTTCTCGACACTCCGGGAGATCAGTACTGGGAGCAGATCACCGAGCTGATCGACCACCAACTCGTCGCTCGAGGGTTGGTGTCGGCCTCGGACACCGGCCTCTATCGAATCACCGATACATGCGAAGAAGCGGTCGCTGAGATCAACCGCTTCTACGCCAACTACGACAGCCTCCGCTACATCGGTGATCTGCTCGTGGTCCGGATGCGCCGAGCTCCCGATGACCAGCAGTTGGCCGCGCTCAATGAGCGGTTCGCGCATCTCGTCGTCGAAGGCAGGATCGAGCGGGTCGAACCGCTGCCGCTCGAAATCAAGGAGAACGATCACGTGGCGTTCCAACGGATCGCGTTCGCGTTCGCCAAGCACTGGTATGGCGACCTGCGCCAATTGATCGACGTGCTCAACTCGTATTCGGAGTGAGCGACGGGACCAGCCATGCCTCGGCGTCGATGACGAGGTCGGTCGACGACGAACTGAAGGCGCAGATCGCGCCCGAGGCATCGAGCCCGACGATGGTCAGATTGGCCGTGATTGAACCGGTGCCGCTGTTGACGTTGGAGATCACTGGCCGATCTCCACCGCACGGGTACATCGACACGAATCCGTCCGAGCTGGGATCAACCACGGTGACATTGATGGCAGCGCCGGCAGCACCGGGCACACCAAGGCCCGTGATCCGTCGTTCGACCCCGGCGTCGAGCCGCGTCGTTGTCCGACTGTCATACAGGCGAGACGGCAGCACCGGCACCGTGGCCAATTCAGCGCGTGGCGCGAGGACTGCCTGCAGGTCGACGACGAGGTCGGTCTCGACATTCGAATAGACACACAGGTGGCCATCTTGGATGCGCGTCACGGTGAGCGCAGCTGCGGTCCGATGCGAAGCCATGTTGAGCACTGACGTCGATGGCGCAGCCCCTGTACACGCACCCGGAATCGCCGACACGAATCCGGCCGCAGCGGGATCGACCGCGACGATGTTGATCGTGACGGCCTCGACGGGGTCAGCTGAGAGGGTCGACATGTCGATCGTCAGCCCGCCCACGAAACGATGCTGGGCCAGTTGGAGGATCTGTTGGTTGCCCGGGCGAGTGTCGACCAACCGGACCGGAGGCACCGGAGCGACCAACAGCCCAGCGTCGGCACCGTCGCCACCGTCGCCGTTGTAGCCGGTGAGATCGACCACGAGGTCGGTCGGCGACGATGTGTACACGCAGATTGATGCCAGATCGCCGATCGCGACCACAGCCGCGTTGGTGACTGCAGCCGCTGCGTCGACGGTGTCTTTGGTTCTGTTGAGCACGGATGCGAGCGGCCGATTGCCGCCGCAAGGAAAGGCCGTCACGAAGCCGGCGGCGCAGGGCTCGACGCTGATCACCGACACGATGGCCGCTGTCGCCGCCGACTCGATCGGAATGGCGCCGGGCCCGACGATCGGAATCCGGACGAAGCGGTCCGCCCCGACCTTGCCCGTACGGTCCCGGGTGTCGAGCACTCGGACCGGTGCATCCAGGAGATGGATCGCCCTCACCGCTGGCGATGGCTCCCGTCCAGAGGATCCCCCACCGACCGGTTGTTGCTCGCCGGTCGAGCGGCCGGCGTCACAACGGGTGGGTTGTTGGACCGGCCTGGCCTGCCGGGCATCGCTTCGGCGATGAGCACGTCGACCGCTGTCGCAACGCCGACCGAACCGGTGGACGGGTCGTTGTAACCCGCGGCCACAACGAGCGTGTGGGCGTATTGGCCGGCGCGAGCACGAACGACCGACAGTGCATTCGACGGCTGAGGGCTGGATCCGATCGAACAACTCGTCGTGATCAGACGTCGGCAGCCCGCTGTCTCGAGCAGGAACGAATGCCGAGCCGCCAGCATCGACCGGGCATTCGCGCCGTAGCTCTGGGCCAGCCCGTTCATCACCGAGTCGCCGGCCAACAGCGCGCTGACGGGCGCTGCTTCGGCCGGTGAAGGCTGCTCGTGTCCCGTTCGAACGACGACCAGTGCCGCAACGAGTATCAGCACGACCACGAACCGAGATCTCATTGCTTGCAGAGTAAACCGCCTCGTCGGCGGGCGATACCCTCGGCCGAATCGTCCGCGAATCCTCGCAATCTGCCAAGCTCTGCGAATGCAGATCGACCAGTTGTGGATCTATCCCGTCAAGTCGATGCTCGGTGCCACGGTTCCGGACGCTGAACTGGCAGAAAGCGGTGTCGTCGGCGACCGGATGTGGACGCTGCGCGACGAGGGCCGCGGCGCGATCGCCAGCGCACGAAAGGTTGCAGGACTCTCGAAGTTGGCGGCGACCTACACCGGCGCCGGAGTCACGATCACCCTGCCCGACGGATCCACTGTCACTGATTCCGACGCCGATGCCAACGAACGGCTCAGCGCTGCCGTCGATCATCCGGTCTCGCTGTGGGCCAAACGTCCGGCCGATGATCTCGACTTCTACCGTCGCGGGCGACCGGACAGCGACGACATCCTGACCGAGATGCGTTCGATCTTCGGTCGCACCGAGGACGAACCGCTCCCCGACTTTTCGGTGTTCCCGCCCGAGATGATCGAGTTCGAATATCCGCCCGGCAACTACTTCGACTGCTACCCGTTGATGATCATGACGACGTCGGCGCTGCGCAGCATTCGCGAGGCGCTGCCCGACAGCGTGATCGACGAGCGCCGATTCCGTCCGTCGATGGTCATCGACACCGGCGACGAACCCGGCCACCCGGAATTCGCATGGACCGGACGCCGCCTGCGAATCGGTTCCACCGAGTTGCAGATCGGAGCGGCGTGCCCGCGCTGTGTGGTCGTGACCCGCGAGTTCGCCGACGACCTGCCCGGCGACCGGAGCGTCCTGCGTCACGTGGTCAAGGATCTCGATCAGAACGTCGGCGTCTATGCCACGGTGATCACCGGCGGCCACGTGAGCGCCGGCGACCACGTCGAACTGCTCTGAGCCGCTGACCGACACCGCCGCTCGTGCGGCGGCTTCTGTGTCACCGCATTTCCCGAAGTTGGGACAGGTGGTGACACAGCCAAAGCCCGGCGTCGGTCAGTGACATCAGCACGTTTCAGTCGTCGTTGTCGGCAGACTCGCCGTCGAGGCGGCGCAGCAGATGCGACGCCTTTTCCACAGCCCGCCGGGATTGGGTCAGCCGCTTCTCGAGGGTCGGGCGCTTGGCTTCGCCTCGTTGCAGCGCGCCGCGTAGTTCGTCGATCGCTGCCTCTGCGATCTCTTCAGCAATCGCATCGAGACGATCGGCGAGATCGTCGAACCGCTCGCTCACGAGGACGGATCCGTCAACCCGGCGAGCTCGGCGACGATGTCGAGTGGGTGGCGAACGGTGGCTCCGGCTGCAGTGAGATGCATCGAGCATCCGGGGTTCGCGCTTGCGACGACGGTGGCCGATGTTGCAATGGTTGCCCGGCCGATCGCGGCCATCTTGCGGTCACGGATATCGCCGGCGAGTTCGGGTTGCAGTGCGGAATACGCACCGCCGGCGCCGCAGCACAAGCCGTCGTCATCGAGTTCGACGATGTCGGCATACCGGCCGAGCACGGTACGAACCGGCAAATGAGCCTTCTGGACATGGCGAAGGTGACACGGGTCTTGCACGATCACCGATGGCCGGGGTCGAGTGCCATCAGCGGCGGGCATCTGGTCGATGTGTGGCGCGAGCCACTCGTGCACGTCGAACACTCGCTTGGAGAACGCACGCGCCGACGCAGTGCCGAGCAGATGCCCGTAGTCCTTCATCGCCGCTCCACAGCCAGCCGAGTTGACGAGTACAGGATTGCTCCCCGGCATGCTTGCGATCGTGCGTTTGGCGAGCCGCTTCGCTTCGTTGGTCAGGCCCGCATGCACATGCAGGGCTCCGCAGCAGTCGCCTCCTTTGGCTGCGACCGAACACGTGGTGCCGGTGGACTCGATCACTCGTCGCGTCGCTCGGTGCGTGGGCCGTTGCCACGCGTCCATCACACAGCCGGTGAAGATCCACGTGTCAGCCCCGTAGTCGACGGTGCCCGCGGCGACCACCGGACCGCGTCGGATCGGCAACCGACCGAGACCCAGCCGCTTCGGTACCAGCCGAAGCCGCTGGGCGACTGCGAGCGCACTCGACCCTGCCAGCAGCAGCCGATGGTGACCGAGGACTCGAAACCCGAGCCGCTGCCACCACGGCGTCGACCGGTTGGCGTCGGCCAAGCTGTGGCGGACACCCTCGATCAAGTTGCCGTAAGGAACGCCCGACGGACAGGCGGGCTCGCAGCCACGGCACTGCACACACGTCTCCATGAACTCGACGAACTGATCATCGACGGGCGCGCCCTCCCAGGCAACGGTGCGCATCGCAGCGATCCGACCGCGCGGCGACAAGCCCTCCTCGCCGCTCACTCGGTACGTCGGGCAGTGCGGGAGACACAACCCGCACCCGACGCAACTGGCCAGTTCGGCGTCGTTCAATTGCAGCTTCACGAGACCCAAACTAACGGCTGGCTCGGTACCGAGGCCCGTAGCCTCGAAACCATGCCCGAAGGACACACGATTCACCGCATCGCCAAGGACCACGGTGCGCTCCTCAGCGGGCGGACGGTTGCGGTGAGCTCTCCCCAGGGTCGCTTCGAGTCTGATGCCGCCCGCGTCGACGGGCAGATCCTCGACTCGATCGAAGCGTACGGCAAGCACTTGCTCTATCAAACAACATAGGTAGAGTGATGGGCGTGACGAAACGCTCCCCCATCAAGCCGGTCTCACCCTCAGTGGTCAGAGCCGTGAGCTACTGCCGGATCTCCAGCGACCCGACCGGACGCGAAGCCGGCGTCGAGCGCCAGCACGTCGACACCGACAAGATCGCCATCGATCGCGGGTGGACGCTCATCGACCGAGTGGTCGACAAC
>JBDSDH010000047.1:0-8047 GCA_039920665.1 Ilumatobacteraceae bacterium
AGAGCCTCGGCAGAACCCGTCGCGGTGTCGACCGCATCGTCGATCGCGTGATCGACGACATCGCGGATCGAACGCAGCGGTTCGGCATCGAGCAGCGTGTCCTCGAGCCGGGCATCGTCGAGCATCAACCACACGAACACGCCGACCACGGCACCGACGAGCGGGAAGACGACGAACACCCACAATTGGTTGAGCGCATCGCTCTTGCCGTCAGCGAAGATCGCCGCCCCGAAGCTGCGGGCCGGGTTGACCGACGTGTTGTCGACCGGGATCGTCACCATGTGGATCAGGGCGAGGGTGAGACCGACGACCACACCACCGAAGCCGATGCTGAACTTGCGGGTCGTGGTGAACAGCACGACGATGACGAACAATGCGGTGAAGACGATTTCGGCCACGATTGCGGCGCCGAGTCCGTAACCGCCGGGTGAGTGCTGGTCGAATCCGTTGGAGGCGAACGAACCTCGTTCCCAGCCCTTGAGTCCGCGGGCGATTCCCCAGATAATGAAGCCACCGATCGCGGCGCCGAGAACCTGCCCGAGCACGGCGAAGAACGCGTGCGCTCCATTGACCTTGCGAGCCAACCACATCCCGAGCGTGACAGCCGGGTTGATGTGAGCGCCGCTGATCGGCCCGATCACGTACGCCATGATCAACATCGAGAATCCGAATCCGAGCGCCACAGCCACTTGTTTGCCGGGGAAGCCCGGCATCAAGATCGCTGTGCCGGGCCCACCCAACATCAGCACGGCCGTACCGAATGCCTCTGCTCCGAATATTCTTGCGTTGTTCTGCACGATTTCTCCTGTCGGCGCCGCTTGCGGCAATACCATACGCTCGCTCGATAGCGTGGCTGGTCATGGCACGAAGCCGAACGGAAACGATGCTCGTCACTCGGGTGACGGCCGGCGATTCACGGCATCGGCGACCGGACGAACTCATCGTCGAGGAGCCGATGTCGATCCAGCTCGACGGGCACTTGGTGACCACCACCATGCGCACCCCCGGCAACGACTACGAACTCGCAGCCGGCTTCTGCCACACCGAGGGTGTCCTCGGCGGCGCTCCCATTCTCGGCGTCCGCTACTGCGCCGATGGCTCGGCGGTCAGCAGTGAGTTCAACGTCGTCACGGTCGAAACCGGCGGAAGGGCGCCGGCCTTCAGACCGCGACTCGGGCTCACGTCCAGCAGTTGTGGGCTGTGTGGCAGCGACAGCATCGACACGCTTGCCGAGCGGCTCACCCCGCTCGATCCCAGCATGGCCGAGGCGTTCGACGTCGACCGGTTCCCCGACCTGTGCCAGCGAGTACTCGCCGGGCAGGGCTTGTTCACGTCCACCGGAGCCGTGCACGGCGCGGCCGCATTCGACACCGTCGGCAACATCCTCGTCACCCGCGAAGACGTCGGTCGCCACAACGCTGTCGACAAGGTGATTGGTCGACTGCTGCTCGATCAACAACTGCCGGCATCGCATCTCGGTCTGTTCGTGAGCGGTCGATCGAGTTTCGAAATGGTCCAAAAGGCGTGGGCGGCGGGCTTCGGTCTGTTGCTCAGCGTCAGCGCGCCGACCTCGCTCGCTGTGCAGACCGCTCGCCGAGCCAACTTGATGCTGGCCGGCTTCGTCCGCAACGACCGACTCAACGTCTATGCCCCGGAACGGATTCCTGCCGCTCCCCTCCCCTTGAAAGCGTGACCTGATGACCGACACCGCAGTTTCCGACACCAACACCAACACCAACACTCCCGACGCCGATGTGAACCCCGTCGTGGCCGACAGCTTCGGCCCGGTGGTCCCCAGCACCGGGCTGACGGTGACGCACCTGTTCTGCCACACCACGGATCGGCTCGACCCCGAGGCCGTCGTCGCGGCGGTCAAGGCGGCCGAAGCCGAGGACGCATCGGTGATCACGGCGTCGATGCTCGGCCACAAGGCCGACGTCGCGTTCATGGTGCTGCACGCCGACGTTCGGATTCATCATCGGTTCCAGACGGCGCTGCAAGCAGCCGGACTCAAGCTCTCCGACAGTTACGTGTCGATCACCGAGGTCAGCGAGTACGCCAAGGGCATGCCCGCCGAGATGCTGCAACCACGCCTGTACCCCGTCCTGCCACCGGCCGGCAAGCACGCGTTCTGCTTCTATCCGATGTCGAAGCGTCGCGAGAACGGTGCCAACTGGTTCACGCTTCCCTACGACGAGCGGGTCGCGTTGATGATGGAGCACGGCAAGAGCGGCCGCACCTTTGCCGGCCGGATCGTGCAATTGATCACCGGTTCGACAGGCCTCGACGACTACGAGTGGGGCGTCACCCTGTTCGGCAACCATGTCGACGATGTCAAAGATGTCGTCTACACGATGCGCTTCGACCGAGCATCGGCGATCTTCGCCGATTTCGGCACGTTCTACATCGGTGCCGTCACGCCGGTCGAGCAACTGTTCGGCTGAACCGCAGATCTCTGAACCGCAGATCTCTGAACCGCGCAGCGGTCCGTTCTTCGATCACGGACCGACCGATCACGGACCGACCGATCACGGACCGACAGAGCTCCCGAATGATGCCACGGTGATGAGCTGGGTCGTGATGTCGCGACCCTGATCGTCGAATGAGAACTGATCGAACCGCGCGGACACCGGATCGCCCTGCTGGCTGATCGTCAGCAGGCCATCCGCTCCGCCGAAGTCGATGCTTCGTCCATCGCTGATCAACGCCGAGCACATCGCGAACGTCGAGCACGTCGATCCGACCGAGCTGATGTCGGGGATTGCGGCTGCGATGTCCGAGGCCGCCGACGAACCGGTCTTCTCTGCGGCGAGCATGAACAAGTTGGCACAGTCCGACGCCTGACCGGCGAACAGACCCGACGTTCCGGCCGCAGCGACATCGGCGAGCAATTCGGTGTTGGCAGTCAACACCTCCGGTGAGACCCCGACGATGCGCTGCCGGATCGCCTCGCTGACCGACCCGAGCAGGCTCAGCGACCACGGAGTCCGGAGCGCGTCGTTGAGGACGATGTCGTGGGGCTCGGTCTTGCTCGCTGCAGCGAGTTCGGCCAGCATCCGCGAACCCGACTCTGCATCGCCAATCAAAGCGATCGCTCCTGCGCCAGAATTGATCACACGAGCGGCCTCCGTCGCGTACTCGTCGTCGTCGACAGAAAATCCGACCGACTCGTTCACTGCGATATTGCGGGCACGGAGTCGGGCTTGTAGCGCCTTTTCGAACGGGCGTCCGTAACCGTCATCGATGTAGACAATCGCTGCCGAAGTGTCGCCGGTGCGCTCGATCACCGATGCCATCGCCTCGGCTTGCAAGCTGTCCGAGGGAATCGTGCGGAAGAACAATCCGTTGTCGGGGAAGTCGTCGAGCGCCAGCGCCGAAGCGCTCGGCGAACACGCGGCCACACCGGCATCGACGATGGCCGGCACGAGTGCGATCGCGATGTTCGACGAGGCCGGACCGATCAAGATGTCGACGTGAGCGTCGAGTAGTTGCTGCCAACCAACCGCGGCGGTTGCGGTGTCCGAACCCTCGTCGCGGTAGTAGGCAACGACATCGTGACCGAGCACGCCACCCTTGGCATTGGCGTCCTTGACCGCAGATTCGACGGCCGCCCGGGCCGACTTGCCGACGGCTGATGCGCCGGGACCGCTCGCCGGCAAGAGCACACCGATCGTCAGTACGTTGTCCTCCACACGCGGCGGCATCGTGGTCGAAGTAGTGGACGTGCTTGACGGCACCGTTGCGGGACCGGCCGACGAACAGGCCGCGACGCAGATGACTCCAGCCAGCCCGATCACGATCGCCAACGGTCTTCTCACGCCGCCGAGTGTAGGAGTTGTTGTCGCGCTGGTTCAGGTCGCTGCGAGGATGACGAGATGCCAGCCGACCTCGACCCGTACGTCCAGCAGTTGATCGATGCCGTCCATCCCGTCGTACCGCAGTGGCTCGAGCGGTGCGTCGTACAGATCTCGATCCGCCAAACTGGCGCATGCTCACCCCCGCTGCATTCCGAGGCCGCAGCGATGGCGACCTCTGCTGCCGCAGAGATCCTCGCCCGGCTGGATGCACTCCTCGTCCTCGACGTCGATGCGCAGGCCACCAACCCGCTGAGCGTGCTGCGCTGGGGCGTGCGGTACCCGACCGAGGTGCTCGTGTCGCATTCGATCCCGCCGGTCCGCCGAGACGACTTCGCCGTCCGCGCATTTCCGTCGGACGTGTACAACCTCAGTCCCGCGACGTGGGCCGACGTCGACGAATCGTTGCAGGAGCCAGGCCTGATCTGGGGCGCATGGAAGGCCAAGACCGTCCTCGACCGAAGACGAGCGACGCAGTCACAGGATTGATCCGAACGGGCTCCACACTGCGGCAGCCGCATCGTGAGGTGCCCCGACCGGCCTCAGCCTGCTCGACGCAACAGCTCCGGGGGCGACTCGATCGGGCCGACCAGGCTCTGGAGATGAGAGTCGAGATGGATCCGGGAGTCGCTCAGCGGTTCGATCCAGACGTGGACGCGTTTGGTGTCGATCGACGTGTCGCTGAGCAGCAGCCGCCGCAGGCGACCGACCGAAGCGTGCAGTTCGTCATCGCGCCCCACCATCACCACCAGATTGCCGTTGCTGCCCTCGCTGATCGGATGGGCCGACGACCACACCGAGCGAAGCATCGCGATCGTGGTGTTCCGCAGTCGTTCGAACGCCCCCCGGGTCGTGACCACGTCACCCATGTCCACCACCACGAGGACAACCCGGCGGCCGCTGCGAGCGGGGTGGGCTTCATTGCTGATGTAACACTGCTGAAGCACGTGAAGGAACACGGACATCGGCGTCAGCAGGTCGTCGCCCCGGTGCAGACGCCCGATCATCCCGGAGTTCCACCCCTCGGCCGCCAGCACCGCTGCATCACGCGTATCGAGCGCACTGGCGAGCGAGGGATTGCTGACCGACGCGAGCAGTTCGAGGCATCGCATCGTGAAGCCGAGTCCGATGTTGGCGTCGCCGTACTGATATCCGAATTCGACGACAACAGGAGCGATCTGCGCTGGGGATTCGATGATTTCGGCGATCACCGGAGCGAGCCGCTCGAGCGTGGCGGTCTGCCGGCCTGTGCCGAATTCCGCTTCGATCGCCCCCGCCCAGGCGTCGAGGACCGCCTGGGTCGACAAAAATTCTTTCGACTTCACGGAGTGATGACGCCAGAGATGGCGATCTATGACGTCTCTTCACCAGATTTCCGCGCTTTTCTCCGCCAGGCTCCCGAGTAGCCTTGAAAACAAGATCACATGACCGACGCCAGCACACTCCAAACCGTCCTCAGCGACGCCGAACTCATCCTCGCGGCGCGCGCCGGCGACGGTGACGCGTACGGCGAGTTGTATGTTCGCCACCTCCAGAGCGCTCGCGCCGCAGCCCGTGCCCTCAGCCGGTCCAATACCGACGCCGAGGACATTGTTTCCGAAGCGTTTTCTCGGGTTCTCGCCGTGTTGCAACGCGGTGGCGGCCCCGACATCAGCTTCCGGCCGTACCTGCTGACCACGATCCGCAACTCGTTCTACGAGAAGTCGCGCAAGGTGCGCTTCGACGACACCACCGACGAGCCAGACGACGTTGTCAACCTCGCACTGCTCGACCTGGCTGCCTCCGAGGACGATCGGGCGATGATCGCTGCGGCGTTCGCGAGTCTGCCCGAGCGTTGGCAACTGGTGCTGTGGCACACAGAGGTCGAAGGGCGCAGTGCGGCCGAGGTCGCGCCGCTGCTCGGTATCGCCGCTAACGCAGTCGCGGCGCTCTCGTACCGAGCGCGCGAGGGTCTGCGCGAGGCGTATCTGCAGTCGCACCTCCAGCGACCGATGGCCGACGCCTGCCAGTCCTGCGTCGCCAATCTCGGCGCGTATGTTCGCGACAGTCTGCCGGCGCGCGAGCGCGGCAGGATCGACGATCACCTCGCGACGTGCGTGTCGTGTCCGCCCCTCTTGGCCGAGGTTTCCGACGCCAACAGCCGACTCCGAGTCGTGTTGATTCCATTGATCGTTGGCGTTCCGGCAGCCAAGTACCTCGCCGGCCTCGGTGCCGGCAAAGGCCTGATCGGGGCCGTCAAGAGGATGCCGCGATCGCAACGAACGATGGTCGGTGCGATCGCCGCCTCGATGGTCGCTGCACTCGTGCTCGCGACGATCGTCGTTGCCGGCAACGACGACTCGAGCCAACTCGTCGCCGCTGACGACTCGCTGGTGATCGATTCCTCCCAGGGCGCGACCGACTGGTCGATCGCGCCGCCGACGTCGTCCATCACATCCACCGGCAGCGCGTCCAGCACCACGACGGGCGAAACGGCCGTGACCGACCCGACCGACCCGACCGACGACGCGGCTACGGAGTTCACCGACTTCGCCGACGCCGGAACCATTTTCGATCCAACGGTCGACACATACACCCCCGATTCGTCCGACATCTTCCTCCTGCCGCCGATCGATGCGAATCAGCCCTACACCCCGTACACCCCGTACACCCCGTACACCCCGTACACCCCGTACACCCCCTACACCCCCTACACCCCCTACACGCCCGTCACCACTCCTCGTACCACCCCAACGACGGCCCGTCCGGTCACGCCGACCACCCCCACGCCCACGACTTCCGGTGTCGAGCCCACGTATCCAACGGTGCAGCCGACAACCCCGACGATCCCTGCGACCCAGCCGACGACGGCCACCACGCCCCCGACTGCAGCGACGACGACATCGCCATCCACCACGACGACCACCATCGCGCCGCCACTTCCGCCCGACCCACAGGTCGGCGCGGTGGTCGTTGGTCCCGGATTCAGCGGAGGTCAGGCGCTGATACAGATCAACGCGTCCAACGGGACTGCCCCGATCGGTGGTCCCTCGATCGATGCGGTTCGTGCCGCAGGCCCAGCGGACAAGGTAGAGGTGTCGCTGTCACTTCCTGAGGGCGTGACATACAACGGGGTTGACGACCCGTCATGGAACTGTCTCGTCACAAATGTCACCACCGTGACCTGTCGATTGCCTGCCCTTGCAGATCAGCAGCAGGACTCGGCGAAGATCAAACTCTCGATCGCCTCGACCATCCCAGAGGAGAGCTCTCCGCTCGCCATCGCCATCACCATCGCGGCCAACGGCGAGAAGCCGGTTCCGGCAGCGAGCGCGCTGAGCGTTCCGTTCACCTCGATTCCGAACAGTCTGTTCACCGGTTATGACAACGGCAGCGTGTTGATCGTCGGCAACAGCAACATGACATGCGACGACACGGCCCAGCGTCCGGGGCTCGACACCTGCGTCGCTGCCCGGTCTGGGACAGCTGACGGCACCCACAACAACCGCCAGTTCCAGGACATGATCTACGTCGATTCTCCGACGATCCCCGACTCGGATCCGCACGCCACGTTCAACGCGAGCACCGCCACGCTGAACCTCGGCTCGTCTCCCGATGTCACCGTCACGAGGGCCTATCTGACCTGGGGTGGCGACACCTCTCAACCAGGTGGAGCGAACGCCGTCGATGCCACCAAGAAAGGCCAGATCCGCCTGACCGGACCCGACGGGGTCTCCCACGACGTCGTCGCCCTGCCGGCCGATGTGAGTGAGCGCGCCGACGATGCGTCGATCTATTCGGCACATGCCGATGTCACTGCGTTCTTCACAGGGGCGGGCGCCTATCAGGTCGCCGACATCCAGGCTGCCGAGGCCGTTGGGTCGTTCGGCGGTTGGTCACTCGTCGTCGTCACCCACAACCCCACTGACCCCGTCCGGTTGCTCTCCATCACCGCACCGGGAGCCTTGATCAACGCGAAGCCATACACAGCAACCATCCCGCTCGGCGGCTACACCGGCAATCGTCCGGTCACCATCGCGATTGCGAGCTTCGAGGGAGAGTTGGGACTCACCGGCGATCAACTCATCATCGGGGCCGATCCAGCGATCCCGAATGCGTTCGACAGCAGTGTCATCGGGGCGACCAGTCCCGCCAACCTCAACAACTTCGGTGTCGGCTCGATGATCAAAGCGACCACCATCACCGGGCCGTCG
>JBDSDH010000048.1:0-3543 GCA_039920665.1 Ilumatobacteraceae bacterium
GGCTCAGGGTGGCCAGGAAGTCCTCGCGAGCGATCCACAGGCTGCGGCGGAAGCCTTGGCAGTGATCGAGGAAGCAGCGTCACTGACGTTGGCCGAGATGCGCAAGATGGTGGGCGTCCTTCGCGACGGCGAGCGACCCGAACTGGTTCCTCACCGTGGTATCGAGGACATTGCTCGCATCGGTCAGACCCCCGGAGCCGGAACCGGGCCTCGCGTTGATGTCGAGCTGTCTGGCGATCTGAATGACCTCAGCCCATCACTCGAGGCTGGCCTGTTTCGCCTGACCCAAGAGGCAGTCACGAACGCTCGCCGCCATGCCCGCCGTGCAACCTGCGTCGCGGTTCGCGTCGTTGGGGGCGCCAGCGACGTGCACCTGACGGTAACCGACGACGGCGACCCTGGCACGCACAATGGCTCGGGTTACGGCCTCATCGGCATGACCGAACGGGCTTCACTGCTCGGTGGCACGTTCCAGGCCGGCCCAGCACCAGACCGCGGTTGGATCATCGAAGCAACACTTCCTCGGGCCGGCGTGCCCACGTGACGATCCGGGTTCTCATCGCCGACGACCAGGACATCATCCGCGGCGGGCTCAAGATGATCCTCAGCAGCCAGCCCGACATCGATGTCGTCGCAGAAGCCGACAACGGCCGCGACGCCGTCCACCTCGCTCGCATGCTGCGCCCTGACGTGTGTCTGTTCGACATCCGAATGCCAATCATGGACGGTATCGAAGCCACCAGACAGCTGGCAGGTCGCGACGTCGATGACCCCCTCGCGATCATCATCATCACCACCTACGACCTTGACGGATACGTCCACGACGCCCTCAAGGCCGGAGCGAGAGGCTTCCTGCTCAAAGACTCCGGGAAGGAACTTCTCGTGCAGGCAATTCACGCTGCTGCCGAGGGCGACGCACTGATCGCCCCCAGCATCACCGCCCGTCTGCTCGCCACCTTTGCCCGAACACCGACTACGACGGCGCCTCCACAGCCGATCGAGCCGCTCACGGCCCGAGAGGAAGAAGTACTGACAACAGTCGCGCGAGGTCGAACAAATGCAGAGATCGCCAAAGAGCTTCACATCAGCCTGAGCACCGTCAAGGCCCACCTCGCCAGTCTCATGAACAAGCTCGCCGCTCGTAACCGCGTCGAGATCGCGATGTGGGCGTACGAGACCGGACGGACTCAAGTCCCGCCCGAGTAGGTATCAGGAACAGTGAGCCAGCAGCTCGCCGCAGCTGGACGCGGCGCAACGTTCGGGCGACGTGTTGGCCGAAAGGCCAACTCCACTTTGGCCGGTCAGCCGATGTGTCAACGATCCCTCCTCGTCATCATGGGAACCATGATCACCGTCTCATCCCTCACGAAGCACTACGGCGACCGGGTCGCCGTGGACGACATGTCCTTCATCGTGGCCGCCGGCCGTGTCACCGGCTTCGTCGGTCCGAACGGCGCCGGCAAGTCCACCACGATGCGGATGATGGTCGGGCTCACCCGACCCGACCGCGGCGGCGTCCAGTATCGGGGCATCGACTACACCCGGCTCCTACGACCAGCGCAGGTCGTCGGTGCCGTGCTCGACGCGCGGTGCATGCACCCGGGCCGCACCGCCCGCAACCATCTGCGAGCGACCGCAGCACTCAGCGCCATACCAATTCAGCGAGTCGACGAGGTACTCGCCGAGGTCGGGCTCGAGAACGCGTCCGACCAGCGAGCCGGCAGCTTCTCGTTGGGGATGCGCCAACGTTTGGCGCTCGCCGGGGCACTGCTCGGCGAACCCGAGGTGCTGTTGCTCGACGAGCCGTCCAACGGCCTCGACCCCGACGGCATCCGCTGGCTGCGCAACTCGCTCACAGCCTTCGCGAGAGCCGGCGGCACCGTGTTCGTGTCGAGTCATCTGATCGGTGAGCTCGAGATGTTCGCCGACGACCTCGTCGTGGTCGGCGGCGGACGGTTGCTGGCCGCCGAGCCAGTCGCCAACACCCTCGCCCGCGGCTACTCGACCGTGGTGGTCCGCACACCCCAGGCCGCCGAGCTCGCCGAACTGCTTGACCGTCGCGACCTCGAGATTGAAGCGATCGACGTGATCGACCAGCGACTCTCGATCCGGGGCACCACCACCGCCACGGTGTCGCAGATCGCGTTCGACCATCGCATCCATCTGGTCGAAATCAGCGAGACCTCACGCTCGCTCGAGGAGATCCTGCTCGACATGACCGGCGCCACCGCCGAGTACGCATCAGCATGAGCCCCCACCCCAACCCGCAACAACGACTCCAGAAACCCATCACCATCACCATCACCACGCCATCCATCGCGTCATCAGCAACACCCGACTTGCTCCCGTTGCCGGACCGATCAGTCCGCGAACGTGCCCGACGTGACGAGGTCGCATCGATCCCCACCGCCCTGCGCAGCGAGTGGATCAAGCTCACGACGCTGCGTTCGAACGTCACGATCCTCACGCTGACACCGATCATCGGTGTGCTCCTGTCGTTCATCCTCGCCGTGGTCGTCAAGATCGACCCGGACACGAACAAGCCGTACAACATCGGCGAGACATTCCTCTTCTCAACGTGGCTCACCATCGTGCTGGCCGCCATCGCCGGCATCTTGATGTTCACGTCGGAGGTGCAGCACGGCACGATGGCGACGGCCATGACCGCGCAGCCCGCGAGATGGGTGACCGTTGCCGCCAAGTCGGCCATCGCAGCAGGCTTCGGCCTCGCCATGGGGGCGCTCGGGATGTTCGGTGGCCTCAGTGGGGCCGTACTCGGCGGCCTCGAAAGAGGTGACACGTCCGACATGACCACGAAAGCTCTGTGGGGGCTCTTCGTCGCCACACTCGCACCGCTTCTGGGTCTCGGGATCGGGATGATCGTGCGCCACAGCGCAGCGGCGGTCTCGTTCCTGCTCGTCTGGGTGTTCGTCCTGGAGATCCTCATCAGAGCCCTCGTCCCGCCGAATGTCCACCGGTTCTTGCCGTTCAGCGCCGCAAACGGTCTGCTCGGCACCGGGACCGGAACCAACACTCCCGAAATGATCGCCGCCGAGCTGAGCCGGGTGCAGGATGCGTTCCTGTTCGGTGGCTACGCCGCTGCGGCACTGACCGTCGGGACGGTTCTGCTCTATCGACGCGACATGTCCTGAGGTCGATCGGCCGGCCGTGATGTGGCGCCCGACGAGCGCGGGGCGAATTTCACGGAATCACTTCGACTCATCGATCGCGAATTCGCCGCCTGTACGCGGAATACTCACCTGACAACATCACCGATCGCAACAGCGGCTCACCGACCGATATGTTCCTGAAGGCGCGCTCGGGGGACCACCGCTTTTCGGCTGATAACCCCTGAGACGCAGGCTGCACGTCATCGTTCGCTTGACGTCAGCGGTTTCGCTTGCGGCGATTGAACGCAACCGCAATTCCAGCCGCGACGCCGACCACGGCGACGGCGACGATTCCGATGATCAGTCCAGTGTCGGACGATTCGTCGTCGTTGTCGTTTGCGTCAATGGTGGCGGCGACAGTGGTGGTGTCGCC
>JBDSDH010000049.1:0-18974 GCA_039920665.1 Ilumatobacteraceae bacterium
GCCAGTCGCAACGAGTTCAACGTTCGACGCTGGAGTGCTGGTCGATCGAGGCCTTCTGCTGCTTCCACCACCTCGGTCACGCGCTGGAGCCTGTCACAGTCCGTTGCTCCGCCACCTCATCGGCGCAAGCGTCGACCGTCGACGAGTTCTCGCCGATTCGGCCGGGCTGCTGAAGCCGCACCCGACCTTGTCGCAGGACCCTGGCGCGCCCTCAGCTGATCGGAACGAGCTCGCGCTCGATCGGCTCGGAATCGTCGACCGGCTCATCTACACAACGTCACGGTTGATATCCGTTCGCATCAACCCTCCGCCGGTGAGCACGACCGCCGAAGGTCATCGCCCGTTGCCGTCGTGACCACGACTGCACGTTCAGGATTTGCGAGTTTGTATCGGTTAATCGTACGGAAGGGGCGGGCCGGTGCTGGTACACAAAAAGCCGATGCCGCAGTAGGTGTTGGGTGCGTAACCGTTGGCATTGAACACGGCCACGGAGGTCATCGGTGACCCGATGTCGGTCCGTCTAATGATCCACGTCGACGTGGTTCCGGTGGCGATGCGCGAAGCATCTCGGACCACGGCCCAGTCCCATTCACCCCCGCTGCCCGTGTAGCGCAGTAATCGCTCGTTCTCCAGCAGGTAGTCCGCACAGATCTGGGGAATGCTGCCGGTGGACCAGCAGGGTAGCGCGGGGTCGCCGGTGGCGATGAAGACCCGGCGGAATGCGAACGGAACCAAGAAGTCGGCGGAGAAGCTGATCTGGTCCGGTGACTCGACGACCGAGGTGTTCACGATCGTCTGGCCATCGGGCAGTGCTGCGGTGGTGACCAGCACAGCTGTGGAGCTTTGCGTCGGATCGCCGGACGCATCGATTCCGTACACCGAGAACGTGTACGACGCGTTCGGCGCCAAGCCGCCGATGATCACGGTGGCGGTGTCGCCCGGCAGCCTCAGCACCTCCACGCCATTCTTCAGGACCACGTAGTCGGCGTTCGCGGGTCGCCTCTGACTTGTGTCCTCGCTCACTGTGGCCCACGACAGCCTGGCGCTGGTCGGAGTGATCTCGGTCGCAGTGACCCCGACAGGCGCTCGACGGGGATCGCCGTACGTCTCGTCGGTCTCGACCACGAGCGCACGAGCAGGCGGACCGGTAGCCCCGAACGCGTCGCGTGCGACGACCTGGAAGGTGTACGTGGTCAGCGGTGTCAGATCGATGGCGGTGTAGGTGACGGTGTCGCCCGGCGCAGAGCCGATCAGCACACCGTCGCGGTAGATGTCGTAGGCGACCACTGGAGCCGTGCCCGGTTTCGATGCGACCCAGTCGAGCGTGACGTCGACTCCGGTTACCTCCACCGTGTCCAATGCGTCTGGCCGACTCGGTGGGACGATCGGTCCTGGAGCGACGGTGGCAACAGCCTGCTCGGCGGCCCAGTAGTCAGCGGGCGGCAGTGTGTCGTATGGGTTTGCCATCACGTCATCGGTGACGTAGACCCAACCGGCGGAGCGGGTCTTGCTGAGGTTGACGACGGCGGCCATCGTCGCAGCATCCGGGGCGTCGTACACGATGTGCCACAGCTTGTTCGGATCCACTGGGTCCCAAGACAGCGGGGTAAACGGCAGGGTCGCGCCGGGCACCCCGAGATAGGAGGCGGCGCTGCCCTCGAACGTGACGATCACGTCGCCAGCGGTTTCGTAACACTGCGGCACGCCGATGCCGGGATTCAGCACAGTGACGGCACCGGCGTGTGTCCGCTTGACCTCGTTACCGAGATACGTGTAGAGATCCGCCCACGAGTTGGAGCCCTCGGTGGGCCCGCAGGCGTTCTGGGTCTGGTCGAAGAAGATGCCGGTGAGGCCCGGGCCGTAGAAGCGGTACCACAAGGCGATGTCGTGTTGGATCTGGCTGATCCAATCGACGGGGTTGGTGGAGCCGAGCCTGGTGCGCTGGCCCGTCGTGCCGAGATATCCGGTGTCGACGTATCCGATCACGCGAGTGCCGTTGGCGCTCACGCTTTGGATGGCCGAGGCCCACTCGTCGAGTTGCACGTAGTCGGGGCCGTTGATCACGTTGACGACCGCGAGCCCGACCGAGCCGGGGATCGAACTGCTGAGGCGCAGCCACGCCTCGGGATCGACCGTCGGGTTGATGTAGGACGGTACGGCGATTCGTTGAGCGATGGCGGTCGGAACGGGAGTATCCAGCGGCGCTGGTGACGTCGACGCCGGTGATCTCAACGATGAATTTGGCCGGTCGACCGCGGCGTGGACGACCGTGCCTGCTGCGCCGAAGGTCACGGCAAGAACGACTACGACGAGCATCCGAGTCGAGCGCCGAACGTGGAACCGGGCAGATCTCATGTCAAAAACCTCCGGAGAGCAGCGTTCACGTGTGAACGCCGTGACGAATGCCGGACCAGACGTAGCGCAACGAATCCTCGGTGAGCCACTGCGGAAGCCAACCGATCTGGTCCTTGGTGGTGCTGATGTCGGCGCACTGCCACGACACTGCGGCCGAACGCACCGAGCCTGGATCGGACTCGACGATGGTGCCGCCGTAACCTGCGACGGAGGCCAGCGACGTGACGAGGTCGCGGCTCAACACAGCCTCACCGCGGCCGACGTTCAAGACGGTCGATCGGCGCGGCGGAGTGGAGACTGCAGCCATCACTGCCGAGGCAACGTCGCGTACGTCGACGTAGTCGCGCCATGTGCCGAGGTTACCCAGCCGGACCACGTCGTCGCCGCGACGCATGGCAGCGTCGATCTCACGCGCCGCTCGCCCGGCGAGGCTGGCCGCGTTGGACTCTCGACCGAGCGGATTGAACACTCGCAACACGGTGGCGACGAGATGACCGGTCTCGGCTGCCGCCACGATGTGGAGCGTGCCGGCCAACTTTGTCAGCCCGTAGTCGCTGACCGGACTTGCGACGGCGTTGACGCCGATGGGTCGGCCGCGAACACATGAGCCGTACTCGGCCGCCGACCCGAGGTGAATGAGGTGGATGCCAGGTCGCATCTCGAGCGCAGCAGTAAGCGTGCGGACGACGTCGATGTTGGCAACGCGCATCTGCGGCGTCGAACCCGATGTGACACCGACGCAATTGACAATGACATCGGGAACGAGTTTGTCGATCATCGCTCCCACATCGGCGACGCTTGCCTGCGCCAGATCCAGCGCATGCCAACCGGATCCCGTCTGCGAAAGCATCCTGCGCGGGGGCGGTTGGCGGAAGTGGGCGGTCAAGACACTGGTCTGCGGGGCATCCAGCAGAGCGCAGCTGACGGCTCGCCCGATGAAACCTCCCGCACCCAGGACGAGGACATGCCGAGTCATCAGTTCCCCGGCAGCAGGATCGTCTTCAGCGATGGAAACTCGGCGTTGGCGCGGTCGTAATCGTCGGGCCGCCCGATGTCGAGCCAAAATCCCGAGAACGGATAGCTGGCCGGCTCCTCGCCGCAGGACAGCAGGTCGAGGATCAGGTCGTCGAATCCGAACGGCAGGCCCGCCATGTACTTGCGCAAGGTTCTCGCAGCAACTGCGTAAACGCCCATACTGACCGAGTAGGTGTAGGTCGGCTTCTCCCGGAACCTGGTGACGTGGCAACCGGTGATGTCGAGCACACCGAAGTCGACCTTGTGTTCACGCTCGTACGTGGCAACCGTCAACGGTGCCCTCGACTGGATGTGGGTGTCGAGAAGATGGCCGTAGTCGATGTCGGTGAGGATGTCGCCGTTCATGATCAGGAAGTGCTCGGGGCAGTCAGCAAGCGCACCGATGACCGGGCCGATGGTGCCCAGCGGTGACTCCTCGTGCAGATACTCGACCTCGATCCCCCACTGTGAGCCGTCACCAACGTAAGCCCGGATCAATTGGCCCAGGTGGCCGATCGCCAGGGTCGCCTTGGTGAATCCTCGCGAGGCGAGCTGACGGAGCACGATCTCGAGGATCGAGTAATCGCCGATGGGGACCAACGGCTTGGGGATCAGTGTGGTGTACGGCCGCAGCCGCACGCCCTTGCCTCCGGCCAAAATCACTACTTCCCTGGCCATCCGGGGACGGGTGGTGATGACCGACTCGAACCTCGGTCGTTGGATGGCATCTCTCAAGTCGGTCATCGAAATCTCCTGGAATATGGTTGGGCTAGCGGGTAGTGGTTCGAGCGGGGAGTCGGCCTGGTCAGACGTTGTACTGATCGACTTTGTACCGGGAGAGGTTGGACGGGTCGCAGAACCACTCGGCGGTGCGGCGCAGGCCCTCCTCAAGGGTGTGTTCGGGTTTCCACGATGTCAGCGCCTGGAGCGCAGAGCTGTCGCAGACAAGTCGCATCACCTCGGAGCCGGCGGGGCGGACACGGGCTGGGTCGATGACAACCTCGACCTCGCGATCCATCACCTCGGCGATCAGTCGCACTGTGTCGCCGACTGAGATTTCGACGCCGGATCCAGCGTTGAAGGTGCAGCCGACCACGGCGTCGTCGGCCTCGACCAACGCCAGATACGCGCTGACCGTATCGGCGACGAAGTTGAAGTCGCGGGTGGGGTCTTGGGCGCCGAGCATGATCTGGCGGCGGCCGGCGGCGATCTGGGCGATGGTCGTCGGGATGACCGCCCGAGCGGATTGTCGTGGACCGTAGGTGTTGAACGGCCGAATCGTGGTAACCGGCAGCTCGAAGCTGAGGTGGTAGCTCTCAGCCAACTTGTCCGCAGCGATCTTGGAGGCCGAGTACGGGGACTGGGCCTGCAGCCGGTGGTCCTCGCTGATCGGTACGGTCACAGCAGTGCCATACACCTCGCTGGTGGACGTGTGGATGAGACGGGAGGTGCCGTGTTCGCGAGCGGCCTCCAACACGTTCAGTGTGCCCCCGGCGTTGGTCGCAAGGTAGGAGCCGGGGGCCTGGTACGAGTACGGGATTGCGATCAGCGCGGCGAGATGACAGATCGTGTCGGCGCGCCGGGTGAGGTCTACCACGCTTCGATGATCACGCACGTCGCCGAGCACGACCTCGACGTCGGCCATGACGTCGGAACTGATCGTCTCCAGCCAACCGAGTGACGAGAACGAGTTGTACTGCACCATTGCCCGGACCCGGTAGCCCTCGAGAACCAACCGTTCGACGAGGTGGGAGGCGATGAAACCTTCGGAGCCGGTCACGGCGATCGTCTGCATCAGCAAATTCCTCTCGAGTGGAACCACGAGGAGATCGGGAGATCAATGGCAAGCATCAGTGACTCATCGCGTCGGTGATCACGTTGTGTGACAGGGCGAGCAGCACTGCGAGGGTGGTTGCGATGGCGACCACTGCACCGCTCCAGATCACGGCATCGGCGTTGAAAGAGGTCGTGAACGTCAGCGATATCGACAGCGTGCCTCCAGTGGCCACGCCGGCCGCCCAGCTGCGTAAAACCAGGTCCAACCGGGATAGGGAGACGAGGGTCAGATCGACGTAGAACGCGACGCCGAGCAAGATCTGGGCGACCAACAGCAGGTAGGGAGGTGATTCATCGTGCATCCGAATCAGGACCGACACAGCGATCGACGCGAGGACGATGGCGGCCACATAACGTAGAAGCGCTCGGCGGAACAGCCCGGCGGCCATCGGCGAGAAGTCGTCGATCGACCGTATCGACATCGTCAGCCGCTCGACCCCCGCTCTGAAGCTGCGCAGCTGCCACTCCATCACGCCCAGGGTGACCAACAGCGGCAATGCGTTCAAGGTCGGGGCGTCCGAATTCCTAAACACCTCGCTGCCCAGGATCGCCACCGTCGTGAGCGCTGCACCACACAGCAGTCCATGCGCGAAATGTTGGGAACCCATCCTGACGTCGCCCGGTGCCAGAATCAGCGATCGGACCGGTGACACCCTCAGCTGTGCCGCTGCCGCTGCGAAGGTCGTGACTGTCGAGACCGCGATGCAGACGACTGCGACCGGCGACCAGAACGGACCCGTTCCGAAAGCGAGGATCACCACGGACGAGACGGCGCCAGGCCCCAACAACCCGGCCGCCAGCACTTCGGCGTCACGCATCAGCAGGATCGCGCTGGACACCATGTAGGTGGTGACCCCGGTTGCGGCCAGGAAGGACCCCCACCCACCGCCGACGATTGTCAGAATTCCTGACGCGATCACGGCGGTGGTCAAGATCGTCGCCATCAGCATCCACCCCACAGCAAGTCGCTCGCCGATGCCGTCTGTGCGGGCCCGAAGTGTGTATCCGGCGTATGCCGTCACTTGACCAGCCGCCCATCCCCAGGTGACCGAGAGCGGAAGAGTCCACCACGAGAATTCGACATTCAACGCCCGCGTCAGCGCCACCAGTAGCAGTGCCGGAACGGCGTACAGCGCGCCGCGGCCGAGGTCACTGATGTTGCCCTGACGCCAAATCATCGGTTGTTCCACCGTTACGGCCCTGAAAGGAACTCTGGCCCACAGCTCATGCGCGAGGGCGAAGACATCGGGCTGGCCGTACTGTTCGCTGACCACCTGACGACTCATGCCGCTGGCCTCGAGGCTCGCAGCGATCTCCAGGGAGTCGACCGCTGCCGCGCAGATGGTCGCGACCACCGGGTCGGACTGTGCAGTCGTCGTGTTCGAGCTCGACCGGATCCGCTGAACCCAATCGTGCACGGTTGGCTCGTTGGGCTCCGGATCCATCATCTTGCCAGCGAGGATGGAGCTCATCGCTGCCACGCTGTCGCTTCGGCTCGGATTGCGCCGACGAGACCGTCCGGCAGATGGCGAGAGGTACTGATCGGCACTCCGCCGCCGTCCACCACTGCAGCTTCGTCCTCGCACCTGGTGGTGAGCGCCGTGTAGATCTCGCTGTAGCGGGCCAGGCAGACGCCGAGGGTGAACAAATCAAGCACCCGCTTCCGTCCGCGCATCGCCAGGTCGGCGCGACGAGCCGGGTCGCTCAGCAGCTGCAGACACGCTGCGGCGATGGCACGGTGATTGCGCGGCTGGGTCATGATGCCGACATCGCCGATCGCCTCGCTGACGCCACCCACATCGGTCGCCACCATCGGCCGGCCGGACGCCATCGCCTCCAGGATCGAATAGGGAAACCCCTCCGAGATACTGGTCGACACCACGACGTGGCCAGCGTGGTATCCGTCGGTGATCGACGGGATCCGGCCTTCGAACACGGCGCTGTCTTCCAGCCCGAGATGCTTGCGCAGGTCCAGGCAGGCCCGCAGGTACTGGTCATTTCCTTTCGGAGTTCCACCGAACAGCCGCAACCTGGCATCCGGCAGCGCTGCCCTGACGATCGCGAATGCGCGCAGCATCGTGAACACGTCCTTGAGCGGATCGATCCGACCGACCCACGCGAGCGTTGGCACGTCGGGCTCACCAGACGGCACCGAGAAGTTGGGGGCGTCGATGCCGTTGTAGATCGGCCGGATCTTGGCCGGGTCGGCGCCGTTGGCTTGTTCCCAATAGCGGTTGTACTCGCTGCCGGGAGCGATGACGTCAGCCATCTGGTAGGCCGCAGCGGTGAGCTGCTTGTAGAAGCCAAGCAGGAACGCTCGCTGGTGGTGCGGAATCGCAGCCGGGCTGTTCGCAATGTACCGTTCGCGTAGGTACAGGCCGTGCTCGGTCAGCAGGAAAGGCGTGCTGTTGATCCATTTCGCAGTCATCGCCAGCAGCACGCCGATGCCGTTGGACGAAGCGTGGCACAGATCGACCATGGGAGGAGGTACGCACAACGGGCGCAACAGGTGCTCCAGCGTGCGCAGACACGCGATGGCGTCGGCGACAGTGGGTCTGGTGGCGAGCGTATCCACCCGTCGGCCAGTCGGCGCATGCGGCGTGAGGGCGTCCAACGTCAGGCCGACAGCTTCCTTGCTGAGTAGCGATGCCCGCAAGGTGCCCTGTTGCGCATACGGCAGAAGCCTCTGCAGGCTGATCTGGAAGTCGATGACGTCGGTGGGAGAAGTAATGTCGTGCAACAACCAGCGCAAAGCGTCGCGCACCTCCGGCTTCAGCTGGCTCAGCGGTCGGTGTGTACCCGTTGGCCCCCAGAGCGGAATCGTGCGTACCGCGGACACGTTCGCAGGGAGGTCCCATGACGACCCCTCGCTGGCCGTGGCGGTGATCGCATCGACCTGGAACTCGTAGGTCGACATGCCGCGCAGGAGCTGGTCGCACCAGACGCTGACGCCTCCGTCATGGAACGGATAGGTGCCTTCGGTGATCAGGCTGACCACGATGACTCGACCACTCTCGGTTGGACGACAGGCATCGGCCAGAACCACCGGAGCCGTTGCGGGCACACGTTTGTTGAGTTTGGTTTCGCTCACTGGTGTCCCATCCAAGGTGCGTGCGATCCTTGTCCGACCGGAATTTGGCTCGAACAGTACGGAAACTCAACCCATTGCGCATCCCTTCATCTTTGGCTGCAACACCCTGAGGGCCGGAGCGCCGGCGCTGATGATTTCTGGACCGACCCTGGAAAATACGGACAGGATTTGAAGCTGTGCGGCGCAGTGTCTCGGAAAATCAAATGATCTCGACACTTTCGTCGGGTTGTTGGTCCGGGCGTGACGACGCGTTGGTGCAGCGTGCGGACTGTATCGATGCGGAACCTCAGGGTGTCGCCACTTGCGGCTCGGTATTTGCATGGTAGGCACAGCAGTTTTTCGGTGCTTACCATCGCAGGACATCGGCGCTACGGGCGTTGAACTTTGGCGAAAGAATGGAACCCCGCATGTTGCGTGCCCCGATTTCGGTCTCTCCCGCGATGGCTCGGAGGCACCGACGTGTGCTACTCGTGCTGGCGTCGGTTGTCGCCCAACTGTCGTTCGTCGGCTACGTCACGCCGGCGGCGGCGGTCGATTTACCCACGATCGACCTGCGCGTCCTGGTGCTGGACGACGATTCTCCGTGGGTCGACGGCATGGCCGATCAGCTGACGGCAGAAGGGGTTCCGTTCACGGCAGTGCCCGTCGCCCTACCAAGTCGGCCGGAAATCACGGCGTCGTATCTCGCTAACGACAACCACGCGTTCTTCCAGGCGGTGATCGCACCAAGTTACTCACTGACCGGACTCACAGCGGACGAGATGACGACGCTGCGCGCCTTCGAGGCCAAGTTCGGCGTGCGTGAGGTCGACATGTTCAATTATCCGTCCACTCTGGTGGGTATGCAGACGCCGTCGATCGCCGGGAGCCTGAGCCTGACCGCTTCGGTGACAGCCGCCGGCCAGGCGAACGGGTTCCAGTACCTCAACGGGCCGGTGCCGCTCTCGCAGGGCAACTACACCTACCTTTCGACGCCGTTGACCGCCACGAGCACGCCGGGCATCGCCAGCGGGGCCAGCTTCACCACTCTCGTCTCCGCTCCGATTTCCTACTCGACGAAACTGGCATCGTTGATCGGCGTCTATTCCGCTGGCGGTGTCGAGCAGATGATCGTCACCTCGGCGATGAACTTCAACCTGCTCCAGTTCAAGCTGGTGGCCCACGGAATCATTTCCTGGGCGACCCGTGGCGTGCACCTCGGGAACAACCGCAACCGGATGACCTTTCACGTCGACGATGCGTTTGCGTCGCTGGCCATGTGGGATTCGAACCTCAACTGCACACCCAGCGAGGACTGCCCGCCCGGCACGGTCGCAGAGGGAGCAACCGCCCGAATGACACCGGACGACGTGACCTACGCGAAGCAGTGGCAGGCCGCCAACAATTTCCAACTGACTCTTGCGTTCAACGGATCTTATGCCGAGGCCGGTGATTCCCTGACCGATTCGCTGGTTGCCAATCGCGCGTCGTTCCGCTGGCTGAACCACGGCTTCGAGCACATCTATCAGGGTTGCATCCAGGACTTCTCGGTCGTCCCGTGGAAGTGCACCACCGACCCGGCAACCGGCGAGACGCAATATCTGTCGCAGGCCGACATCTACAACGAAATCACGGCGAACATCGCCACGGGCAACGCGCTCGGGCTCCCGTTCGATTCCGCCGAGTACCTCAGCGGCGAGCATTCCGGCCTCTTCCACACTCCTCAGCAACCAGACGACAACCCCAACTTCGCATCTGCCCTGACCCAGGCGGGCATCGGCACCATCGGGGCCGACGCTTCCCGGGAGCCAAGCGCCCGCCGAGTGGGTAGCGCAATGACCGTGCCCCGGCACCCGACGATCCTGTACTACAACGCATCGACAGTGGCCGCCGAGGTCGACGAGTACAACTGGTTCTACACCTCTCGCGACAATGGTGGGAGCGGTTATTGCGAAGACAATCCGGCGACCGCCACGTGCGGGACGCCGATGATCGCGGATGACTACTTCACCAAGATCGTGCCCGCCGACGCTGCGTTCAACCTGGGCTTCATCCTCAGTAACGACCCTCGTCCGTACTACGCGCACACATCGAACATGACCAACGACCGCATTATGTATCCCTTGCTCGAACTGATTCTCGGGACGTACCGGACAGCGTTCAGCACAGATGCTCCCCTTCTGAATCAAACCCAGACCCAGGCGTCGCTGGACATGGTCCGACAGGACGCCTGGGCCACCAGCGGCATGGCTGCCATACCGCTCGCCCAGGCGTCGGTGACCGGCAACGTCGTGACGGTCGTCAATACTGGCGCCGCCGAGGTGCCGCTGACCGTTCCGGTCGGAACCACTGTGTCGGGAACTGAATGGTTGGAGGCTTATGGAGGCGAGCTGTCCGGCTGGGTGCCTGCGACCCCGACGACCGTAGCCATGTTGCCGATCGCACCGGCGATCACGCTCGGCGGGTCGCCCGACTTCCAGGTCGATATCGCTGGCCAGTTGACCATCAGCACCCCCGCGGCCCAGCCCGCAGCCAGCATCTCCGTGCATGGCACGCTGCCAGCTGGCCTCAACGTGACGGTCGACGGCACCGGCGGAGCAGCCATCAGCGGCATGGCGACCGTTGCGGCGCTCGGGGACTATCCCATCACGATCAGCGCGACAAACGAGTCCGGAACGACGACGGTGGCGGCGACGTTGCGGGTCGGTCAACTCCCGCAAATTACCGGTGCCGTGTCGACCACGCTTGTAGCTGGGACGCCATTCAGCATGACCATCACCACCAGCGGCTCGCCCACGGCGACACTGAGCTTGGCCGGTGCCCTGCCAGCGGGCGTGGCATTCACGACCACCACCACCGGCACGGCGACCCTCGCCGGCACACCCACGGCCAGTTCGGTTGGCGTCTACCCCCTGTCGGTGACCGCCACCAATTGGGCCGGCACGACTACCCAGGACTTCGTGCTCACGATCAATTCGCTGCCAACGATCATCTCCCGCAACGAAGTGACGTTCGTGGTGGGCAAGATGTCGTCGTTCACGATTCGCTCCAAAGGCACACCAACGCCCGCACTGACAGTCACGGGGCAACTGCCGCCGGGTGTGTCCTTCTCAGCTGCGGCCGCCGGGACCGGCGTGCTGTCCGGTAAGCCCACCGCCATAGGGACGTACTCTGTCACCGTCACAGCAACCAACACGGTCGGTTCGGCGACACAGGACCTCAAAATCACCGTGCGGTCCAAGTAGGAATGAGCATCCACGATCGTTGCAACGTCGTTTCTTCGGATCGGCGTCGTGGCCGTCGACTCGAACCGCAATGACGTGGAGGCTGCTCGAACTGACCCCCAACTCGAATCATGACCTCCAGGCTCTCTCGAGGCTCGCTCGACGACATTGAACGGTTGGCGCTCGCCCGGGGTGACGACTACCCGATCATGCGCCAGCGACTCGCCCGCGGTTCTGGGGAGGAACAACCAAAGTGCCGGCCAGTCAATCGAGACGGCAAGAAATTCGTGGCAGCGCCGCCAACGTCCGGCTGGATTGCTTCAGCAGGCCGTCGTAGCCGGCGGCATTGTTCGCCGGGCAGACCTCGGCGGCGGTGGTTCCGGAGCCGGTGTACTCGACTTGGAACACCGCCTTGTTCATCTCGATGAAGGTCGAGTAGCCACCGCACTCTCCGTACTGGTGGCACTCCTCGTTCAATGCCCAATCGGTGAACTGGGCGCTCGCGGCCTCGAACACTCCTCCCTCGGAGGCACCGTTCTTGAGACCTATCGACAAGTTTCGAGCGTGGGCCAAGTCGGCGACCGCCCGGTTGTATGTCAGTTGGTGCTGCATCGTCAGGGGGAACCCGGTGGGTGATGTGTAGCTGTCGTCGAGATCGGGCTCGATCCCGTCGCACCCCTTGCTGCGGGCCGAATCGAGCCGAGCAGCGATGATCGGCAGCAGCACGTCCAGCTGGCGGATGTCGACGTAACGCTCCTGCGGGTAACCGCCAACAGTTGATCCCAAGACGCCGATGGGGAACGCGCCGGCGTCCTGCCGGTAGCTTTCCCAGCCACCTGTTTCCAGGTAACACACGACGTAAATGCCCTTCGCGTGGAGCCGACCAATAGTCGATGCACTGGCCGCGAACATGTCGATGTCGTACATTTTGTTCGGGTTGACGACGCCGTCCAGAACAGTTTCGTCCACCGTGCCTGTCAGCTGCCACTGCCAAGATGTGCCCGGTGTCAGCGAGGCGACGGGGCCGAGCATTACGGGATTCGGTACGTCGGGTGGCGGGTTCGCGACGCGTGCGTTCATCAACCGCGTCGCCGGGACAGCCGCAGTCGCCGCGCCGACGGTTTCGGCGGAGCTGACCGGAGTGAATTGCAGCAAAACTGATGGCAGTAGGAAGAGTCCTCCGACAAAAAGTCGAGTGACGCAGCTCATGATCGCTCCTCCGAGTTGGACCGGAAAACGATACAAGCACCGTTTCCTTGCCCGCCCGCATCACCACCATAGTGGGGGAGCGGTCACGACAGGCGCGGAGCGTTGCGGAGATGATTCACGATCGCCGGATCCGGCATCCGGTCGTACAGATATCGGCCCGGCCCCCCGCCGTCCAGCGCCTGGTCGGTGACAAACAGCCATCCGGCGCGCTGTCTGGCCGCAGCCGCCAGCACCTCGTCCACCATTGGGCCCGCAACGTCGTAGACGATGTGCCAGAACCTCGCCGAATCATACTCAGCGCGCCATTCAGGTGTATCCGAGGCGACGTATGTCAGCGCGGAACCCTCGAAGTCCACCAGAACGTCGGCGACGTCGAGAAAGCACCTCGGAACGGCGACGCCGGGGTTGAGCACGATCATGGTGCCGGCGTCGTGCGACTTCAGATGCTCGCGGAGCGGGACGTAGTACGAACGCACCACATCGCACGGCACATGGACGCGGTCAAGAAAGTACCCCGTGATTCCATACCACTCGCGGTAGCGGGAAATGTCGTCCAGCACCATCGGGCGCGGGCGGTGACCGTTGTCGGTGTCGATGTAACCGAGCACCTCGACACCGGAGGCACGAGCAGCCTCCAAGACGGGAAGGTACCCCAAGTCCGGTTGCTCGCCGGGGCCGCTGGCGCAGTTCATCACGGCCACGCCGACGGTGTTGCCTCCCAACTCCGTCAGCCGTTCCCATTGGGGTCCTGGCCGGAAATATGCGGGTATCGCCAACCGAGTGCCGCCGCCCGGAAGGGGTACCGTGGCGCTCATGAAAACCGCTCGGTCGAGCTGAGACGATGCAAATCGCGCTCCGTTGTTGGCTGATTGCGCTGATTGCGCTGGCTTCGTGCAATACCGACGACCAAACCACCGACTCGGCATCGGCGCGCACCTTTGCGACCTCCACGTCCGCCAAGTCCACGCCCCCCACGAACACGCCAACGACGACATCGCGCGGCGGGTCTTGGTGGCGGCCGCCGCTGACAGCCCACTGGCAGTGGCTGCTCTCGGATGCCCTCGATCTCGACGACCCGGGTCAGATGGGCACAGACCGACGTACCGCTGATGGCCGCCGTGCGTTCGCCCCAACCATCTACGACATCGACGGTTTTGCCAACCCAGCGTCCACGATCGATACCTTGCACCGAAGCGATCTGCGGACCATCTGTTACATCGAGACGGGAGGCTGGGAGGACTACCGTCCCGATGCACTCGAATACCCGGCGCAAGACCTCGGCAAGCCGGTCGATGGGTACCCTGACGAGCGATATGTCGACATCCGCTCGCCCGAGGTCCTGCGCATCGTGCTGAACCGAGTACAGATGTGCGCCGACAAGGGTTTCGACGCGGTGGAGCCCGACCTTGACGACACGTACGCGCAAGACACAGGCTTCCCACTGTCGATGGCCGACAGTGTTGCGTTCAACTCTGCAGTCGCCGACCGCGCTCACCGGTTGGGCATGGCGATCGGGCTTAAGAACGGCGACGATCCCGAGTTCGTCTCGGCGATGGAACCGGTGGTGGATTTTGCGCTTGTTGAGCAGTGTTTCGAGTACGGCACGTGCGACGCATTCGCAATATTCGTCGATGTCGGCAAGCCGGTCTTCGCGGTGGAGTACGAATTGCAGCCGGACGAATTCTGCAACTCCGCCGACGCACTGGGATTCAACGCGGTGCTCCACGACGTCAAACTGAATGGCGGCGGAACGCCGTGCCGGTGAGCCGCTGGTGGCTGGTCGCGACCGCCCTCAGAGATCACGTGACACGCGGCATGGGTCACGCCGACTTTGCCGGTCGTTCGGCCAACGACGTGAGGAGCTTTGACAGCTCCGCCCGCGAGTTGATGCCGAGTTTCTTGAAGGCCCGAGCAAGATGGCTCTCCACCGTTTTGAGGCTGACGAACAGTTGAGCGGCGATGGCCCTGTTCGTGTGTCCCTGGGCGGCCAACAGCGCAACCCGATGCTCCGACGGCGTGAGCGCCTCGCTCCCCGACAATCGCAGCCTCCGTGGACGGGCACCGGACGCGCGGAGTTCGCTGCAGACTACTTCTGCCAGGCCCAACGCACCCATTTCGACGGCGAGGTCGGCAGCCGCCCGAAGGTGGTCCTTGGCCTCGATGATGCCTCCTGCCTGACGATGGGCGACGCCGAGGTCGAGGAGCGTTCGGCACCGCTCGAGGTCGGCCGACGTGTCGGCGAGCAGGGCCAGTGCCTCCTCCAGCAATGGGACCCGATCCGCCGGCTCCACCATGGAAGCCACCGTTCGCAGGGACACTGCGACGGGAAGACGCGCGCGGAATTGCCGCGCCACGGCGAGGTCCTCGGCTGCGAGAGAAACCGCCTGCTTGCGGTCGCCGAGCGCTACCAACGCTTCGCACATGCCGGACCGCGAGCGAGCGATCGACGGACGACGGATGTCGCCCTGATTGGCCAACCGGGAGGCACGCTCGAACTGCCCGAGCGCAGCGGTCCAGTTGTGCGTTCTCAGATGCATCCGACCCATCGCCTCGGCCAGGTGCAGGCTGGCGGGCAGATCGACAGCTGCCGGAAACGAGCTCACCCGCAACACCGACATATCGACGACAGGCCTGCCCTGGACAGCCGCCAACTCGGCGGCGGCCAGGACCAGGCGGTCGTGGCGAACAGGATGGTCCTCGAGGTCGACTCGCAGCATCTCGCCGAGCAACTCATCCACAGCACTGAACCGGCCCTGCGACATCAGGCAATCGACGAGCACCGCCGATGCGTTGATCCACTGTTCGTCACGACCCATCGCCTGGAGATGCGATCGCAGGGTTTGCAACAAGGGCCCGGCCCTGGCGTGGTCACCGGACAGGACCAGCATCTGGAGTACCTGGATGTTGACCTGTGTGATGGTCAAATCGGCCAGCGCACCATCATCGGACGGATCGAGGTGCCGGTCCACAGCGTCGACCAACCGCTCGATGGTGGCGCTGGATGGCGGGTCGGTGCAGGCGCCGATCACGCTGTGCAACTCGGCTGCACGCACGACGGGCGATCGTGAGTGTTCGATCGGCACCAGCGGCAGCAACTGCGCAAGCGCCGCGGCAGCGGGCACCGATGACCGGACTACAGCGTCGACCAGATTGACGTGCAGGCAAAGATACGGATCCAGCCCTCGCTGCGTGGCGGGGTCAGTCAACATCTCGATCAGGTCGAGCGCGTGCTTGGCGCTGCCATAGAAGATATTCAGCAGCCGTAGTCCCATCGTTACGATGTCGTCAGCATCGTGCGGCAGTTCATTGGCGACGCGGAAATGTTCCAACGCTGCTGACCGTCCGGACCGGGATTCGATCTCGGCCAGCGCAAGGCGGAAGTCGGCCGAATCAATGGATGGTGACGTCTCCACCCTGGCCCGCTCGAGGTAGCGCATCGCAGTGCCGACGCCGCGGCCCTCGCACAGCGCCTCGCGAGCAGCGCGCGACAACAACGTCACGATCCATTGCTCGTCCTGCGGGTCGGTCTTCATCAGATGGTTCGCCGCCTCGGATTGCGAGCCACCGCCATCGACGATCATCCGGGCCGCCCGCAGGTGGTGCGCTGACCGCCGCGTCGGCGACATCTCCCGATAGACGCTGGAGCGGAGCATCGGCACGCAAAAGTTCAGCGGCCGGCCAGGTCGGAACACGTCGACGTCGGCCACTGCATCCGCAATAGCTCCGGCGTCGACCAGGTCGATTCCCGCGACGGTGGCCGCTTCGCGTAGGTTCACGTCGACACCAAGAACGGCAGCAGCCTCGATCAGGTGGAGCGCCCCCTGAGGCAACGACGCCAGCCGCGTCCGAATCCAGCGCATCACCGTCGGCGCGGCGACGTCCTTCAGCTCGGCCACCGAGGTGGTGGATTCCCGCTGTGCCATCGCTCCGACCAGCGATGCCAACAGGAACGGGTTTCCACCCGTCAGGCGATGCACGACGTCGGCCCCGATGGGCCCGCATGTTTCTCCGATGAGTTCCGAGATGACCTCGGCTGTCGAGGACTCGTGCAGCGGCTGCAACTCGAACACGCGAGCGATCGGAGCCAGGCTGAATCGGTCCACGGCACTGAGCGGAGCGTTCGAGCGTTGCGGCAACATGCCGATGATCATCCGTACCTTCGCGTCATCCAGACGGCGTGCCAAGAACTGCAGCCAAGCGGCGGATTCGGCATCCGCCCACTGGGCATCGTCGATCACCATCACGACCGGCCCCAAACCTGCCAGCATCGCGTTGAAGCCGTGGAAGACTGAGGAGAGTTGGTCATCGGCGATCTCCTGGCCGTTCAGGGCGCGCTCGACCAGCTGATCCTCGTGGCTCGCTGCTGCGCGGCAATCGGTGCTGGGCGGGAGCAGCCTGCGGGCTACGGCGTAGGCACGCGCCATCTCGGGCTGGCTGCACCGCACCCGACTGACGACGAGTGCACCCTCGGCGGCGAGGCGACAGGCCCTGTTCAGAACGGCCGTCTTGCCGACTCCTGGGGCGCCTTCGACGATCAGCACGTTACCTGCGTTGCCCCACGTCCCGTCAACCAGATCGCGCACGGCGTTCAGGACAGTTTCACGCTCCCGCAGCCGCTCGCTGCTCGGCCGCGACCGACGCCGTTCGGCAATGGGCAACGGCATTACGAACTCCCGGTCGTGAACCGCAAGCGAAACATTGGATCCGCCCTCGCTCTCGTTGAAAACTCGGCTCATCGCTTCCAACCCCGTTCGGGGTGGGTTGTGTATCGTTGCACTGTGAACGATTTGGGTACATCGGCGGCCCTCTAGCCAGCACCTGTGCCCTGACCGCCAGCGTGACGACGCACAAGTATCGAACCCCGACTTTGCATGTTTGTCAAGCGGTGATTTGGCGCCTGAGTGGGTGGTCGAGTATGCGCCAAGCGCGTCGTGCGATGCAGTGCTTGAGGCATTGTCGGATCTCGCGATTGTTCTTGACTTCGGTGCGTCGGTTGTCTCGGTGGCCGATGCGTGATTGATCGTCGCGATGGTCGAGGCCAAAAGCATCCAGGATCGCATCCAACGATCGTCGGAGGAAGCTCAGCATCCACAGATCTGCGCCGGCGAAGTACGTCCCGGCGCAGACACCCGGTTCAGCGGCCCGTTTTCGATCGACCCCAACCGATCACCATGCACAACTCACCATGCACAACCCTTGGTGCTGATGCCATTGGTCGTTCGGACCAGCAAATCCTTCTGGCATCGTCGGTGACTGTAGCCAGTACGAGAACCCGACCAGTTCGGGGCGGCTCGATCGATTCGTCGAACAGGACCATCGCCGGATTGGCTGCGCCGAACGGTTTGGCGATCTTGGGCCACAGCACCCAGTGACTGCCGATGCCGGCTATCGGCTGATGACGTGACGGAGCCGAGCGCTCGAATCGTGTCGAACCGTTCGGTCGACGATCGTTGCCTTGCTATCCGTTGGTCGCACAGGAAATTTTCACGACGACTCGGCTCTGCGCCGACTCGAATTGTCTCGCTATGGGATACCCGAACCGCTGCGTTGGAACGAACTGTCGCTCGATTTCGTTCCGACCCGCTTCACTGCTTTCGAGAGTGCCGGCGAGCTCGAGTTGCTCGCCCTCGTCGACCATCAATTGATCCACACCGATCGCAGCGAAGCATCGTCGGCTCTGCTCGGCCGGGTCGCATGTCTCGCTGCGAACGAGCCGAGTCGATCCCATGAACGTGCCGCCGAGATCCATCGCGAGCGAGCGTGGGGTCACTCCCGTCCCGCGCCGTCAGAGTTTCGGGACATTTCATCCAACTCCGAGCGGGGCCCCGAATGGTGACTTCCAGCCCGACGTCTCCGTTCACGACGATCCCGGAAGTCTCGCTGGACGACTGGACCAGACCTGGCGCCGATTGGGATGTCTTGGCCGCTCGGTTGACCTCTCTTTGTCACGAGATCGGATTCTTCTCGCTCGTCGACCATGGCGTGCCCGACGATTTTCTCGATCGGCACTTCGGTGCCCTTGCGGCGTTCTTTGCGCTGCCGCAGGACGTGAAAGCCGCGATTGACAAGAGCAGGTCGCGCGATCCTGCCGGGCTTTCACGGAGCCGTCGACGAGTTCTTGACTCGGATGAGCGTGGTTGCCGACACAGTGATGGCGGCACTGGCCCGGGGCCTCGGTTTGTCCGACAGCCATTTCCGAGATGTGTTCGGACAGCATCCGCTGTCGCTCGCGAAGCTGATCAGTTACCCGCAGACACCGGTGGGGG
>JBDSDH010000050.1:0-21675 GCA_039920665.1 Ilumatobacteraceae bacterium
GCGTTGCCGTCCACCGGGGCTTCGCCGAGCCCAATCGAGCGTCGCAGGCGATCGAGCTTCTGACGTGCCTCCGTACGATTCTTCCCCACCACTCGCTTCCGCTGGCCATTTGGCAGCGTTACCGAACCGAGCCAACGGCCGCGTGTGGCGTCTTCATAGACGCTCCCTTCGCCTACGCTTCGTCGACGTGACACCGCTGTCCTCTCGCTTGATCGTTGGCTGCTCGCCAGCGGGAACGGGCGAGGTGTGCAAACAGGTGTGCAACACGGGCTGCTTGCAACTTACACGAGTTGACACAAACACCCTGGTAGACGAGCTGACAGCCCCCCGACCAGGGCCTTTTCGATCCCTGATAAGGATGAGGTCCACAGTTCGATTCTGTGTAGCCCCACGAACAACGCGTCGTCATCGCGGCGTGCATTCATCGCCATGTGACGTCATTGCGACGTGAGAAGGTAGGTCCAGTGAAAATGCTTCGCCGAGCCTCTCTCGCCTTGGGGGCCGCCAGCATCATCGCCGGTGTTCTGCGGCTGCGGGGCAAAGGCGGCGTGCCGCCCCAGCAAGGTGGATGGCGCGAGATGTCCACCCGCCCCAAGTGACCACCGGAGCGAAGTCGGCGATGATGGCCGGTGGACCGGCTGGACCCATTGTCGCGATCGTCGGCTGCGGAGTCGTCGGCGCCCGGATCGCCGAGGTGCTTGCATCGGCAGGCGCCCGGATTGCACTGCTCGATACGAGAGCCGACGTCGCTGACTCGGTCGCTCGAGCTGTCGGAGGTGTCCGGATCGATCTGGCCGAAGCCAGCCACGCCGACATCGTGGTTCTCGCCCACCCGGCGCCGCAAGCGCCGACCGCGGCAAAATTCCTGCTCGCGGGGGTGCCGGTGGTGTCGATGAGCGACGACGTCGACGATGTCCGCGATCTGCTCGAACTGGATCCGCTTGCGGTGCAGCACGGCGTCACACTGGTGGTCGGTGCTGCGATGGCACCGGGACTGTCCGGGTTGTTGGCCAGGCTGCTTGCCGGGCAGATGCACGAAGTCGACGAGATCCACGTTGCGATGCACGGCACCGGCGGACCTGCGTGTGCTCGCCAGCACCACCGGGCCCTCGGCGGAACGTCGATCGGCCTCCACGACGGCGAGTGGATCCGCCGTCCAGCCGGCGCCGGACGCGAACTGTGCTGGTTTCCCGAGCCGATCAACTCCTATGACTGCTACCGCGCCGAGATGCCCGACCCGCTGCTGCTCAACCGAGTGTTCCCGGGCGTGGGACGGATGAGCGCGCGGATGTCGGCGACCCGCCGCGACCGCTTCACCGCTCAGCTCCCGATGCTCAGCCCACCGCACAAAGAAGGTGGCATCGGAGCTCTCCGCGTCGACGTCCGCGGCTCGTTGGCCAACGGGGCCCGAGAAACCTTGATCGCCGGAGTCGCGGTGCGCAGCGGTATCGCCGCGGCGGTCGTCGCGGCGACGGTCACCCGTTGGCTGCTCGACGCCGGAGCGAGCGATCCGGGCGTCTTGATCCTCGGCGACGTACGCCTGCCGACCGCCGACCTGCTCGATGGCATCCGTGCCTCGGGCGTGCAGTTGTTCGAGTTCAGCGGGATCTCCCGGCCGGCCGCGCCAGAGCCGGACGACGACTGAGCCGGACGACGACTGAGCCGGACGACCAACCGAGTGTCCTTGGTTACTGTTCGGTAACCTCGACCGCGTGAAACTTCCCTGGTTGCCACCCGGACACACAGCCGTGCTCGATGGCCGCGGCGAGATCTTCTATCGCCACCACCAGCATTCGGATCCGGCCGCCCCGATCGTGTTGTTGCTGCACGGATGGACGGCATCTGCCGACCTGCAGTTCTATACGGCGTACGAGGAACTGGCCCGCCACGTCTCGTTCATCGCCGTCGACCATCGCGGCCATGGTCGCAGCATGCGCCCCGCCGAACCGTTCGAGTTGGAAGACGCTGCCGACGACGCCGCGATCCTGCTCCGTCAACTCGGCATCACGTCGGTGATCGCTGTCGGCTATTCGATGGGCGGCCCGATCACACTGCTGCTCAACAAGCGCCATCCCGAACTGGTGGCCGGCATCGTCGTCGAGGCCACCGCGCTCGAGTGGCGGGCGACGTTCAGAGAGCGGGTGATGTGGAAGACCGTTCGGATGCTCGGTCCGGTCATGCGGTCATGGGCATCGCCGGTGTGGTTGCGGACCGGCCTCAAGCGGTTGGTGCGTCAGCAGGATGCGCTCGCTCCCTACGTCGAGTGGCTCGCCGGCGAGATCAGCCGCAACAGCGCGGTGCACCTCGTCCATGCCGGCCAGGCGTTAGGTCGCTATGACTCGATGTTGTGGGCGAGCACGCTCGGCACTCCGTCGGCGATGTTGATCACCACCGCCGATCGGCTGGTGAAGCCGCGCAAACAGCGTCAACTCGCTGCGGCGATCAACGCCCACGTGCTGGAGATCGACGGCGATCACCTCGCGCCGTGGGTCAACCCGGTCGAGTTTTCAACGGTCACGACCGCGCTCGTCCAGCACGTCGCCGGAGCGATCGAGCTCCAGATGGTCGACGTCGAGGCGATCGAGGCGGTCTGACATCCGCTCGACAGCCTTGGCGAGCTTGTCGAGGCTGTCGCGCAGTTCATCGGATGTCACCGTGTCGCCGAGAGCGACGCGCACACTGGAGATTTCGCGAGCGAGGAATTCGGTGTCCGCCTGAGTGCGTTCGGCGACTCGACGGTCATTGTCGGTCTGGATCCGGTCGCGCTGTTCCTGCCGGTTCTGGGCGAGCAGGATCAGCGGCGCCGCGTAGGCCGCTTGGGTCGAGAAGGCCAGGTTGAGCAGGATGAACGGGTATTTGTCCCACCGCAGGAACGCGAACGCAACGTTGAGCAGAATCCAGACGATGACGATCGCTGTCTGCCACACCAGAAATCGAGCCGTTCCGAGTGTCCGGGCGATGCTTTCGCTGAACTGACCGAATGCCTCAGGGTCGTAGTGCAGGGCCCAGCGGCGTCCCTCGCGCGGTGAGGTGATGTCGTTGTGCCGACTCATCGCGATCGCTCGTTCGTCGTGGTGGCGACGGCAATGGTCGGCGAGTTGCTGCGACGGCGTTGGCGCCAGCCGGTCGGCAGGGTGCGGTCGAGCACGTCGTCGACGGTGATGGCACCGAGCAAGTGACCGGCGTCGTCGGTGACACCGACGGCGAGCATGTTGTAGCTGGCGAGCTTCTCCGCGACTTCCCGATCGGGGATGTCGGGGGTGATCGTCGGCTCCTGTTCGAGGCACAGGCCGAGTTCGGTGCCGGGCGGCTCGCGCAGCAACCGCTGGAAGTGGACGACGCCGAGGTAGGTGCCGGTCGGCGCCCGAAACGGGGGACGACAGACGAACACCTGGGCCGCGATGCTGACCAACCAGTCGGGATCGCGAATCATCGCGAGCGCCTCGGCGACGGTGGATGTCGGCCCGAGGATGATGATGTCCGGCGTCATCAGTCCGCCGGCAGTGCCTTCTTCGTACGACAGCAGTTGGCGCATGACGGCCGCATCGTCGTCGTCCATCGCGTCGAGGATTCGGGTTCGCTGCTCGCCGGGCATCTCGGCCAACAGGTCGGCGAGGTCGTCGTACTCCATCTCGTCGAGCACGCTCATCAGGCGGTCGAGATCGAGGCCTTCGATGATCCGCAACTGCTCGGCTTCGGGCAATTCCTCGAGCAGGTCGGCCAACCGCTCATCATCCATTGCCTCCGCGAGTTGCTTGCGCTGGGCCATTGGCAGTGTGCGCACAACGTTGGCGACATCGCTCGGGTGCATGTCGCGCATGCTTGCGGCTTCGGCGGCCATGGGGGTGATGGTGCCGAACAGGGTCGGTACTTCGTCCCAATCGACGAGGCGATAGCTCGGTCGGCGGCGCAGCGCATTGCGGCGGGCCATCCGTACCTTGACCAACTCCCAGAACGTGGTTCGGCCATCGGTGCTCGGGCGCATCGCGACGTCGCTGACCGTTTCGTCGCCGATCTTCTTGTCGAGCACGTCGGTGCCGACCAACAATTCGCCCGGCTTCTTCTTGAACGGGTGGAGATCGACGTCCCAACTCCGCAGCCGCGCACCCTCGCCGTCGATCTGACTGAACCGGTTCGCGTTGACGAAGATCCGACGGCGCTGGCTGGTGGCGACGTAGCCGACGACCCGCGGGGGAGTGCCCGCGCGCGAGGGCACGATCACGATGTCTTCGATCCGACCGATCGCCGACCCACCCGCATCGAGCAGGGGCAATCGCATCACCCGAAACGCGTAGACGAGTTCGCCGGCCACCGGGGCAGGTTACCTTGCGGCGTTCTCGGCTCTCTGTTCGTCACCCCAGGTTGGCGGCGCAATTGTCGCTGAGATCGCGTGCCACGGCGCCATAGCGACCAAAGCGCTCGGGATCCGAGTCGCGTGACTGGATCGCGTTGTAGAACACGAGCCGTCCGGCGATGCCGGCATATTTCGCTCGCAGCGCGTCAGCGAGTCCGTCCCACGTGGCCTCGGTGGTGAAGACCGACAGGATGTCATCGGTGATCACTGCGCTCATGCCGGCCATGTCGCCCGCCTTCTGGCGCGCGCGCAACCGCGGTGTCGTGCCCTCGAATCCGGCGTCGTCGAAGATGAACGCGTAGTTCGGCGTGCTGCCGTAGAACGCCACCATCGCGCGCATGTGTTCACGGTCCTTGGCCCGCTCGGCCTCGGTGTCGCCGACGATGCACATCACCGGGATGATCAGTTGCACGTCGGAGGGATCGCGTCCGGCCGACATCGCACCGGCCGCAATGCGGGGCAGCGCGTGTCGGCGCAGATAGCCGGGCTCGCCGATCGGATGGACGTGCACGCCATCGGCGACCTCACCCGCCATGTGCAGCATCCACGGGTTCACCGCGGCGATGTCCACTGGCGGGGCAGTGAACTCGATCGCGCCCGGCGACCACTGAGGCGTCAGGAAGGTCAGCTCGTAGAAGTCGCCGTGATGATCGAGTGGCGCACCGGCGAACCCTGCGAACGATGCCTTGACAGCAAGCACGTAGTCGCGCAGACGCGGTCCCGGATGTTCGAACGCAGCGGAGTATCGACGGATGACATGCGTCTTGACCTGGGTGCCGAGCCCGAGGCGGAACTTGCCCGCGGTGGCCTCCTGCAGTTCCCATGCGACCTGCGCGGTCACCATTGGACTGCGCGGAAACGCCACTGCAACTCCGGTCGAAATCTCGAGTGACGGCGCGGCGAGCGCTGTTGCGGTCGCTGACAGGTAGGCCGTGCGGCCGCTCTCGGTCAGGACCACGCCGTCGAACCCGGCAGCGGCGACATCGCGTGCGACCGCTCCCACGGTTTGCAGCGGGCGGGGGAAGGTCATCACGTCGACTCGCATCCGCGGACAGTACCGAGGCCCGGCTCGAGTGAACGGGTCGGGTGACGCGGCCACGGATCTCGGCGCCGTCCTGGGATACTCGGGCGATGGTCCGACAGCCTGACGAGCGCGCTGGAGTCGACGAATTCTGGGCCTCCACCGCCGGCGTGCGATTGCTCGCGGCGCCGCTGATCAGGCTCGACGACAGCGGGATCGTGGTGCGCGGGTTGGGTTGGATCACGCGGCGCGACCTCGATCGGGTGACTGTTCAACCAGGTCGAGGGGGCAAGTCGGTCGGGTTCGTGTTGCACGACACCACCACGTTCACCGAGTCGAGGAAGGCCGCGCTCGCCGACCTCGCGCCGTTCGCCGGTTTGATCGCGGCGGCATCGAGTCCGTCGCTGCGGCTGAACCGAAAGCTGCTGGGCGCGCACGTGTTCATTTCCGTCGGAGCCCTCGGCGCGCCCGCAGTGCTGGCGGCGATCGAAGCCCGCCGCGTCGCCGGCTCGTCGTCTTCCCCGTCTGCCAATTCCTGCCCGCCGTGACACGGTTTCAGCCGGCACCGGAGCAACCGGAACCGGTCGGGCACTAGGTTCGGCGTCGATGACGAACGTTTTGTTGATCACGCTCGACCAGTTCCGGGGCGATTGCCTGTCCTCGGCCGGCCACGCGTTGGTGCAGACCCCGAACCTCGATGCCCTCGCTGCATCCGGCGTCCGCCTTGCCCGGCACTACAGCCAGGCTGCTCCCTGTTCGCCCGGTCGAGCGTGTCTGTACACGGGCATGTACCAGATGAACAATCGGGTCGTCGCCAACGGCACACCCCTCGATCACCGCTTCGACAATGTCGCGCTCGCTGCCCGCCGCGCCGGATACGACCCGGTCCTGTTCGGTTACACCGACCAGAGCATCGACCCTCGCGACGCCAGCGGACCCGATGATCCGCGGATGCAGACCTACACCGGAGTGCTGCCTGGGTTCACCGAGGGTATTGCGCTCGACGACGACCAGGTGCAGTGGATGGATTGGCTTGCCGCACTCGGCTACACCGATCTTGGAACCAGCCACGATGCGTTGACGTCGGAACCGAGCCGTCCGGCCGAGCACGGGATATCAGCCTTTCTGACCGATGCCGCGATTGCGTGGCTCGATCAGCAACCGCGCGACAGGCCGTGGTTCACTCACCTCAGCTACCTGCGTCCGCATCCGCCGTATGCAGCGGCGGGCGAGTTCGCAACGATGTACAACCCCGCCGATGTCGATCTGCCGATCGTTCCGGCCGCTGATCGGCACCCGTTCCACGATGCGACGTTGCAGTATCCGCGCTCGGCAGCGCCGACCGGCGAGGCCGAGATCCGTGCGCTGCGAGCGCAGTACTACGGCATGATCAGCGAGGTCGATGCGCAGCTCGGCCGGGTGTGGGCCCATCTGCGCGAGATCGGTCAGTGGGACAACACCGTGATCGTGGTGACGGCCGATCACGGCGAGCAATTGGGCGACCACGGCTTGATCCAAAAGCTCGGGTTCTTTGAGCAGAGCTACTTCATTCTCGGCATCGTCCGTGATCCCCGGCGCCCGGAAGGTCATGGATCCGTGGTGCATCAGTTCACCGAGAATGTCGATCTGTTCCCGACGATCTGCGACGCGATCGGCGTGCCGGTGCCGGTGCAGTGCGACGGGGTGCCGCTCACGCCGTTTCTGCGTGGCGATGCACCACCGTGGTGGCGTGACCGGGCCCACTGGGAGTACGACTGGCGCGACCTGTTCATCACTGCCGAGGGTCACGATTGGCCCTGGGATCGACGCCTCGAACGCCAGCACCTGACCGTTTCCCGCACTGCCGATGTGCAGTACGTGCAGTTCGGGGACGGCTCGTGGTTGTGCTTCGATCTCGCCGCCGATCCCACCGCGCGCACCCGGATCACCGATCCTGCGATCGTGCTCGCACACGCTCAGGCAATGCTGACGTGGCGATCAGAACATGCCGACCGAACGCTCACCGACATGCTGGTCCACGATGGCGGGATGGGAAGGTTGCCCGTCGGCACCTTCGGCCGGACGGGCTGAGCTCGCGAGGTTCGGCTTGGGTCAGGCGCGTGGCGACTCGGCACCTACCGCGGGCGGTGGCAGCGGACGGGGTTGGATCAGTTCGGCGAACGTCCGTGCCCATTCGATGACTCCCGGAACGCGAGCAAGATCCCGGCCGGGCATCGACACGACGACATGGCGACCGTTGGCTTCGAACGATGGTGCCGAGGCATTGTCCTCGAATTGACCGAGCCAGCGAGACACATTGGTCGAGGCGAGCAGCCACTGGATGAAGCCCGGATCGTCACACTTGATGCTCCACCGATCATCGAACGCAACGTCACCGATCTCGATGTCGTTCGGGTCGAGCGAGCTGAGGATGTTTGAGCGTCGGAAGGACAGATGCGGCACCGAATCGGTGATCTCGCACAGCGCGACGATGCGCGAAATCGTGGTCTTGCCGCTGCGGTAGACGAGTACCGAACCAAACAGCGTCTCGGGTCGATCCGCGGCCCGCAGAACGTCGGAGTACGACCCTCGCGGCAACAGCTTGAGTCGAACGTCGGGCAGCGTCGGTGGGCTGAGATCGTGGATCAAGTGTTGGTCGGCCGCGATCTGACGGGCCTGTTCGTGGCGTTTCTCGCGAGTCTTCCTGTCGGCGACAAGCGACACGATGAAGATCACAACCACGAGAACCAGGATGGGTCCGGCCAGGGCCGAATTCTTGGCCACGATTGCGAGACCGTCGAACCCGGCCATCGACCTCATTGCGTCCATCGCGGAAGTCGGCAGACGAATTCGTGAGCGGTCTGGATCACCGACGGCAGGCGATCGATTCGTCGACCACGCTCGACGGCGACGACGAAGCGCAGGTTGATCTCGAACTCCACGGTCGAGCGTTCGGCTGCGATCGACAGCAACCACAGACACATCGATGCACTCGAAAGCGCTTCGGCGAACCTCCGATCATCGGAAATGATGATCCAGCGCCTGTCGAACAGGTTGTCGCCGGTCCGCACCTGGTTCCGACGAAAACGATCGAACAGTGTCGCGCGGCGGATGCGAGTGTGCGGATAGAGCTGCTCGGACCGGGCCATCCCGACCAGACTCACGGCGTGGCTGTCGCCCTGTGCGGAGTATTCCAACCGGAACCCATACAGATCGTCGGGTCGATCACGGTGACGGAGAAAGTCGCTGCAATCGCCGCTCGGAACGAGTTCGAAATGAACACCCGCAATACCGCGCGACGAATCTCCCGGTATGAGTTGATCGACGATCGTGTCGAACTTGGGGGTCTTGTTCATAGTGCGACTGACGGTAGTCGTCAGCGCCGAGCCGTCCGGACGGCCGCAATGACCTCGGCGAATCGGCTGTCGTTGGCCGGATCTTCGGGCAGCGGCAGGATCACTCCATCGCAGAGGTCGCCGAACCATGCATCGATCACGGTCGGGAGTTCGTCCCACGTCGCCTGCGGCACGAGTGCATCGAGCACCTCGTCGGTGACGTGTTCGTGGAGCGTGTCCCATGCCTGGGTGCGGGTGATCGCTTGCAGTCGCTCACCGAGATCGTTCCATCCGTGCAGTGTGAGCGTGCGCCGATACGGCGGGGTGGAATAGAGGAACGCGAGCAGTCGCCGATGGTGTTCGCGGTTGCGGTCGACATCGGCTTGCGTCGGGCCGGTGATGTACTGACTGCCGCTGACGATCTGGAAGCCGGGTCGTCGGGTGGTGCCGAGCGCAGGCAGGCAGATTTCGCGTAGATATCGCGGATTGGAGTTCGTTGGATGGGTAACGATCCCGTCGGCGTGCGAACCGGCGAGCGACACCATCCCCTCGTTGACGCCACCGAGCCAGATCGACGGCGGAGCACACCCTGCTGGCAGCGGGCCCGGATTGAAGAACGGCTGCAAGCGGGTGAACGTGTAGTCGTTGCCCTCGTAGTGCAGGGGTGCTCCGGTTCCGAACGAGTTCCAGATCGCGCGCAGCGACTCGACGTATTCGCGCATCCGGCGCACGGGGTCGGTCCATGGGACCGAGAATCGGCCGACGACGTTTTGTTTGATCTGGGTGCCGAGTCCCAATTGGAATCGTCCAGCCGAGAACGCCGAGAGATCCCATGCGCCATATGCGGTGAGCATCGGGCTGCGCGGAAATGCGAGCACGACGCTGGTGCGAACCGTCAGCCGCTCGGTGTGTTCGAGCGCGAGCAACGATGCGGCCAGGCCGTCGTGGACCGTTTCTGGTACGTGCAATCCGTCGTAGCCGAGCGCCTCGACCCGCTGCGCGTACGGGATCACGTCGCGCAACCCGACCCGGTCGCTCATCCCCGCATAGACCCTCACGTCAGCGATCCACCGTGTCCGATGCGGCGAGGCCGCGACCGGTTTCGATGATCGCCTCGCGCCGAGCGGCCAGATCGGTGCGTCGGAACGCGTGCACCATCCACTCCCGAGCACGCTCGTTCTCGACCCGCCAGCCCTCGGGGGGCGTGAGGTCGGCGACCTCGTCGTACAGAGCCTGCACCGCTTGGACGGCAGCAGGTGGGTTGGCGGCGATCTGACGGGCGATCTCGGTCGCACGCGGCAGCAGTTGGTCGTGGGCAACGACCTCGTTGACGAGGCCCCAATCGAGTGCGGTGCGGGCGTCGAGGAATGCGCCACTGAGGCTGAGTTGTTTGGCCCGTCGGATCCCGATCGCCTCCGGCAGCATCACGGTCAGCCCCCATCCGGGGATCACACCCACCCGGGCGTGGGTGTCGGCGAACCGAGCCCGCTCCGACGCGATGAGGAAGTCGCAGGCGAGCGCCAACTCGAAACCACCGGTGACGGCCGCGCCGTTGATCGCACCGATCACTGGCGTGGTGTGCGGCGGTAGCGCGGCGCGATACGGCGGCGGGGGTCCGGGCTCGCTGCCCCGTTCCTTGCCGGCGAGTTCACGCAGGTCGAAGCCCGCGCAGAATGCCGGATCGGCCCCGGTGAGGATGATGACGAGCACGTCCTCGCGGGCGTCGCACTCGGCGACCGCAGCCGGAAATGCAGCGGCGAGCGCAGGATTCAGGGCATTACGGGCCTCGGGCCGATTGAGGGTGATCGTTGCGATCCCCTCGACCACGTCGACCAGCACGACCTTTTCTGACGGACCTTCAGATTCCACGTCGCGACCATATCCCGCAGTTCGTACCTCGTCCGTCAGCGTGATCGGGCGGCTGCGTTCTGTGGGATCCAGCCTGGTCACATTAGGCTGACCCTCTATTTTGGTTCACGCACCGCCGTGTCGAGCCAGCGATCGGAGTCTCCGCCCATGACCGGGAACGTAAGCTTCACCCACCAGCGAGCCGGCGTCGTGTCCATCGAAGCAGTCGAGGCACCGGAGATCATCACGTCGGACTGGATCGACGAACAACTCACCGAAACCTACGAGCGTTGCGGTCTTCGACCCGGCCTGCTGGCCGAGTTGGCCGGGATCAAGGCTCGCCGCTGGTGGCCCGAGAACACGACGTTCGACGAAGCCGCCTCGCTCGCTGGTCGCAAGGCGATCGACTCGTCGGGCATCGACCCGGCAGAGATCGGTCTGCTGATCTCGACCTCGGTTTGCAAGCACCACCTCGAACCGTCGATTGCGTGCATGGTCCACAACGCACTGGGACTGAGCACCGCCTGCAACAACTTCGATGTCGCCAACGCATGCCTCGGATTCGTCAACGCCATGCATCTGGCCTCCACCGCGATCGACGCCGGCTTCATCAAGTACGCCCTCATCGTCGATGGTGAGGGCAGCCGTCAGACCCAGTTGGCGACGATCAAGCGGCTCCAGTCCGAGTCTGCGTCCGCCGTCGATGTGTTCGACGAGTTCGCCTCGCTCACCCTCGGCTCCGGCGCGGCGGCGATGGTGGTCGGCAACATGGACCAGCACCCCGACGCCCACCGCATCGTCGGCGGTGTCGTCCGGGCAGCGACCCAGCACAACAAATTGTGCGTCGGCAGCCTCGAACAGATGACCACCGATACCCGTCGCCTGTTGGAGGCCGGCCTCGATCTGGGCCTGGCGTGCTGGCTCGACGCCAAGAGCGAATTCGACTGGGCCCAGGGTATGGACCGCTACATCATCCATCAGGTCAGCTCGGTCCACACCCGCTTGCTCTGCGAGCGACTCGAGATCGACCCGGCCAAAGTGCCGCTGACGTACCCCGATTTCGGCAATGTCGGCCCGGCTGCGATTCCGATCACCCTCGCCGGTGCTGCGCCGTCGATCACCGCTGGTGAGCGAGTGTTGTGCATGGGCGTTGGCTCCGGGCTCAACATGAGCTTCACCGAAATCACCTGGTAGGACGCCACGTGGTAGGGCGTCAGATGGTGAGCCGTCCCTCTCTCCCGTCGGCTCGTCAACTCGAGGCATGGGGCATCGAGGCGCGATGGTCGCGACTGCTCGATGTCGAGGACAGCGACGGCATCGCCAACACCTGGCATGTGCTCGACACGGGGTCCGTCACATCCACGGGTGCGGTGCCGATCGCAACGATCATCTGCGTGCACGGCAACCCGACCTGGTCGTTTCTGTGGCGCAGCTTCCTCCACCAGTTCGGCGACCGTTATCGCGTGATTGCGGTCGATCAACTCGGGATGGGTTACTCGTCTCGGACCGCTCGGCGTCGCTTCGCCGAACGGGTCGACGACCTCGGCGATGTCATCGACGCGCTTGGCGTCGATGGTCCGGTCGTCACTGCTGCCCACGATTGGGGTGGCCCGATCTCGCTCGGCTGGGTGCTGCGCCATCGCGACCAGGTCAAGGGCGTGGTGCTGTGCAACACCGGCGTGGCCGTGCCTGCCGGTCGCCGCGCGCCCTCGGTGATCCGCCTGGCTGCCACCGGACCGATCACCGGTCTGGTCGGACGAACCACCCGCACATTCGTCGACGGCACGATCGCGTTGTCGAGAGCGCGGATCAGCAAGATCGCTCGCGAGGGATATCGAGCGCCGTACCGCAAGCCGAGCCTGCGCCGGGCGATCGCCGACTTCGTTGCCGACGTGCCGTTCTCGCCGAGCTATCCGTCCGCTGCGCCGATCGCTGCAGTGGCCGAAGGTATCCGCGAGTTGACGATGCCGGTCCTGCTCGCCTGGGGTTCGAAGGACCCGGTGTTCAACGACGATTTCGCGCTCGATCTCGCCGAGCGGCTCCCGCAGGCCGATCGCCACCGCTTTCCCGGGCTCGGCCATCTGGTCGTCGAGGAGACCGACCTCGCCGGACTGGTTGATCGCTGGTTGAACGACCGCGTGTTCGCCGCCGATAACCAGCCCGAGATCGCCGCCGCGACCGAGTCGGACGCGGTTACTGAGCCCGCCACACCTCCGATCTGGGACGCGCTCGTACGCCGCAGCACCGACACGACGGTGGCGTTCATCGACGGCCAGACCGGCGAATCGATCACGTTCGCCGAACTGCACGACCGGGTGATGGGCATCGCCGGCGGGTTGATCGCATCCGGGCTCCAACCAGGGCAGCGGGTGGCGGTGCTCGTCCCACCGAGTGTCGATCTGCTTGCCACCGTCTACGGCTGCTGGCGCGCTGGCGCAGTGACGGTGATCGCCGACCGGGGTCTGGGCCTTCGTGGTCTCGGCGCCGCGATCCGCGGCGCCCACGTCGACTGGATGATCGGTACTGCATCAGCCATCGCCGCTGCCCGCGTCCTGCGCTGGGCGCCCCGCGCGACCGCTGTCACCGTCGGCGACCGGGCCGTACCCGGCTCCGTCGCGACCCTCGCCTCGCTCGTTGGATTGCATGCGCCGCGTCCTGCTGAGCCGCAACCGAACGACGTCGCAGCGGTGCTGTACACATCCGGCGCGACCGGGCCGGCCAAAGGCGTTCGCTATCGACACCACCAGATCGTCGCTCAACGCGACGCGCTGCGCTCGGTGTACGACATCACCGCCGCCGACACCCTCGTCGCGGCGTTCGCGCCATTCGCGCTCTATGGACCGGCGCTCGGCATCACGTCGACCATTCCCGACGTCGATGTCACCAAGCCGGGCACGCTCACCGCCGACGCGCTCGCGGCTGCGGTCGAGTCGGTCACGGCGTCGATCGTGTTCGCCTCGCCGGCGGCCCTGGCCAACGTGTGTCGCACCGCTGCGCTCGGCGACCGCCGTCTCTCCGAGCTCCGGTTGGTGCTGTCAGCTGGCGCCCCGGTGCCGATCGCGACCCTGCGGGCCACCGCCGCGCTCGCGCCGAATGCCGAACTGCACACGCCGTACGGAATGACCGAGTGCCTTCCTGTCGCCGATGTCGAACTCGCCGATCGCGAACTCGCCGATCGAGAACTCGCCGATCGAGAACTCGCCGATCGCGAACTTGCCGGTGACTCCGCCGGGGGAGCGGGTGTCTGCGTCGGGCGCCCGGTCGACGGCGTCGAGGTGATGATCGCTCCGCTCGACTTCGATGCTGCCGAGCCGGTTGTCGCGGTCGCAGCTGGTCGGACCGGCGAAGTCTTGGTTCGCGCACCGTGGTTGTCCGACGGCTACGACCAACTGTGGCAGACCCAGTACCAAGCGCGACCCGCCGCAGCCGACGGTCGGGTCTGGCACCGCAGCGGCGATGTCGGTCGGGTCGATGCCGATCGGCGGCTGTGGATCGAGGGTCGCAACGTGCACGTCATCCATACCGTCGATGGTCCGGTCACGCCCGTGCCGATCGAGATCGCGGTCGAGCAACTCGACGGCATCGAGCGCGCCGCCGCGGTGGGCGTTGGTCCGAGGGGTGTCCAGCAGTTGGTGGTCGTTGTCGAAAACTCAGCCGTCGGCGACGGCCTGGCCGATGACGCAGTTGCGGCGGCAGTTCGCAGCGAGGTCGAAGCACCGGTTGCGGCCGTGTTGACCGTCGGCGCGCTTCCGGTCGACATCCGCCACAACACCAAGATCGATCGGGTCGCCGTTGCTCGCTGGGCGTCGGCCGTGTTGGCCGGCGACCGCGCCAAGCGAGATTGGTGACCTGATGCGCGTACTCGTGACGGGCGGGTCGAGCCTGCTCGCCCGCCGAACGGCCGAAGCGCTGATCGATCGTGGTGACGATGTCGTGCTGTTCCAACGGCACCGCGCCGAGATCGACACCGAGCAACGACTCGGCGATATTCGCGACACCGAGCGTGTGGCCGCCACCGCCGACGGTTGTGACGCGATCATCCACGCCGCCGCCAAGGTCGGTGTGGTCGGTGGATGGGACGAGTACCGCAGCGTCAACGTCGACGGCACCGCCGCTGTGCTCGCCGCTGCCCGCGTCAACGCTGTTTCGCGGCTCGTGCACGTCAGCACCCCGTCGGTCGCTCATGCCGGCCAGTCCCTCGTCGGCGAAGCAGCCACGGCACCGGTGACCGGACGGCGGGGAGCGTTCTATTCCGAGTCGAAAGCGATCGGTGAGCAACTCGTGCTGTCGGCGGCCGATGACGATTTGCCGATCGTCGTGATCCGACCGCATCTCGTCTGGGGCCCCGGCGACACCCAACTCGTCGGTCGGATCGTCGAGCGTGCTCGGGCTGGGCGGCTGGCTCTTGTGGGGTCCGGCGCAGCGCTCGTCGACACCACCTACATCGATGGTGCCGCCAGCGCGCTGGTCGCCGCACTCGACGCAGCGGTCCCGGGTGCCGCGTGCGTCGGCCGGTCGTACGTGATCGCGAACGGTGAACCACGCCCGATCCGCGAACTCGTGCTCGGTATCTGCCGCGCTGCTGGGCTCGACATCGAACCACGCGAAGTCCCCCGCGCTGTCGCGCTCGCCGCTGGTTCGGCAGTCGAACAGATCTGGCGACTCGGCGATCGCCTCGGTCGGGTCACCTCGGAGCCGCCGCTGACACACTTCCTCGCCGAGCAACTCGGAACCGCGCACTGGTTCGACCCTCGCCCTGCCCGCGACGATCTCGGTTGGTCGCCGACCGTGTCGATCGACGAAGGACTGCGCCGCCTGGCGGAGTGGTACAGCCGCCACTGAGGGTTCTGAGGCGAGCGCTGGCAGGCTGAGAGGGTGATTCAACGGGAGATGCTCGTCATCGGCGGCGGACCAGCAGGCGCAGCAGCGGCGATCAAGGCGGCGCGCGCCGGCGTGCAGGTGACGCTGTTCGAAAAGGGACCGTACGGGCGCGACAAGGTGTGCGGCGATGGCCTCACCCCGCGGGCCGTGGGCGCGCTCAACGAACTCGAGATCGATCTCGGTCCAGCGCATCGGATCGACGGGTTGCGGATGATCGCCGGCAAGAAACGTCGAGAACTGGCGTGGCCGACCACCGACCGGTTTCCCAACCACGGCGCGGTGTGGCCCCGCCAGAAGTTCGATACCCACCTGATCGATGTCGCGATTGCTGCCGGGGCCGATGTGCGATTCGACTCCGAAGCGCTCCCGGTTCTTCAAGACGGTCGCGTCACCGGCGTGGCGGTCGGCGACGACATCTACGCCGCGCCACTCACGGTCCTCGCGGCCGGTGCTCAGGGTGCAGCGGCCAAGCGTCTCGGTGCCGAGCGCGATACTGACGAACCGTTCGGTCTCGCGATCCGGGCCTACGCCCAAACCCCTCGCCACGCCGAACGGCATCTCGAAGCGTGCCTGTCGTTGCGTGACGAGCACGGAACACCCGTGCCGGGATACGGCTGGATGTTCCCGGCCGGAGACGGCACGGTCAACATCGGCGTCGGTGCGCTGAGCACGATGAAGGGTTTCAAGAAGCTCAACCTCAACACCCTGCTCGATCAGTACGCAGCCATCGTCGGCGACGAATGGTCGCTCGGGCCGTACCTCGACAAGCCCCGCGCGTGGCGGCTCCCGATGAGCAGTATTCGTCGCCACGGGCCCGGTTGGCTCGCCATCGGTGACGCCGCCGGTTTCGTCAATCCAATGAACGGCGAAGGAATCGACTACGGCCTCGAGAGCGGGATGCTCGCAACCGAACTGTTCCTCGCGAATCCGCAAACGGCACCCGACGTCTATGACCGAGTGGTCGGCGAGCGTTTCGATGCGTTCTTGCGTACTGGCCGTCGGTTCAGTTTCATCATCGGCCATCCGTGGTTGCTGCGCCCCGGACTCCGGCTGTCGGTGGGCACCCAGAAGGCTGCCGATGTCACCCTTGCGGTGATGGGCAACCTGATCGACAACGAGACACCGGGCGCCGCGGGGCGGGTGATGCGCTTGGCCGATGGGGCGCTGCGCCTCGCCGATCCGATTCTGCGACGCACGCGCCCACGCTCCTGAGCTGATCGTTCGCGAGCCATCAGGCCCGCCAGCCCACCGCTTGGGTTGATCGAGCCCGCCAACGGGGTAACGCCACGCCATGAGTCAATGGCGGCAATCGTGATGACAGACATCGACGTGGCACCCGAGAAGTCCCCTGAGCAGACATCCGACAAGTCGTCCGAGATCACGCCAGCCGAGATCGATCTCACCGACGGACGACGAACGCGACGGATCCGCAACAAGGTCGCGGTCATCGATGCGTACCTCGATCTTGTCGGAGAGGGCAACGACAGCCCCAGCGTGGGCGAGGTCGCCGAGCGCTCACGGGTTTCACACCGATCGGTGTTTCGCTATTTCTCCGACAAGGAGGATCTGGCCCGTTCGTCGATCGATCGCCAGATCGAACGGCTCGGCCCGTTGCTGACGTTGCAGATCGACAACGATGCGCCGCTCGACGACCGGATCGAACACTTACTGATCCGCCGGTTCGAACTGTTCGAACAGATCGCCCCGATCGCAAGGCTGATGCGTTCCCTGGCCAGCAACCACAATTCGTTGGGCGATCTGCTCTCCAGGAATCGATATAGCGCCCGCCGACAGATCGCCAAACTGTTCGAGCTCGAATTGTCAGCGATGTCCGACACTCGAGCCGAGGAGGCTCTGGCCGTGATCGATGTCCTCTGCTCGTTCGAGTCCGGCGAACTGTTCCGTTGGGATCTCAAGCTGCCGATGGATCGCAGCGTGGCGGCGATCGCACCGGTGCTGAGTGCCCTGCTCGATCAGCCGGCTCTTTCGGCGAGATAGCGCTCGTCGACCTCGGTGATCAACGAGTCCTTGTCGGCCAGGACACCGTGGGTGAAGTGGGTGGCCGAACACCGCGTTGCACCATCTCGCAGACGTCGCAGTCCTGCTGCCCGACGAGTTCGTTGAAGTCCACCACCGGGCTCGGATCGAAACCCGGGGCCGCGACGACGTCGGCGTCGAACAGGCACTCGGTCACGACGGTGGTGTGACCGGCCGAGCGCGGATGCAGGGTCGTCGACATGATGCAGGTGCCGGTGATGTCCAACATCATGTTCGGGAACACGGCGATGCCGAATGGTCCTCGACGCCGGTGGCCGTCATCGAGCGCAGGATCGGGAGCTCGGATTGTCCGCCGGGAGTGAACCCGGATCCTCCGCTGAGCAGCGCGACTCCGCCGTCGCTGCGGGCTGTATCGGTGACCGAGCCGTTGCGATAGAACGGGATGACGTCGACGAGTTCGGGGTGCACGTTTGGACAGTGGAGGCACTCCATGGAGTTCTCGACCAGTATCTTCCAGTTGGCATCGACCTCGGAAACGGTCCGGCGACCAACCCGCAGTGATGCCATCTCGTGGCGAGCGAACTGCACCGGCGATGTGTCGGTCGCCCGGCCGCAGCGCGTCGACTCGTCCAACGGAGTACCAGACCCGGTGGAAGATGTTCTTCCGCTCGATCTCGACGGTCGCCTCGTCGTGGGAGTCGGTTCCGGTCAGCGTGACCCGTGCGTACGAAATCTGGCCCGTCGTCGGGTTGGTCACGGTGGCACCCCTTCCGTCAGAACGATAGCTCCGCGTTCCGGCGAGCCGGTTCGGCGGGTTCTCACCGCCGAGAGCGCGGTGACCAGCTGAGTTCGGCTGCGACGGCGGCGTCATCGAAATCGAGCAGTTCGGATCCGGCGACCGGGAGGTAGGTCTGCGGGCCGCGGTGGTACCACTGAACGGAGTCGGTCATTGGATCGATGACCAGGATCTCGGCGACCTGATGACGGTGATAGAAACCGAACTTGCGGTATGTGTCGTCCTTCGGCGACAGAACCTCGACCACGATCAGGGCCGTTTCGAAGAAGACCGAATCTGATCGTTCGGCGACCACCGCTGCGTCTGGTACGCGGAAGTCGAACGAGGCTCCGACATTGATCTCGGCCACGACCGTGAGCCCTCGTTCGCGTGCTGGGCCGTACAGGATACGAGTGATGTCGGCGTGCAGCCGAGGCGTTGACGCTCGGCGATGAGGAGTTCTCGTTCTGGACTCGATGGGGCATGGTCGGCAACTCGTACCATGAGGACCACCCTACGCGAGGGGTGCGCGCCTGTCAGGCGGCGAGATCAGCCTGCGAGCTCGGCTTCGGTCCAGAAGCCGGGCATCGGAGCAGTTCCGTGTCCGCCCGCACCGTAGGTCGCGAGACGTTCGCGACTCGCGGGCGACAGCATTTCGATCGCGTCGAAGAATGCGTGCGGTCCGGCTGCGCGCAGCGCTGCTGCACCGTCGGTCGAGCGTTTCGGGAGATGGGTGGTGAGCAACACGAACGGGGTGGTCGCCAGCTTGCCCCGGATCGCGTGTGCCTTGCCGAGCGCTCGCCACACTGCGTCGGTATTGCGCATCCCACCCCGCCGGCTGGTGAAAAGACCGGCGACGTCGAACAACCACTGCGCGCCGAGCGCGTCGACCGCGACCAAGCTGACCGCTGCGCCCGTACCTCGGATCCGCTGCTTGCGAGAGGTGATCGTGAATCCGGCTGCGGTCACGATGTCCTCGGCGAGTCGTGATGCGGACTTGCCGGCGGAAACGGCTTCGACGACCGCACGCGCCTCTGCCTCGTTCTGTTCGGCATCGTCGGACGCATCGTCGGACGCACCAGCGACTGCGGCGCCGACCCGGTCGCGAGCGATCTGGACGTAGTCACCATCGAGGTCGTAGCCGACGAACCGGCGGCCGAGTCGAGCGGCGGCGACGAGCGACGAACCACTGCCCATGAAGGGGTCGAGCACGAGGTCGTCCTCGAACGTGTACAGCTGGATCAGGTGCTCGGGTAGCTCGACCGGGAACGGAGCGGGGTGACCGACCCGTTTGGCACTCTCGGTCGGCATTGACCAGATGTCGAGGGTGGACAGCAGAAAATCGTCGGTCATCACCGTGCTGTGGTGGGGGAGTCCCGCCGCCGCCCGCTGGCGTGGCGTCCGGGCACGATCGAAGCGACCCTTGCTGGCAACGATGATCCGCTCACTGATATCGCGTAGCACCGGGTTCGCAGCGCTGCGGAACGAACCCCACGCGCAGGACCCGCTCGCGCCCTCGCCTTTTTGCCAGATCAGCTCGCCGCGAAGCAGCAGGCCAAGGTCGTGCTCGAGGATTCGGATCACGTCGGCCGACAAACTGCGATACGGCTTGCGGCCGAGGTTGGCGACGTTGACCGCGATCCGGCCGCCGGGTTCCAGCTTGCGAACGCACTCGGCGAACACGTCGGAGAGCATCTGGAGGAACTCGAGATACGACGAAGGCACGCCCTCGCGTTCGAGTTCCTCTTCGTATTGCTTGCCGGCGAAGTACGGCGGCGAGGTGACGACCAGCGCGACCGAACCATCCGCGACCGTGTCCATGAATCGTGAGTCGCCGTGGACGAACGGCTCGGCAATCGGCGTTGGGTCGAGCACCGTGTCGTCGGTGGACAATTCGGGTGCGCGGAACCGACCGTAGAAGCCGCTCGCGTCGTGGCTCTCGCGCGCCCCTGCCCCGAAGTTCGATGTGGAGGTCGACTGTCGTTTGCGTTCGGTCACGAAGCCAGGCTCCGGACAGCGTCGGGTGAAAGCCCCATCGGGGCTTTGGTGCGCGCCGGGAGCACGTGTGCGTCAGCGGCGGCGGTGATCGTCATCGGCGCCGATCGTAGTCAACGTCCGCGATCGGCGCGACTCTCGGCACGCCGAGAGTGATCAGAGTTGGAGGTATGTGGTCGTGAGGTGGGTGTAGCCGTCGAGGCCGTGCACCGAACGGGCGCGCCCGCCGCCGCTCTTCTTGAAGCGTCCGGAAGATGTGATCGAACATCTGTTGCATAATCGAACAAATATCTGGTAGTCTGAATTTGTTGATCTTCCCCGGTCATCTTCGACGAAGCCTGTAACAGTCCGAGTGGCCGTGCAGACGACGTCCTCTGTTCGTGTTGTTGAACGCCTTGGAGTTTGGTCTTTCGGGTGTCTCGAGGTGATGGGGAGTGCGATGTGTCTGTCGATGTGCCTGTCGATGTGTCTGTCGATGTGTTGATCCGATCGTTCGCTGATCTCGACCTGGACGAGTTCGGGCTGTCGAATGGTTCCGAGCGCGATGACGCGCTGATGGCCGTGGAGCGCGAGTTGCGTCGTCTGCTCGGTGTGCGGGCCGCGATGATCCACAGGGTTGCCGTCACCCGATCGTTCGAAGACGACGGCCACCGCACGGCGCGGTCTTGGGTCCAGGCAACCCTGAACACGAACGCTGAAACAGCTGGCGAACTGGTCCGTACCGCTGCTGTGCTACGCGATCTCCCCGAACTCGCGATCGCGGTCGAACGAGGTCGGGTCGGTTGGAATCAAGTGCGGTTGTTCGCCGGGCTGTGGTCGAACCGGACCTGTCGGGCGGCGCTGGCCGACAATGGTGCTGTGTTGGTCGATCCGGCTGCAAAGTTGATCTACGAGGACTTCGAGATCGCCGTGAGACGGTGGAAGGCTCACGCCGATCCGGATGGCACTCATCGCGATCACGACGCATCGCGCCAACGCCGCCATGTGCGGAGCGCTGTCACTGATCACATCGGAATCATTCACGCCGAGGGCGACGCTGCATCAGTCGATGAAATGCTCGACATCCTGAAGGCGCATGTCGAATCCGAGTTCTTGCAGGACTGTGAAGAGCGGCGACTCACGTTCGGTGTCGACGCACTCGATCAACCGCTGCGTCGCTCGCACGGCCAACGGTGTTTCGACGCAATGCAGGAGATCTTCCGCAAAGCGGCCGGCAGTGGCGTGCCCGGGGTCCAGGAGCCGACGGTGAACATCTTCACGACTGAAGCCGACTTCACCGCCGCTGCGCGCGACTATTTCGCACGGACACGGTCACGCTCATCCGGCGACCAGCAGCCGGGAGATCAGCAGCCGGGAGATCAGCAGCCGGGAGATCAGAGTCACGGTCAACCGGACTCGTACTCCGCCAGTCGGCAACGGTTGTGTGAGAACGAGCACGGCTCGCCGGTCGACCCTGCAGACATGGTCGTTGCGGCCCTGTTGGGCAGGG
>JBDSDH010000051.1:0-11944 GCA_039920665.1 Ilumatobacteraceae bacterium
CGCGACGTGTACGTCGTTCACAAATCGCGAACAGGCAAGCTGTTCCGGCCCGACCTCGTGCGCGCAGTTGATGGGGTCAGCGTCTCGGTCAGCCGTGGTGAGACATTGGGTTTGGTCGGCGAATCGGGCTGCGGCAAGACGACCCTTGCCAAAGTGATGGTCGGGCTACAGCCGGTCACCGCAGGCGAAGTGCTGTTCTTCGGCGAGCAGATGAAGCTCGACGGCGCGGGGCGCAAGCGTCTCGGCCGGGCCGTGTCGGTCGTCTTCCAAGATCCGGCGACCGCACTCAATCCTCGTCTGATCATTCGTGACGTGCTCACCGATCCGCTCAAAGTGCATCGCATCGGGTCACCGCGCGAGCGCGAGCGCCGGGTCCGCGAACTCCTCGATCTCGTCGGCCTGCCGCAGTCGGTTCTCGATGTGCTGCCACGGCAGATCTCCGGCGGGCAACGCCAGCGAGTCGCGATCGCACGCGCTCTGGCACTCGAGCCCGACGTGATCGTCGCTGACGAACCAACGTCGGCGCTCGACGTCTCCGTACGTGCCCAGGTGTTGAACCTCCTGACCGACCTCAAAGACCAACTCGGCCTGGGGCTCGTGTTCATCAGCCACGACATCAATACCGTTCGCTTTGTCTCCGATCGGATTGCCGTGATGCTCGCCGGCAAGATCGTCGAGATCGGACCAGCTGACGACGTCTTCAAGAATCCGCAGTCCGACTACACACGCACCCTTCTCAGTGCGGTGCCGTCGCTGCTGTGACACCCGGCTGACCATCCACGAAGGAGATTCCCATGACCAGCTTCCACGGTATTGTGCCGCCCGTCCTCACGCCCATGTCCCCGGCCGGAACCGTCGACCTCGACAGTCTGAACCGTCTTGTCGACCACCTCATCGACAACGATGTCGACGGCCTCTTCGTTCTGGGATCGTCAGGACAGGTCGCCTATCTCACCGATGACGAACGCGAGACCGTGATCGGCAGTGTCGTCGATCGCAACGCCGGGAAGGTGCCCGTCGTCGTGGGGGCGCTCGACCTCACCGCCCGTCGGGTCATCGATCAGGGTCGTCGTGCCGAGTCGGCGGGAGCCGATGCAATCGTCGTCACCGTGCCGATGTACGCGTTGAACGATTCCGCTGAAATCGATCGCCACTTCCGAATGATCGCGCAGGCAATATCGATCCCGGTTCTCGCCTACGACATCCCCATTCGCGTGCATCGCAAGCTCGACACCGAACTGCTGATGTCGCTGGCCGGTGACGGCGTGATTGCAGGGGTCAAGGACTCTTCCGGTGACGACGACGGCTTCCGCGAATTGCTCGCTGCGAACACAGAAGCCGGTCACCCGTTGGCGCTGCTGACCGGCCATGAGGTGAAGTGCGACGAGATGTTCCTGGCTGGCGCCGACGGTGCTGTTCCAGGGCTCGCCAACGTGGACCCCGCTGGCTACGTTCGCCTCTGGCAAGCAGCCCAGCGAGGCGATTGGGAGGCAGTGCGCTCCGAGCAGCAACGCCTTGCTCGGCTCTTCGAGATCGTTTTCGTCCCTCAGAATCGTTCCGCGGACACCAGCGGCATCGGTGCGTTCAAAGCCGCACTGGCATGTCTCGGGGTGTTGGAATTCGGGTCGATGCCTGCACCGCTCTCGGATCTCGATGAGAACGAGATTTCCCAGATTTCGGCGATCCTGCGCGACGTCGGACTCGGGGAATGAAGCGGGCGCTCGCGGTCGACATCGGAGGGACCAAGATCGCCGCAGCGCTTGTCACCGCCGACGGCGAGATGTCGCGGCGATGTGAAGCCCCGACTCCAGCCGACCAAGGGCCGCAGGCCGTCCTCGACGCTGTTGCGGCGTTGGCCGCCGACCTGATCAGCGACGAATCGGATGGCATCGCCGGGGTCGGTATCGGCACCGCCGGCGTTGTCGACGCCTGTTCGGGGTGCATTGTTTCCTCGACCGAAACCATCAGCGGCTGGGCCGGCACCGACGTGCGTTCCGGAATCCACGAACGGCTGGGCGGCGACCTCGCTGCGGTTGTGGTGCACAACGACGTCGACGCTCACGCGCTCGGCGAGGCATGGCTCGGCGCTGCCCGCGCTGCATCGTCGGTCTTGATGATCGCGGTCGGCACGGGGATCGGCGGCGCCATCATCGTCGGCGGCCGGCTGTGGACCGGAGCGCATCACGCCGCCGGTGAAATCGGCCACGTCCCCACGCCTGGCGCGGAGGGGCTCAGGTGCCCCTGCTCTCGCGAGGGTCACCTCGAGGCGCTCGCATCCGGAGCGTCCATCGCACGCCGGTACCGGACGCTCGCCGGTGTCGAGACGAATGCTCGAACGGTCATCGAACGAGCCGAGGCCGGCGAACCGGTCGCTCTCGGCATCGTCAGAGACGCCGCGATCGGATTGGGTCACGCCATCGCTGGTCTCGTCACCACGATCGACCCTGCCTGTGTGGTCGTCGGAGGTGGTGTCGCAGAGTCGGGGGCGGTGTGGTGGGAGCCGATGCGCGAGACCTGTCGGGCAGATCTCATCGACGCGCTCGCTGCCGTTCCCATCGTGCGCGCCGAGTTGGGTTCGTCGGCTGCGTTGCTCGGCGCTGCACGCGCCGCCTTCGACGCCCTCGACGCCACCCGACCGGGCGAGGGGCGGGCGTCGTGAGCGCGTTGTTGGAACGAGTTCGTGGTGGGCTGATCGTCTCCTGCCAGGCGTACCCGGGCGAGCCGATGCTCGATCCGCGCACGATGACCCAGATCGCGCAGGCCGCAGTCGCTGGTGGGGCCATCGGCATTCGGGCGAAGGGCCTCGATGACCTCCGTGCGATGCGGGCGGTGCTCGACGTTCCGCTCATCGGACTGGTCAAGGTAGGCAGCTCTGATGTCTACATCACGCCGACCCTCGACGATTGCATGGCCGTCGCTGCGACCGGCGTCGAGATCGTCGCCACTGATGGCACTCGTCGTACCCGGCCCGATGGCCGGTCGCTGCAGCAAACGATCCAGGCACTGAAGGCGCAGTGGCCCGACGTGTTGGTGATGGCGGACTGTGGATCTGGCGATGACGCGACCGGCGCCGAACTCGCAGGTGCCGACCTCATTGGCACCACCCTGAGCGGGTACACCGGCGAGCGTTCCACGACGGCTGGACCCGACTGGGAGCTGATCGACGACCTCGTTGTCCGGTGCACGGTGCCGGTGATTGCCGAGGGCCGCATCCGCTCTCCGGGCGAGGCCGCCGAATCCATTCGTCGCGGAGCGTGGGCCGTCGTCGTCGGCACCGCAATCACCCATCCCACGACGATCACGCAATCGTTCGCCGACGTCGTCGCCGCCGAATCCGAACGGTCCTGAAAATTCGGCGTGATGCCGTCGCCCAGTCTTGCCGGGAAGACTGGCAGGAACCATCGCCGGCTGCCGTCTCTATGCGACGGCTGCGGCGAACGACTGATAGAGGTCGCCGGAAAGGGGCTGTTCCAGTTCCCACGTGATCGCCATTGGTCGTTCGCCGACGTGGCTGCGGTAGGTGGCTGGGCCCAGGAACCAGAACGCCCTGTCGTCGGCACGGAGGCGGGCGAACAGTTGGATGGTTCGTCCCTCGCTCGCATGATTCTGGTAGCGAAGTCCGGTCGGTCCGTCCGCGCGGGTCATGGACTGGCTCTCCCAGTGGACGAGGTTTCGGCTGATTGCATAGTCGCGGAAGCGAGTGGTCGGCGAGAAGCCGCCGCTGCTCTTGTCGAGTGTGAATGCGAGGAGGTCGGCCCTCGCGGCTTTGGATTCGTAGACGCCGCTCTGCCAGGCGGCGACCTTTGAACCCGTACCGACCCCGAACGCGGCCAGGATCTCGATGCGGGTATACCGGCCGTGGACCTGCAGTGGACACTCTGGATTGGAGCTGAGCGGAACGTGAAGGTGGTTGATGCGCAGGTCGAGGATGTCGAGCAACTCGACAAGTTCGCTGCGTACCTGGGGATGCGCCCACAGGATTGCCGCGGCATCTTGGAGCGCCGTCTCGGCGGTGATGACTCGGTCGACGGTTGCGGCGATGAGCATTCGCAGGAGGCGTCGCTCGCGTTCCGGGAGCGCAGCAAGTTCTGGCGGACTGTCGACGGTGAGATGCCGTCGATATGTGTCGATCCGTTCGTGATCGTCGATGTGCAGCAGACGGCCGATGGCGCGACGGACGATGGTTTCGTTCGGCCCGGCCGCAAGGATGTCGGCGCCCGCCCCTTGCTTGAGGTCTGACCACGACTTGCTGCCGTCGTAGATGTCATCGAGGTCGAGCCCTGATTCGTCGATGAACTCCGCGAGCCCGAGATCAGGGCGCTCGCGCCGCAAGGACCGCAACTCGTCGACTTTGGCCGGCCAACGGGTCGGGATGGCTTCGCGCAGGCTACGGAGCACGATCCCGGATGCGACCGGGTCGAGATTCATGTTGCATCCGGCCGGGAGGAATGGGAACTGTTGCAGCACCGCGCGTTCAATGTCGCGGCGGGTTCCGCCGAGCAATGCTCGGTATCGGCGGTCGAACCGGAATTCCTTGCGGTGCGTGCCAACGAAATCGAGGACGGTGCATGACGTCTTGGCGGTCGCTCGCCGGAGTCCACGTCCGAGCTGTTGCAGGAACACGGTCGGGCTCTCTGTGGGTCGGAGCATCAGCACGGTGTCGACCGTCGGGATGTCGACGCCTTCGTTGAACAAGTCGACCGAGAAGACAACGCGTACGTGTCCGCTGGCGAGGTCGCCCAGGGCGGCCTCGCGTTCGGCTCGAGGAGTGTCGCCTGAAATTGCGACGGCCGGGATTCCATGGCGGTTGAAGTGGTTTGCCATGAAATGGGCGTGTTCGACGCTGACGCAGAAGCCGAGCGCCCGAAACGTTGCCGGCTCGCAGTGTTCGGCGACTTGATGAACCACGAGTCGCGCCCAGGCATCCGAACTCGTGTACGTATTCGTGAGGGCATCGATGTCGTAGCCGCGTCCGCGCCGCCACGGGATCTGGCGGAGGTCGAGACCGTCGTGAATTCCGTAGTACAAGAACGGCGAGAGGTACTGCTGGTCGATTGCCTCCCACAGCCGCAGTTCGGCTGCGATCCGGTCGTCGAACCAGCCGAGGATCGACAGGCCGTCGCTCCGTTCCGGCGTGGCCGTCAGCCCGACCAGTTCGATGGGCGCGACGTGATTCAGGACTCGTGCATAAGAGGTGGCGGCCGCATGGTGGAACTCGTCGACGATCACCACGTCGAAGTGGTCGGCCGGTAATGCGGCGAGGTCTGCGGCGTGAAGGCTTTGGATCGATGCGAACACGTGGTCGAAGCGAGTTGGTCGCACTCCTCCAACCCACTTCTCACCGAACGATGCGTCGCGCAGGGCATACCGGAACGTCGCCAAACTCTGGTCGAGAATCTCTTCGCGGTGGGCGATGAAAAGCGATCGCGAGCGGGGGAGGTGAGCCCGAAGCGAGGCGTAGTCCAAGGCAGCCATGACCGTCTTGCCGGTTCCTGTTGCAGCGACGAGAAGATTCCGGTGGTGCCCGCGCTCACGCGCAACCTCGATCAGTTCGAGCAGGCGATCCTGGAACGGATGCGGTCGCAACTCGATCGGGCTCAGGATCACACGTGGTCCGCGGTCGACACCGATCGCGCGTTCGCGCTCGGATTCGAACTCCTCAGGGTCGTACGGGACGAAGTCGCGTCCCGCCCAGTAGCTGTCGAAGACGGCGCCGAACTTGGCGATGACGTCGGGGTTGCGAGCTGAGGAGGCGCGCACATTCCATTCGAGACCAGTCACCTGCGCCGAGTGGGTGAGATTCGACGAACCGACGTAGGCCGTCGAGAATCCCGATCGGCGGTGAAACACCCACGCCTTTGCATGGAGTCGAGTGGTGCCGAGGTCGTACGAGATCCGCACATCGGCGCCGAGATCGGGGAGCTGATCGAGGGCTCGACGTTCGGTTGAGTCCGTGTATGTGGTCGTGAGAACGCGCAGTTCGTTGCCGGCATCGCAGTGACGCCTCAGTGAATCGAGCAGCGGGCCGATGCCGCTGCGTCTGATGAAGGCCATCACCACGTCGATCCGATCGGCCGACTCGATCTCCGACTTCAGCTGGCTCCAGAGCGTCGGCTCTCCCGGAGCATTCGTCAGCAATGTCGTATCGAGCAAAGGGATGAGCGGCGAAGCGAGCTGCTCGGTGGAGCCATCCGGACGGCGACGAAGAATGGCGTGCAGCACGGCCGCCGGGTCGTCGATCATCGAGAGTGGATCGACGGTCACCATCTCGTGGAGACGGTCGAGCATCGCACGAGCGACTTGGACGCCAACACGCACACGTTGCTCATCGCCGACGTCACGGAGCGCCCGCTCCACCTGCTGGCTCACGTGCCATGCGATGCGGTCTGCAGCATCTGCTGTGTTCAGCGGCTGCTCGTCCGTCGACACTCCGATTGAGAGATCGGTCAGTTGTGCGCGAAGTTCCTCTGTGATGAGTCGTTCATAGAGACCCGGGCCGATCTCACGCACACCCTCGAGATTACTCGGCGAGCGAGTGCCGATGTCAGCCGGTGGCGGTGGGGGAGGTGTCGCAGGTGTTGGTGGGCTCGTCGCCGGCAAGGCGGGCGGTCAGCCAGGCGGCAGTCTGCACGGCCGTGTCGCCGATGATGCTGCCGTGGGTGGCGCCGTCGACGATGAGCAGTTCCGTCACCTGCCCGGCAGCGCAGAAGCGGGCGTAGGTGTCGCGGAAGCGGTCGATCACCACCCGGTCGTCCGCGGTGCCCGAGACCAGGAACAATGGTGCGTCGACCGCCACGTTGCCGACGTCGTTGGCCAGGAGCACCGACTTGGCGGGGTCGGTCGTGCGAGGGTCGTTCGTGAAGAGTTGGTTGCCCGCGGCAAGCCCGGCCAAGGCAGTGCTGATCTCGTCGAGGCAGCCGGTCTCCATCACACCGGCGACAGCGGCCAGTTCCGGTGTGACGTAGTCGTCGAGGATGATCTCGGGGTGCTCGCCTGCACCGCCATAGAGGCTCATGGTGGTGAGTATCCCGGTGACGATCGGGTCGATGCCGCCGTACAGCCGGTCGAGGAGTGCGGCTGGGGCAAGGGCGAGGGTGCCCACGAGGTCGAGTTCGGGGGCGTAGTCGGCCGCCAGTTCGCTGGCCGACAGCGCGCCGTGGCCGCCCTGGGAATGGCCGACCGACAGCCACGTCGTGCCGGCATGGGTCTCGGCGAGGTTGTGCGCGGCTCGTACGCCATCGATGACGCTGTGGCCTTCGCTGGGCTTGGACAGGTAGGGATGCAAGGGCCCACCCGTGGGGCCGAGTCCGATGTAGTCGGTGATCACGCGAACCCCGTCGACGCCCCATGCCGGGGCGGGCTGACCATCGAGGATGCGGCTCAACGCGCACTGCGGGGCGATGCCGGTGGTACCTGGAGCGGTCGCCACGACGGGCCAGCCGCCAATGGGGGCTTCACCGATTGGGTAGGTGATCACACCAGTCACCGGCCGGTCGCGATCCTGGGCGTCTCGGGAGTGGTACATGACCTTGACGGTCACCGACCCATCGGCCACACCGACGTCCATGACCCGGATCAGGTCGCCCGGCTCACCCGCCGGGAACGGGTCCGGAGGTGCGTAGAACTCGTCCTCGGTGCCCGTGAACCGCTCCGGTGCGCTGTTCACAGGCGCAGTGATCGAAGTGGCTGAAGCTTCGAAGGTCGGGGATGTCGTGGATGTCGTGGAGGTGCTGGTTGTGGTGCCGGGGACAACGGTTGTAGCTGTCGTGGCGTTGCCGGCATCGTCCGGTGCCACGGTGGTGGTGTCGGCTGCGACCACTGAGACCGTGGAGGTCGGTTTGGCGGCATCGTCGGCGGCGCTGCTGCTCGAGCAGGCGGTCGCCGCAGCAATCGAGAACAGGACGGCCGTCGATGTGGCGATCCAGCGGAAGGCGGGGCGGCGGGCGCCGGTCAGGTGAGGCATCGCCAGCGAACCTACTCGGGGCGGGCCAGCGGAGCCGCCCGGACGGCGGCGCTTGAACGTGGTCACGCGGGATGAGAGGGTGGACGAATGGAATTCCGATCGCTTGCAGAGGACGCGCCCGACTTCGACCCGAATGGGGTGGTCGCAGAGCGGTTCCTCGATGGTCTGCAAACCAATGTCCGCGTCATTCGGATCAGCCCCGGTCAGACGCTGGTGCCTCACCGCCACGGTTCCTCGGACCTGATGCTGTTCGCAGTCGAAGGAACGGGGACGATCGACACCGACGGGGCCAAGGTCGAGCTGCCTGCCGGGTCGCTTGTCTACATTCGACCCGACGAAGAACTGCGAATCGCCAACGAGGGTTCCGCCGGACTCACGTTGTTGGCGTTCCTCGCTCCGCCGTTTCCGCCCCGGCCGAGCGCCTGAGCAGCCGATCAGTCAAAGGTGAGTGAGGCCAAGAAGGCAGCGCTGTCGTCGGTGTTGTTGGTGCCGACGTCGAGCATCGTGGCCTGGACGATGTTGCCACTGTGGTTGACGATGACACCGTTCGACGTCGCCTTCTTCCCGTCGTCGCCGTGGATGGTGATCGTCAATCCGTTCGCCTCCTGGGTCGAGGTGGTCACCTTGTTCGGGAAGTAGATCTGCCAGCCGTCACCATTTTGTGTCGTCGGTTCTGATTTGGCTGTGGATCCGCAAGCGCTGACGGCGAGCGCAGTAACAACGGTTGTGGCGAGGAGCGTTCTGACGGTTTTCACAGGGTCCTTCGTTCGTGCCAGATGACAGCGTGTTGGTCGAAGCCGTTCGGTGTCCGTTTCGGCGATTCCGAAGTGCTGCCGGATTGCCAGGAAGCTCTCCTCTGCCCAGAACTGCGGTGGCGATGAACATCGGCGTGTTGGCACGGTCGTCGTTGATGGTGGGGGCGCGTTGGAAGCAGTACTCGTGTCGGGGAGTGTTGCCAGCGCTCGGCTGTGATGGGGTGCGGCGCACTGGCACGCTCGCGGGTGTCCGCCGGGGCAGGTCGACGTCCTCGCAGTGCAGAGAGCGCGGTGGTCCTACGGCCCATGATGTGAGCCAGGCCGGCCCATGATGTGAGCCAGGCCGGCCCATTGCAACCAGTCCGAGTTCGCGTGAAACGTGCCGGACGGGACAAGCTCGACGGTGCAGATGTCGGTGAGTTCTACAGCGCCGGCGCGACACCCATCTGCGAGCATCCCGACGTCGTGAACGTCGACAGCAAGATTGCCGAGGGCGTCTCGTCCGTCTCCGCAGCACGATGCGGCCATCGCACCGGGTCATCGATCATCGAGAGCGGATCGACGGTCGCAATCTCGCGGAGATGCTCGAGCGTCGCACGCGCGACTTGGACGTCAACATGCACACGTTGCTCATCGCCGACGTCGCGGAGCGCCCGCTCTACCCCGGCACGGATGTGGCTCGTCGAGGCCACCGCCGGCACGTGGAGGGTGAGAGTGAAAATGGCCGAAGCCGTCCAACTCTCCCGGTTACACGGGGTCGAACATGTTGATTGGGCGCTCGGTCACGCCGCCACGTTCGAACGTTTCGCCGACGGCGACAGCGCATCGGCAGGACAAGTGACCGCACAAGGGCCGAGATTTTGGCCCTTGACAAGCGTCGATTGCCTGACCTCGGCCCTCCCTCGCAACGACCAGGACAACACAGATCATCTGCGCTGCTGCCGACCGCCGGCTCGGTGCCGGCACGACGAATCGCTGCGCCACCCCTGCCGCGGTCAGCCCGTCGCCGATGTCGAACAGCTCGCCGAGCGCCGGCTCGACCTGCGCCGCGGTGTCGGCGGCGGATACGTCAACGACGTCGTCGGAAGCCTGGGCGATGGGGAGGAATACGCCGACGAGGAACAGTGTGCGCGAGTCGTGGCGGACTCCCGGCAGGCCATTGAACGGAGTGATGTCGGTCCGGGTGAAGCTCGAGTCGCCGCCGTCGCCGCCGTCGGCGCCGTGTTCGACGGAGCCCGCCGCTCCGATCTGGCCCGACACGGTCGGGAACACGAGAACATCTTGCGCTCCCGAAAGCGGCACTCGTAGTGGTGCAGATCCCCATGCCGTACCGATTGGCAGCGGTGAGCGGCCCGCGGCGTAGATGTCGGCGCTGGCCGACAGTATCTTCGCTGTTCCGCCGACCTCGAGGTACGGCCCTTGTGCCGACGCGGCCGCGGCTGCGAACTCGGCGCGACGGGTCAGTCCGAAGTCGAGAATGCAGTTCTCGAGAATGGCGGAATCGCTGACGCCGAACCGCCGGCAGAGCGCCTCGGAGCCGACGCGGTCGGCGACGTCGATGGCGCCCGTTTGGCGCGTGGGCAGGATGCGGTCTGTGAATGCCTCGGTGCCCTCGCCGGGGTCGTAGGTGAAGAGCGAGGATTCGGTGTCGACCCGCCAACTGTCGGCGAAATCGGGATACAGCGTCGCGAACGAGGGCGACACGATCGGCTCGCCTTCACGTGGCCGCACGTCGTTGGTCGGGTCGCCATCGCCGTTGCCGAGCAGGCCGATCGTTCGTTCCGCGCGCTCGGGGGACGGCCCGACGCTCACGTTGAGTCCGCCCTGGTCGAAGGATGAAGCGATCACCGTCGATTGGTCCGGCCACACGACGGAGACGTCTCCGGCCGCACTCGTTCCGATCGTCAGCGAGCCGCCGTTCCGAAGCGGACCGCTCGCGGTGCGCACCGAACCGTCGACGAGCACGACGAGGCGCCCGCTGCCGGCTCGGACCTCGACCCGTGCACCCCCGACATCGAGTGCGATCGCAGTGTTCGTCGCCACGATCTCGGAATCCGGGTATGGCTGCTGTCGCACCTGCACCTCGAACCCTCCCTTCGGATCGATTGCGGCAATGAATTCACCGACTCCCTGAAAGTCGTAGCGGATGCCGTCGAGCGTGACGAGGTGCGGGTCGGCCGTCGACTCTGCGCAACCATCGGTGCGGCATGAGCACTCTCGGGCGGAATGGTGTCCTGGCTTGCGCCAGCTACATTGAATCTATGTCGAGCACATGGGCAGTCGAGGAGGGCAAAGCCGTTTGGGACGGTCGTCGCCTCGACGAGTGGTCCAAGGTGCTCGTGGCCGACATCGTCGCCGAGTTCGATCCCGTCGCAGTCTGGCTCTACGGCTCTGTCGCTCGCGGTGACGATGACGGCGACAGCGACATCGACCTGCTGGTCGTGCTTGACTCTTTCGTCCCCAGCGACTCCATCGAACTGAAGTTGCAGGCATTCAGAGCGGCGACTACCAATGCTCCGTTCGACGTGGCATTCACCGACCCCCCCCGGTATCTGGAACGCAGCCGAGTCGCCGGCACCATCGAGCGAGCAACCGTTCTCGACGGCCGGTGCATGTATCAACGTGACTGAGCCCGCAGACCCGTCGGCGGCGACGGCACTCAGCTGGATTGCCAAAGCCACGGACGATCTCACTATCGCCGAATTGATTCTCGACTCCGACGTCGGCGTCGAGTGGGCCGCTTGCTTCCACGCACAGCAGGCCGCCGAGAAGGCCGTCAAAGCAGTGCTCGTTTGTCTCGGAACTGACTTCCCGAAGTCGCACCGACTCGACCGTTTGGCGGCGCTACTTCCCGCTTCGTGCGACCCAGGTTTCGACATCGCCGCGCTCACCGAACTCGCTCCGTGGGCCGTCGCCGGTCGATACCCGGAGGACATCGAGAATCCCACCGAGGCTGAGGCAACCGGCCTCGTCGAACTGGCCCAACACATCGTCCGCAGCGCGAAGGATTTCATCGCGTCGACTTGATCGGAACGGGTGCCGGCAGGTCGTGTCAAAGCTGCAACCTGTAGGTGTCTCATGTCGCCCTCAACGAGCGGAACGCCGGTCTCGTCGCCGAACTCGGCTTCAGAATCGACCCAGGCCACCCCCCGCAGCCGTGAGCCCACCTGATTCGTCCGTGGACAGCGCTGACAACAACTGGCCGCTCCTGTCAGCCGTTCCCCAG
>JBDSDH010000052.1:0-49772 GCA_039920665.1 Ilumatobacteraceae bacterium
CGAAACCGCCGACGCCGCGGATGCTCGATGTGTTGTCATGGAGGGCGACAGCCGCAATTGCTCCCAGCAATGCGGGTGGAACGAGACCGACGATCGGACCGAGCCGTCGGATCCGGTACCGGAACGCCCGCGGCCCGTGGGGCACGACAGGAAGAGGACGGTAACCGGCCGTGGACATCCTGCGATCGTATCGACGCGGTGTGCCGCGATGGTGGCAGCTGTTCAGCGACCAGCAGGTCGCGGTGGTCGTCGCCGCCATCGTGCTCGGGATCTGGACCGGGCGACCGTTGCCAGTGGTGGGCGTGGCGACCACGGTGTTCCTGATCGGCGGGTGGCGTCGAGTCGCGCGCGTCGCGCTGGTGGGTGGACTACTCGGTTGCACGCTTGCCGACCGAGCATGGTCAGAGGTCCATCCTGATCGGCTCGGCCCGTACGAGGGGTGGGCCTGTCTGATCACCGATCCGGCGCCGATCTCGGGCGCGATCGCCGCAGTGTTCGAGATCGAGGGCGAGCGCTTCGAGGCGTGGACACGCGGAGCGCCGAAACGGAAGATCGCCGAGCATCTCGCCGGCGAGTGCGCATGGATCCAGAGCGAACGACGCGAGTTCGATCCGAGATCCGCCCAACGCGGCGCGATCCGTCACATCGTCGGTCGGGTCGTCATCGAGTCGGTTGGTGACTGGAGTGACGGCACGCCGATGGCGCGAGCGTCGAATCGTGTGCGGCGGTTGTTCTCGATCGGTGCCGGCACAATTGCGAACCCGTACGACTCGCTGTTCGCCGGCCTTGTCATCGGCGACGACCGGTTCGAGCCGCCGCAGATGATCGTCGAGTTCCGCTCGGCCGGTCTCTCACATTTGACGGCTGTGTCCGGATCGAACGTCGCTTTCGTGTTGGCAGCGGCGTCGCCGTTGCTGCGCAGATTGCGTCCCGTTGCTCGATGGGTGGCGACGATCGCGGTCATTGCATGGTTCGTCGCCCTCACTCGGTTCGAGCCATCCATCCTGCGAGCCGGCGTAATGGCTGCGATTGCGTGCACCGGCTATCTGCTCGGACGAGAAAAGCCCCCTGGCCGGGTGCTCGCGTTGGCAGTCGGACTGCTGGTACTGGTCGATCCGCTGCTGGTGTGGTCGGTCGGCTTCTGGCTGTCGGTCGCGGCGACGGGCGGCGTCGCGCTGCTCGGCGGTCGGCTGGCGGCCATCATCCCCGGGCCTCGATGGCTGGCGATACCGCTCGGCGTCACGCTCGGTGCTCAGATCGCCGTTGCTCCGGTGAGTCTGCTGGTGTTCGGGACGCTGCCGTTGGTGTCCATCCCGGCGAATCTTCTGGCGGTTCCCGTCGCGGGGGTCGTGATGCTCTACGGGCTACCGGCCGGTCTCGTGTCCGGTTCGATCGCCAGTTCGCAGTTTCTCGGCGGCCTCAGCGACATCGCCGCCACAGCGATCCAATTGCCGAGCAGCATCGGCACGAGATGGGTGGCGACGGTGGCGGCGCTGGCAGCGCAGGTCGAGCCGCCGGCACCCTGGTCGTTTCTGGGGTGGCTGTTGGTGTTCGCCGGGCTGCTCTACCGAGCCCTGACATGGCGTGCGTCCGGCGCTCTGGACCCGTTCGACAGCGATGTGCAAGGGTTGCCCGGTGTCGCTGCACCTGATCACCGGAGATGACGAATCGTTGGTCCACACCGCAGTGAGCGAACTCGTCCACCGCTTGGTGGGCAGCGGCGACCGGACGATGATGGTCGACGATTTCGACAGTGAGGAATACGAACTCGGCGCCGTCATCGATGCCGCCCAGACGATGCCGTTCCTGACCGACAAGCGGGTCGTGGTGGCCCGCAACGTCGGCCGTTTCAACGCAGATGACGTGACGCCACTGGTTGCCTATCTCGGCGACCCGCTCGACAGCACCGATCTCGTGCTCGTCGGCGGAGGTGGTCGATTGGCCAAGTCGGTCACCGACGCCGCCAAAAAGTCGGGGGCGGTCACGATCAACACGACCCCACCCAGCAACAAGAAAGATCGCTCGTCGTGGATCGACGAACAGATCACGGTCGCCGGACTGAAACTCGACCCGCGTGCGGTCGCGATGATTGCCGCCTGGATGGGGGAGGAAGCCGGACGACTGGCGGGTGTACTCGACACGTTGCGGTCGACCTATGGCTCCGGTGGCAAGCTGACGACAGCCGACATCGAGCCATTCCTCGGCGAGTCCGGTTCGGTTCCGCCGTGGGATCTCACCGATGCCATCGATCGTGGTGACACCAAGACTTCGCTCGAATTGTTGGCCCGGATGAGCCAGTCCCGGCATCCGCTGCAGGTGATGGCCACGTTGCACACCCACTATGTCAAGATGCTCAAGGTCGATGGCACCGATGCCAACAGCGAAGCCGCGGTCGCCGACGTGCTCGGGATCAAGCCGGGCTTCCCCGCTCGCAAAGTGCTCGATCAGTACCGTCGGCTCGGTAACGCCGGGGTGTCGCGTGCCGTCGCACTGCTGGCCCAAGCCGACCTCGACCTGCGCGGCCAACGCGACCTTCCCGAGGAACTCGTGATGGAAGTCCTCGTCGCCCGGCTGAGCCGCCTCGTACCGGCCACCGGCGGCGCTCGCCGCCGCTGAAAGCACGGATACCAACCACCATCTCACGTTTCGCGAAGAAAAAGTGACCAACTTGGGGTCACGATCGTTCGCGGAACTGCTGGGGAGGGTGGCTGTCTGCGCCCAGCGTCAGTCGGAGAACGCAAAACGACCCGGCTGCCGAAGCATCCGGGTCGTGTTGAGAATCGGCCAGGCTTTCGCCCGAGTTGCGATCAGGTGCTGGCGTTGATGCGCTTCATCAGGCGGCTCTTGCGGCGAGCGGCCTGATTGGCATGGATGACGCCCTTCGCAGCAGCCATGTCGAGCCGCTTCACGGCGAGGCGTACGGCCTCGTCGTTCTCATCGGCGCCGATGGTCTTCACGGCGGTCTTGACGCGGGTGCGAAGCTCGCTCTTGATGGCCTTGTTACGGTCGGCTGCCTTGGCATTCGTGAGAATGCGCTTCTTCTGGCTCTTGATGTTCGCCACGTGCGAAATCCTTCTGTAGACATTGATCGGGAATGATCGAGGGGAGTACTTCGATGAGTTGTCATCGGCCGAAGCCGGGACAGGCTGTGCGATCCTACCGGAGATTGAGAGAGCTACCACTCGACGTGGTCAATTCCGGGGACGAGCGAACCATCGCCGAAACACTTCGACAACATGCTCCCGACGGCTCCACGATTTCGTTACGTTGCTGTCCCCATGAAGCACATCCATCACCGCGCGCTCGGCGCAGCATTGTCGTCATTGATCCTGGTCGCCTCGTTCGGCCTCGCCGCCTGTGGCAGCGATGCTCCGAAGCAGGCCGACACCGCCGAACCCGGGAGCACGTTCTGCGCCCTGTCACAGACGGCGCGCGATGTTGGCGCCAAGGTCGACATCACGTCTGGCAACAGCGACGAACTCAAAGGGCAGATTGCCGACGCACTCGAAGCCAGCAAGAAGGCGGCCGCTGTCGCTCCCAAGGATTTCGAGGATCTCGCCGGCGAGTCGATTGATGCCCAAGAGCGTTTCATCGAGATCCTCGAGGTCAACGACTACGACGTGGTTGCCGCCTCGGCTACCGACGAAGGCAAGAAGTTCTTCCAGGATCCTCGGTTCACCAAGGTCCAGGACGAGCGCGACGCATACCTGTCAGATCACTGTGGAATCAAGCCGTCCGAGGACAATGCTGGTAGCGACATTTCACTGGCCACGGGCGATGAGGGCATCCGCCAACTGTTCACGCTGCTGCAATTGAACCCGGACGCCGGCGTCACCGACGAGGAGGTCGATTGCGCAGTCGACGCACTCTCCGGCAACATCTCCGACGAGGACATTGCCGCCATCGCCAACCAGGGTGAGGTCACTGCTGCGGGCACCGCGGTCTTCAATGATGTGGTCTCCACATGCGGCATCTCGCTGTCGGGATCCTGAGCCGACAGAGCCTCGATCGGCGACGGATCAGTCGGGGTCCGGGGCGGGTGCCGGCGATAGCATCGGCACCTGCTCATGGACCTCGACCTCATCCGCAACTTCTCGATCATTGCCCACATCGATCACGGCAAGTCGACCCTGTCTGATCGCATCCTGGAGATGACGAATGCGGTCGAGATGCGCGACATGCGGTCGCAGTATCTCGACACGATGGATCTCGAGCGGGAACGCGGGATCACCATCAAGGCCCAGAATGTACGGGTCGGCTGGGATGGCCACACGCTGCACCTGATCGACACGCCGGGCCACGTCGACTTCGGGTACGAAGTCAGCCGCAGCCTCGCTGCGTGCGAAGGCGTTGTCCTCGTTGTCGATGCAGCTCAGGGCATCGAAGCCCAGACGCTCGCCAACTGCTATCTGGCGCTCGAACACGATCTCGAGATCGTTGCCGTCCTCAACAAGATCGACCTTCCGGCCGCTGATCCCGATCGTTACGCCGCCGAGATCGAGACCGTCCTGGGCATTCCCGCCGATCAGATCCTGCGGATCTCGGCCAAAACCGGAGTTGGGGTGCCGGGCCTGCTCGACGCCATCGTCGAGAGAATCCCGGCCCCGAAAGGCGATCCGGATGCACCCCTGCAGGCGCTGATCTTCGACAGTCAGTACGACCAGTACCGAGGCGTCGTCAGCAGCATCCGGGTCATGAACGGCCGGATCACCAGCGGCGCAAAGCTGAAGTTCATCAACGCCGGCACCGCCCAAGAGGCAGTCGAGATCGGCGTTCGCAAGCCGGTCATGACCGCAATGCCAGAGCTCGGACCGGGCGAAGTCGGCTATTTGATCGCCGGGATCAAAGATGTCGGCCAGGCCCGAAGTGGTGAAACTGTCACCACATTCGTCGGAGCGTCCACGGAGCCGCTTGCTGGTTACCGAGACCCGAAGCCGATGGTGTTCTGTGGCCTGTATCCGATCGACGGCGACGACTTCGAGAACCTTCGCGAGAGCATCGAGAAGCTGCGGCTCAACGACGCCTCGCTGACGTACGCGCCGGAGTCCTCGGGCGCTCTCGGGTTCGGTTTCCGCTGTGGCTTTCTCGGTTTGCTGCACATGGAGATCGTGATGGAACGACTCGAACGTGAGTTCAACCTCGCGCTGATCGCCACCGCGCCGAGCGTCGAGTATCGGGTCACCAAGACCGACGGGACGATGGAACTGGTCGACAACCCTGCAGACCTGCCACCTCCGCAGAAGATCGACTTCATCGAGGAGCCGTATTACAAGGTCGGCATCATCACGCCCAAGGAATACACAGGCACCCTGATGGACCTGTGCCAGACCCGCCGCGGCGATATGAGCAAGCTCGAATACCTGTCGCCGGAGCGGGTCGAGTTGCACTACAAGGTCCCGCTCGCCGAGGTGGTCGTCGACTTCTTCGACCAGATGAAGAGCCGCACCCAGGGCTACGCCAGCCTCGATTACGAACTCGACGGCTACCGCCGCAGCGACTTGGTGATGGTCGACCTATGGCTGAATGGCGAACCTGCCGACGCATTCAGCACCATCGTCCATCGCGACAAAGCGTTCGACTACGGCCGTCGGATGTGCGAGAAGCTCAAGGAACTGATCCCGCGGCAAATGTTCGACGTGCCAATCCAGGCGGCCATCGGCGGCAAGGTGATCGCTCGCGAAACCGTCAAGGCCAAGCGCAAGGACGTGCTTGCCAAGTGCTACGGCGGGGACATCACCCGCAAGCGCAAACTGCTCGAGAAGCAGAAAGAGGGCAAGAAGAAGATGAAGTCGATCGGTCGGGTCGAGATTCCCGGGGACGTTTTCATCGCAGCCCTCAAGCTCGACGACTGACCGGGTTCGAACCGACAGTGCTCGGGTAAGACTGGCGCCGTGCCGATTCAACGATCTGTCCTGTGGTTCCGTCGAGATTTGAGGATCGAGGATCACCCGGCACTCCAGTTCGCCGGCCGCGACGGCCGTGAGGTGGTTCCGGTGTTCGTCATCGATCCGGCGTTGGTCGGCCCGAGCGGAGCGCCACGACTCGCATTCATGTATCGATCGCTCCGTGCATTGAACGATTCTCTCGGTGGCAAGCTGATCGTCCGTCACGGCACTCCGACGACAGAGATCGTGAAGTTGGCTCAGGAGACCACGTCGTCCGAGGTCGTCGTCACCCGTGACTACGCACCGTACGGTCGTCGGCGCGACGCTGACGTTGGCAACAAACTGGCGAAGTTCGACATCGCGTTCATCGGCAAAGGGACGCCATATGCGGTCGCGCCGGGCACGGTGGTCAAGGCCGATGGTACGCCCTACGCCGTGTTCACCCCGTTCTCGCGAGCGTGGCAGGCCGTTGGATGGCCGGACCCGATCCGCAACCACGATGTCGAGATCCATCGGGTGAGGGGAGTGGATTCTGATCGAATCCCCGACGATCCATCCATCGGTTGCGATCTGCCCGAGGCCGGCGAAGCCGCTGCCCACCAACGCTGGGAGACGTTCCTCGGCGACGACCTCGACCACTACGACAGTCGCCGTAACAACCCGGGTAAGCCGGGGACCAGCCGGATCAGCCCGTACCTCCGCTGGGGCCAGATCCATCCCCGCCAGCTGCTGGCCGACCTGGGAGACAAACGCGGGCACGGCACGTTCCGCAAAGAACTCGCCTGGCGTGACTTCTATGCCGACGTGCTCTTCCGTCACCCCGACAGTGCTCGCCACAACCTGCAGCATCGGATGAACGCGATGACGCTCGACGACGACCAGTCGGCTCACGAACGCTTCGACGCGTGGAGGTCCGGAGCCACCGGCTTCCCGATCGTCGACGCCGGAATGCGCCAACTCCTCGGGACCGGTTGGATGCACAACCGAGTCAGAATGATCGTCGCCAGCTTCCTCGTCAAAGACCTCCACCTGCCATGGCAATGGGGTGCGCGCCATTTCATGCAGCACCTCGTCGACGGAGACCTGGCGTCCAACCAACATGGCTGGCAATGGACCGCAGGCACTGGCACCGACGCGGCGCCGTACTTTCGTGTTTTCAACCCCGCCAGCCAGAGCGAACGGTTCGACCCCCAAGGCGATTACATCCGTCGCTGGGTACCAGAACTTGAAGGCGTGAGCGCGAAGGACATCCACGCGCCGGCCTCGAGCAAGTCCGGCCTGCCACTCGCAGCGACTCCACCGATGGTCGACCACGCGGCCGAGCGGGTTGAGGCGCTGAGGCGCTACCAGGCGGCAATGGGCCGATAACCTCAGCGGGACCATGCTCGACGATCGCAAGACCGCAATTCTGAGGGCAGTCGTGCAGGAGTACATCACCACTGCCCAACCTGTTGGATCGACACATGTCTCTGGCGCGCCCGGCGTGCAGGTGTCGTCGGCGACGGTTCGCAACGACATGGCGGCGCTCGAGCAGGAAGGTTTCCTGGTCCAGCCCCACACCAGTGCGGGCCGAATCCCGACCGACAAGGGCTACCGATTTTTCGTCGACCATCTGACACCGACGGGCCGACTCGACGCCGACGCCACTCAGCAGGTCGGCGAGTTCTTCGGCCGGGCCCACGGTCGGCTGGAAGAACTGTTGTCGCGGACCAGCGACCTGTTGGCCCACCTCACTCACTATGCAGCGGTCGTTGTCGGCCCGAACACCCAATCCGCCTCGCTCGTGCGATCGGTCCAGATCGTCGGGTTGTCGGCTCGGTTGGCGACCGTGGTCGTCGTGCTTTCCAACGGACACGTCGACAACCAGTCGATCGAGCTCGCTGACGAGACCTCGGACTCCCATCTGTACGCGGCGACGGTGACGTTGCAGAACGTCATGGTCGGCAAGCCGCTCGGATCGCTGATCCACGTGCCGGCGTCTGGCGATGCCGATGTCGACCGGGTCTGCGCTCAGGCGCTCGACGCTTTGCACAGCGACGACGGTGATTCGCCCGTGTTCGTCGGAGGCGCATCGTCGGTGGCCAAGTCGTTCGATGCTGTCGATGTCGTCCGCTCGGTCTTGAGCACGCTCGAGCAGCAGTACGTCGTGGTCTCGCTCGTGCGCGACGTGATCGACCGTGGCCTCACCGTTGCAATCGGCGCCGAGCACGGACTCGAACCGCTCTTTTCGTGTTCGGTCGTCGTCAAGTCGGTGACCGTCGACGGCGAACAATTGGGAACGGTCGGCGTACTCGGCCCGACTCGCATGAACTATCCCCAAGCGCTGGCCACTGTCGATGTGGTGAGTGATCGCTTGGGTCGACGTCTGGCCGAGGGATAAGGCAGAAGGAACAGGACAGTGGCCGATTTTTACCAGTTGCTCGGTGTGTCGCGCACCGCGACAGCAGATGAGATGAAGAAGGCGTATCGCAAGAAGGCGCGAGAACTGCACCCCGATGCGAACCCTGGCGACACGGCCCGCGAGGCCGAATTCAAAGAGGTGGCTCGCGCGTACGAGACGCTCAGCGACCCGGACGCACGGGCGCGCTATGACCGGTTCGGCGAAGAAAGCAGCGCATCGCAGGGCCCCGGTTTCGGTGGAGGCGGACTCGGGGATCTGTTCGACGCATTCTTCGGCGGCAACGGTTCGCCGTTCGGTGGTGGTGGAGGACGCGGCGGCCCGACCGGGCCTCCGCGTGGCCAAGATCTCGAGGCGGTGGCAGACCTCAGCTTCGAACAAGCCGTGTTCGGTGCAACGGTGCCCGTCACGCTTCGGACTGCGGCAGCCTGCACCGACTGCGGTGGCACCGGTGCCGGTAGTGGCACTCAGCCGGTCGCGTGTTCGGAGTGCAATGGCCGGGGCCAGGTGCAACGAGTTCGCCAGAGCCTGCTCGGCCAGATGATGACCACCTCGCCCTGCAGCAAGTGCAGCGGAACCGGCCAGGTCATCGTCACGCCGTGTCCGACCTGCAGCGGCGATGGACGCGTCATCACGGACAAGACGTATCAGGTCGATGTGCCCGCCGGCGTCGACACGGGATCCACGCTGCGGCTCACCGGCCGAGGTGCGGTCGGCCCCCGAGGCGGCTCTGCCGGCGATTTGTACGTCCACATCCGGGCTGCGGCGCACGACCGGTATCGCCGCGAGGACAACGACCTCGTCACCGATCTGCCCGTCTCCATTGCCCAGGCAGCTCTCGGAACGAGGTTCACGCTCGAAACGCTCGACGGCGACGAGGAACTCGAGGTTCCCGCCGGCACCCAACCCGGACGCGAGTTCGTCCTTCGCGGCCGGGGTGTCCCTCGGCTGCAGGGCCGTGGTCGCGGTGACCTGCGCGTTCGCGCCCGGGTCGAAGTCCCGACCAAGCTGACCGACAACGAAGCGGAACTGCTCCGTCTGTTCGCCGAAGGTCGCGGCGAACACGTCGAGTCTCACGAGAAGGGTTTGTTCTCGCGGATCAAGTCGGCCTTTTCGTGAATCCGGCGCTGCGCCGCTCTGCAGCGCACGTCTTCGTCGAATCGATCGAGTCCCCTCTGCTCGACGAACAGGATCAGCACCACCTTGCTCGGGTCTTGCGGCTGCGCGTCGGCGAGACCGTTTCGGTCAGCGACGGTTGCGGTGCGTGGCGGCTGTGTACCTTCCTCGAAGGCGCAGAACTCGCCGCGGAGACCGAGGTGATCGTCGAACCTGCCCGCGTTCGCCCGGTCACCGTCGGGTTCGCTCTGCCGAAAGCCGACCGGCCGGAATGGATCGTGCAGAAGTTGACCGAGATCGGGGTCGATCATCTGGTCGTGCTCGAGGCCGACCGCAGCATCACTCGCTGGGCCGGTGACAAAGCAGAGCGCAACCTGGTCAAGTTGCGCAAAGTCGCCCGAGAAGCATCGATGCAAAGTCGACGGGTGAGACTCCCGCGCATCGATGGTCTGGTTGGATTGGCTGATCTGAGTGGTGTCGTTGCGACCCCGGTTACATTGGCCGAGCCCGGAGGCCGACCGCTCGACGATGACGACCGGTGTCTGTTGATCGGTCCCGAGGGCGGCTGGAGCCCGGCCGAACTGGCTCGGGTCGATGATCATGCTGCACTGGGCGAACCGATCCTGCGGGTCGAGACGGCGGCGTTGGTCGCGGCTGCACGGCTCGTCACCTTTGCCGACCGTCGATCCGGGTGACCGTCGATCCTGGTGACCGTCGATCCTGTTGACCGTCAATCCTGATGACCGTCAATCCAGGTGACCCGGACAACATTGTGGACGAACGATTCAAGTTCTTCAGGAATCAGCCGAGATACTACGCACAGTTGCCAATGACTGCGGAGTGTGGTTGAATTTGGCTGCACTGTACACAACGCGTCTGTGGCGGGCGCAGGAGGAACCAAGATGCGTGAGTTCGATGATGACGATGTTGCTTCATCTCCATACAGTCGTAAGGTCGGCGAGCGGTTGCGGGTCATCCGTCGCCAGAAGCGACTGAGCCTGCAAGACGTCGAAGCGACGTCGCGAGATGAGTTCAAGGCCAGCGTGCTGGGAGCTTACGAGCGAGGTGAGCGGGCGATCTCGGTGCCGCGTCTCGAGCGTCTCGCGTCGTTCTACAACGTGCCCGTCGATCAATTGCTGCCGCGCGACGAGCAGGCAGTGGCGGCAGACTTATCGACCGATGCGGCCAACGGGCGCAAGATGGCGGTCGACCTCGTCAAGCTGTCGCAGCTTTCCGGCCAGCCGTTCGAGATGCTGGCCCGGTTCCTGCGGATGATCCAGGTTCAGCGTCAGGACTTCAACGGCAAAGTGCTCACCGTTCGCGGCGATGACACCCGAGCAATCGCGGCGATGCTCGACGTGCCGGTCGATCAAGTCGGTCAGCGTCTTGACGCGCTCGACCTGCTGTTTCGGCCCACCGGCACCTGAGCAGGCCTCACCGCAGCGGGTACATCGACAACACGCACGTAGATTGACCGGGTCATGACGGACCCGTTCGGCATCTACATCCACATCCCGTTCTGCTCGAAACGATGCGACTACTGCGCGTTCGCAACGTGGACCGATCGTGGCCACTTGGTCGATGCGTACATGGACGCGCTGGTTGCCGACATCGAGGCTCACGTTGCGGCTGGCATGCCAGTGGCCGACACGGTGTTCGTCGGCGGCGGTACGCCGACGCTGGTGCCCCCGGAGTCGCTGGTTCGGGTGATCGCGGCGATTCCTGTCAGCGATCGCGCCGAGGTCACCGTCGAATCGAATCCCGACGACGTCACCGTCGAGATGATGCGCACGTACTCGGCTGCCGGCGTGAACCGGATCAGCATCGGGGTTCAATCGATGGTGCCCCAGGTGTTGATCTCGCTGGGCCGAACCCATGTCCCGGCCAACGTCGAACGGGCTGTCGCTGCGGTCCGCGAGGCCGGAATCACATCCTTCAACCTCGACCTGATCTATGGCGGGGCAGGGGAGCGGCTCGTCGATTGGGAGCGGACGTTGCGCGGATCGTTGGCGCTCGATCCGATGCACATCAGTGCATATGCGCTCACGATCGAGGCGGGCACCCCGCTCGCCACCCAGCCCGAGCGCCATCCCGACGACGACGATCTGGCCGACAAATACGAACTGGCCGACGATCTCCTGACGGCAGCGGGTCTGGCCAACTACGAGGTCAGCAACTGGGCAGTCCCGGGTCACGAGTGCGAACACAACTCGATCTACTGGCGTCAGGGCGACTACCAGGCCTTTGGATGTGCGGGTCACTCCTATCGCCGTGGGCGAAGGTTCTGGAACGTCCGAACACCCGATCGGTACATCGATCTCATCGCTCGCCACGAGTCCGTCGAGGCAGCGGGTGAAGAACTCGAGCCCGAAGAACGGCGGATTGAGCGGCTGCAATTGCAACTTCGGATGCGCGACGGCGTGCCGCTTTCGGCGCTCGATGGCGGCGAGTTGGAGGGTCTCGTCCAGCGCCGCGACGACCGTTGGGTCCTGACCCGGCGCGGCCGACTGATGGCCAACGAAGTCTCGCTCCGCCTCCGCTGAAGTTCTGTCCGATTCCGGTAGCCGAGCCCTGAAGTTCGATGCGTGGTACGCAGAGGAGTTCGACGAGCCGCCGATGAAGAACTCGGCTAAGACGGCCAGGCGAGCGGGAACGCTCGCCGCAGCGACCGGCCGAAGATCCAGGCCTTGTCCACCTCCGTCAGCTCCGACGAGTCGCGGAACACGGCGAGCGAGTCGGCGTAGCTGTGCGACGGATCGTGGGTGTGGTCGCTGCCCCACATCGTGCGCTCGACGCCGAACGCCTCGATCACCTGACGGACGACTGGCCACACGTCGGAGTAGGGGAAGGCCACTCGTGACAGTCGCGGCAGCCCGCTCAGCTTCACCGTCACGTTCGGAAGGCAGGAGAGCTCGAGCACGGCCGGCAGCTCTGCGAGCAGCCCGACGTCGGCGCGACCTGCCAGCCCCACAGTCATCAGCGCCAGGTGGTCGACGACGAACGTGACGTCGGGATGCTCGCGGGCGACTGCGCCGATCGCGACCGGGCGGCCGAGTGCGAGCCCACACACCGGCAGACCGAGCGAGCGTGCGACCTGCACCAGCGGCCCGGACTGCTCCGGAGTGAGCATCTTGTCGCTCGGATCCCCGACGTTGCCGAGCAGGATCCGGATCCCGACGACCCCCGCCGTCTCGACGAGCTCACCGACCGTCTCCTCGAGACAGTCGGTCGCTCGTGCTGGGATTGCGCTCGGCAGGGGACCTTCTGTCGGGTCGAGCAGGACAACCGATCGGAACCGGTCCGGAGCCAACGCCGCCGCGCTCCTGCAGAACTCGGGACGGACGTGCAGCAACGCACGGTCGACGCCGACGGAATCCATCGCGAGGACGCACATCCGCACGGCCGTCTCGGCGACGATCGAGGCGTGATCGGCTGGGATCCACTCGATGTCGGGTGCATGCGTCTGTGCGTCGATCAGCTCCATCGAACGCAGTCTCGCGCGCCCGTGTGCGCGTCGACCGGCCCACCACGGACGCTCCGTCACGATCGCATGACGTCCGGACCGCCGCCGATGGAGTTCGCACCGGTGCTCGGCCCCCTGCGCTGAGCACCCTGGGCGTCGTCAGATACCTTCGGCGGCGCGCAGGCCCTCCTCGTCGACGTCGGATCCTCGCCCGAGTATTGCGAAGATCGCCGGCGGCTCCTTCCACGGATCGTCGGGGCTCGACGACCCCGCTCGACGGATCGCCTGCCAGACCCGCTCTGCGGTGCAGGGCATGTCGATGTGCCGCACGCCGAGGTGGGCGAGCGCGTCGATGACGGCGTTCTGCACCGCAGGCGTGGAGCCGATGGTGGACGCCTCGCCGATGCCTTTCGCCCCGAGCGGGTTGAGCGGGCTCGGGGTCTCGGTCGATCGCACGTCGAACGACGGGAACTCGGCTGCGGAGGGGATGCCGTAGTCGGCGAAGTTCGACGTGATCGGATTGCCTCGCTCGTCGAAGCGGACCTCCTCGTACAGCGCTTGGGAGACGCCGGCAGCGACGCCGCCGTGCTGCTGGCCCTCGACGAGCAGCGGGTTGATCACGGTGCCGCAGTCGTCGACCGCGACGTGGCGGATAAGGCGAACGCGACCGGTCTCGCGATCGACCTCGACCACGGCGATGTGGGCACCGAAGGGGAAGGTCGCGCCGGCCTGGGCGAAGTCGAACGCCGCCTGGAGTCCCTCGTCGTTGCCGTCCATCGACGCCGCTCGCTCGGCCAGCTCCGCCCATGTGAGCGCGGACGCGGGCACGCCGACGACGCCGATCGTGCCCGATGCGGTGTCGACCTCGATGTCGGCGACGTCCGCTTCGAGCAGCCGGGCGGCGAGCTGACGAGCCTGCTCGACCAGCAGTTCGGTCGCGCCGTCGACCGCCGAGCCACCGAGCTGCAGCGAGCGCGAGCCACCGGTGCCGGAGCCTCGCGGGACCCGGTCGGTGTCACCGTCGACGAGGTCGATCCGGTCGACGGGGATGCCGGTTCGCGCGCTGACCAGCATCGCGAACGCCGTGCGGTGGCCCTGCCCGTGGGCCGACGTGCCGGCGTACACCGTCGCTCGCCCGTCCGAGTTCACCTCGACCCTTCCGTATTCGCTCGACCCGCCGCCGGCGGTGATCTCCACGTATGCGGCCACACCGATCCCGAGCAGGCGGTCGTCGCCGCGCTCGCGTCGCTCGGCCTGTTCGACTCGCAGCGCGTCGTAGCCGATCGCCTCAGCAGCCGTGCGCAGCGGGAGCGGGTAGTCGCCCGAGTCGTAGACGTTGCCGGTGAGGGTGGTGAAGGGGAACACGTCGTTGCCGAGGAAGTTGCGCTCGCGCAGCGCGATCGGGTCGATGTCCAGCTCGCGCGCGGCCTGGTCCACCAGCCGCTCGAGCAGCGCCGTCGACTCCGGGCGCCCGGCACCGCGGTATGCGCCCATCGGCGTGGTGTTCGTGGTCGCGACCACGAAGTCGAACTGGATCGCGCCGAAGTCGTACGTACCATGCGACATCCGCCTGGTGCCGGCGGGCAAGAACGCGCCGATGCCCGGATAGGCACCCGCGTCACCGACGAGGTGGACGCGCAGGCCGGTGAAGGTGCCGTCGCGGCGGCAGCCGAGCTCGGCGTACTGCACCTGACCACGGCTGTGGGGGAGCGTCAGCATGTCCTCGCTGCGCGACGGCACCCACACCACCGGCCGCCCGAGCACGAGCGCGGCCTTGGCGACCACGGTGTACTCGGCGCCGATGCCGGCCTTGCCACCGAACCCGCCGCCCACCCGCGGGGTCAGCACCCTGAGGTCGGCGGGGGCGATGCCGAGAGCTCGCTGGAGCTGCGCGTGCAGGGGGTGCGGCATCTGCGTCGACGCCCACAACGTGAGCCGACCGTCGTCGCCCACCGCGGCGGCGCAGCAGTTGGGCTCCATCGACGCGACCGCCATCCGCTGGTTGACGTACCTGCCACGCACCACGACGTCGCTCATGGCCTCCAGATCGAGGGGATCGTCGCTTGTGGACATCGCGAGGTTGGTGCCGTGATCGGGGAAGATCACCGGCACGCCGTCGTCGAAGGCTCGCTCGGCATCCACCACCGGGGGGAGCTCGTCGATCTCCGCCCACACCAGCCGCGCCGCATCCTCGCCCTGCGCCGGGGTCTCGGCGAACACCACCGCGATCGCCTCGCCGACGAAGCGCACGCGGTCGGTCGCGATCGGGGGTCGGGCGAAGTCTTCGTGGACGACGCCCACGCCGTGGTGGGGTGCGACGCCCAACTCGGCTGCGGTCCACACTGCGACCACGCCCGGCTGGGCGAGCGCTTCATCGACGTGGACGGACCGGAGGATGCCGTGGGCGATCTCCGAGCGGACGAACACGGTGTGCAGCCGGTTCGCCAGGGGCAAATCGGCCACGAAGATGCCGGCTCCGAGGAGCAACTCGGGATCCTCGGTGCGGAGCACCCTCGTGCCCAGGATCGAACCGTGGATCGGCGTGTGCGGTGGGCTGGAAGGGTCAATCGACATGAGCCTGACCGCTCCTTTCTGATGGGTCCCGGTGGACGGGGGCTGACGGATAGGGCTCGTGAGAAACGGCAGCACGCCCCGACGGCTCGGTTCGTCGCCTGGGGGTTGCGCTATCGTTTATATCAATGCTATGTTACCAAGATGCAAGGTTGAGACATCGACCTGAACGATGGAGGGGAGTCGGCCGTGGGACGCCTGACGGGTAAGGTTGCGATCATCAGTGGCGCCGCACGCGGCCAGGGCGCCGAACACGCTCGGCAGTTCGTCGCGCACGGTGCACGGGTCGTGCTCGGCGACATCCTCGACGATCTGGGCCGGTCCGTGGCCGAAGAGCTCGGTGACGCAGCGACCTACTGCAGGCTCGACGTCACGTCCGAGGACGACTGGGCGACGGCGGTCGCGCAGGCGACGTCGCAGTTCGGCTCGGTGACGACGTTGATCAACAACGCCGGCATCCTCACCGTCGGTGCGCTCGAGGACATCACGGCCGCCGAGTACATGCACGTGGTGTCGGTGAATCAGCTTGGCTGCTTCCTCGGCATGCGCGCCGTAGCGCCTGCGATGCGCGAGGCCGGCGGGGGATCGATCATCAACACCAGCTCCATCGCCGGTCAGATCGGGGTTCCCGGCGTGCTGTCGTACGTCGCGACAAAGTTCGCGATCCGAGGGATGACCAAGTCCGCAGCGATGGAACTGGGACACTCCGGCATCCGCGTCAACTCGGTGCATCCCGGCACGATCGACACACCCATGATCTCGATGCCCGAGTTCGAGACGGTCGATCGGGACGGCCTGTTCGCATCGTTGCCGATCCAACGCATGGGCCAGCCGATCGACGTGTCGAACATGATGGTCTTCCTGGCGTCGGACGAGAGTTCGTACTGCACGGGGAGCGAGTTCTACGTGGACGGGGGAGTCACCGCCGGGCCCCCGGTCCACGGGATCGTCGATTGACGACGTCAACACGGCGCTCGTCGTCGCCGGATGGCGGTTCACGAGCGTCGACGAAACGAATGATGATCAAGGTCAAGACCTACTTGACTCCAACGAGGGGAAACCACACATGAGAGCACGATTGATCAAGGGGCTCGGACCGCTGTTGATGCTGTCGCTCGTCGCAGCAGCATGCGGCAGCGACGGCGACACCACCAGCGAGTCCGTTGCGCCGTCTGCCACGGCTGCTGCCACGACAGCAGCCTCGGCCACGACGGACGCCGCCACCACCACCGACGCCGAAGCAGCCAATACCACCGACGCCGAAGCAGCGGACACCACGGCTTCCGGTGACCCGGTCGCCGACACCGGTGCCTGCACCGAGGACCTGGCCGGGGGAACGCTGACCTACGGCAGCCCGAGCCAGCCCGCCGGCCTGGATCCCGTCCTGGTGCCGTCCTCCGAGGCGACGGGTGTGACGGCGATCGCGCAGATCTACGACACCCTCATCCAGTTGGACCCCGAGACGGGCGAGTACCAGCCGCGGGTCGCCGAGTCGCTCGAGCCGGATGCCGAGTTCGTCAACTGGACACTGACACTGCGCGAGGGCGTGGAGTTCGGCAACGGCGATCCTCTGACGGCCGAGGCCGTCAAGGCGAGCATCGAGCGTTTCAACGAGCTCTCGACCGGGCCCTTCAAGGGACTGACGAGCAAGATCGCCGCGATGGAGGTCGAGGACGAGCTGACGCTCGTGTTCACGCTCGACGAGGGTTGGGCGGGCTTCCCGTTCACCCTTGCGGTCCAACCGGGCATGATCGTCAACACTGCAGTCGTCGACGCAGCCGGCGAGGCCTTCGCCCAGGACCCGACCGGCGCGGGCGTCGGCGCCTATGAGGTGGACACGTTCACCGCCGGCGAGGTCACCGTGGTCAGGGCCAAGGAGAACTACTGGGACGGTCCCGTGTGCATCGAGGAACTGCGGTTCGTGCCGCTGCCAGCCGATCAGGCCCGCCTCGAAGCGTTCGAGAACGACGAGTTCGACGTCACCTACCTCCGTGACCCGCTGGTCCTCGAGGCAGCGTCGGACATCAGCGGCACGGGAAGGTACGTGAACGCATCCAGCGTGTTGCTGTTCAACGCAGGCGTCGGGGTCGCCTCCCCGGCGAACGACGTCCGCATCCGGCAGGCCCTGGCCATGGCGATCGACGTCGATGCCGTCAATGAGCGCGCCAACGAAGGTCGCGGCGATGCAACCGGAACGGTCATCGGCGAGAACTCCCGGTTCGAGCTCGACGTCGCCGCGACGGAGCAGAACATCGAGGAGGCACGCGCCCTGATCGACGCTGCCAAGGCAGACGGCTGGGACGGGACACTGCGATTCATCTGCGACGCCGGCCGCGAGGAGGTCGCCCTGGCGATCGCCGCACAGGCCGAGGCCGTGGGCGTGACGATGAACCTCGAGGTCGTGCCGACGTTCGCACCGTTGACCGACGCGGTCATCATCAACAAGGACTTCGACACCGCGTGCTGGGGGCTCAACATCAGCGACGAGGCCCCCTGGGTCGCGTTCAACAACTCGCTGTCGAGCGGCAGCCCGGCCAACTACGGCGGAGCGTCTTCGCCTGAGGCCGATGCCGCGATCGACGAGCTGCGGGTGGCCGCCACCGACGAGGAGATCACGAGTGCCCTCAACAAGATCCAGGAGCAATGGAATGCGATCGTGCCATCGATCGTCCTGCTGAGCACCGAGGAGCGGGTCATCAACAGTGATTCCGTTACCGGGATCGACTTCTCGAGCAACACGATGACGTTCTTCGACGACGCGTCCATCGAGTCGTAGAGCCCGAGACCATCGTCGTCCGATCGGCAATGCATCGCGCCCAGATCGACTCAGCAGCCTCACCGAGTCCGCTCCTCGAAGTCGACGACATCCGCACCGACTTCACAACCGATCGGGGGCAACTCCGTGCCGTCGACGGTGTCACCCTGCGGGTGTCGGCCGGTGAGACCCTCGGCATCGTCGGCGAATCAGGGTCGGGGAAGTCGGTGCTGATGCGGACGATCATGGGCCTGCTGCCCCGCCACGGCGTGACCGTGGCGGGGCGGGCCGTGTTCGACGGTCAGGACCTGCTCGGACCGCGGCGTGCCACGCGAACGTTGTGGGGCACCGAGATCGCGATGGTCTTCCAGGATCCGATGACGGCACTCAACCCCACCAAGCGGGTCGGTGAGCACATCACCGAGTCGCTCCGATACCACCTCCGCCTCGGTCGCCGGGATGCGCAGCGGGAGGCGATCTCGCTGCTCGACCAGGTCGGCATCCCCGACGCGTCGCATCGATTCGACCAGTACCCGCACGAGCTGTCCGGTGGGATGCGCCAGCGGGTGACCATTGCAGTCGCCATCGCGTGCCGGCCCCGCTTGCTGATTGCCGACGAACCAACGACGGCGCTCGACGTGACGGTGCAGCAGCAGATCCTCGAGCTGCTCGCCCAGCTGCAGCGTGAGCGTGGGATGGCGATGATCCTCGTGACCCACGACCTCGGCGTGGTCGCGGGCCGAACGGACCGCGTCGCGGTCATGTACGCCGGCCGTATCATCGAGACCGCCGACACCGCCTCCACGTTCGAGAACGTCCGCCACCCGTACACGGAGGGACTGCTCGCATCCATCCCCCGCATCGAGGACCCGAGCCAGAAGACCCTCGACGCATTGTCCGGCCGCCCCCCGGACTTGGTCGCACTGCCTGCCGGTTGTCGCTTCGAGCCTCGTTGCCGGTACGCAACGGAACAATGCCGCGAGGTCGATCCGCCGCTCGTGACGGACGAGGACGGTCACGCCTTCGCCTGCTGGCATCCCCGCAGACCGCCGTTCCACATCCGCGCGACGACGGGGCACAGCTGATGGCCGGCAGCGGCACGGCGCACCTGCAGGACGACGGCGACGTCGTCCTGAGGGTCGAAGACCTCAACGTCGAGTTTCCGATCGGCCAGGGCCGGGTCGTCCAGGCCGTCAGCGGCATCAGCTTCGACATCCGCCGCGGCGAGACGGTCGGGCTGGTGGGCGAGTCCGGCTGTGGCAAGTCCACGACCGGCCGGGCGGTCCTCCAGCTGCCTCGGCCCACGTCCGGTACCGTGACCTTCGACGGTGTCGACCTCGGCACGCTGTCGGACGAAGCACTGCGGCAGACTCGCGTGCGGATGCAGATGATCCTGCAGGACCCCGTCTCGTCGCTGAACCCGCGTCGTACGATCCGTCAGATCGTGGGTGAGGGCCTGACCATCTGGGGCCGGCAGGACGGTCGGGACGCGCGCATCGACGAGGTGCTCGTCTCGGTCGGCCTGGATCCGGCGTTCGTGCGCGACAGGAGGCCTCACCAGTTCTCGGGGGGCCAGTGCCAGCGGATCTGCATCGCCAGGGCGCTCGCGCTCGAGCCTGAACTGCTGGTCTGTGACGAGCCCGTGTCGTCACTCGACGTGTCCGTGCAGGCGCAGCTGCTCAACCTGCTGCGCGACATGAAGGCCGCGTACGGGTTGACGGTGATGTTCATCGCCCACGACCTCGCTGTCGTGAAGAACATCAGCGACCGGGTGATCGTGATGTACCTCGGCAAGATCTGCGAGGTCGCGAGCGCCGACACCTTGTTCGAGACCGCAGCGCATCCCTACACACGGGCATTGGTGGACGCGATACCGAACCCCGATCCTCGCCGGTCGGTCCCGGCAGTGGGCCTGCGCGGCGAACTGCCCAGCCCGCTCTCGCCGCCTTCGGGCTGCCGGTTCCGCACGCGCTGCCCGCTCGCGACCGAGGTCTGCGCTGTGGAGGAGCCGCAGCTCCGCGCTGTCGGCGACGGGCACTTCGTCGCTTGCCACCACGCCGGATCGGTGATGGAATGATCCGGCGCGGCGCGATCAAGGTCGTGCGGATGATCGCCATCGTGTTGCTGGTGACGCTGGGCACGACCCTGCTGCTCGAACTGGTTCCGGGCGACGTCGCCTCGAGCGTGCTCGGCGAGGGCGCCACGGCTGAGCAGTACGAGGCGCTCCGGGAAGAGCTCCGGCTCGACCAGTCCATCCCGAGCCGCTACGGCGACTGGCTGGGCGGTGCGGTCACAGGGGACTTCGGGAAGTCGATCGTGCCGCCGGTGACCGAGGTCGGTTCGCTCATCTCGGCCCGATTGCCGGTCACCATCGAGATCGCAGTGCTGGCGATGCTGCTGTCGCTGTTCGCAGCGATACCGCTCGCGATGTGGACGGCGTACCGAGCGGGCGGCGCCGGCGACAAGCTGGTCAGCGGCTTCGCGTTCGGGGCGATTTCGGTCCCGTCGTTCCTCTCGGCACTGCTCGTGATCTTCTTCGTGATCTTCCATCCCGGGGCGACCAAAGCGTTGATCGCAGCGGTCGGCGTGATGGTCGTTGCCAGCATCGTCGTCGGGTGGATCAAAGCGGACAGACGTCCACACAGCCGGCGAGCGTGGGCACGATCGGCGGCGGCCGCCGTCGCGGTGGTCGTGCTCACCGTGCTCGTCGTCTGGCAGTTCCCGGCCTTCCCCCGCCAGGGATTCGTCCGGATCACCGAAGGTGGTCTCGCCTCCAACCTCCGCAGCGCGTTCCTGCCCGCGCTCACGTTGGCGCTGCTCGAGGCCTCGGTCTACCTGCGTGTGTTGCGAGCCGACCTGATCACCACGCTCGACGAGGACTTCGTGCTGTCGGCGGAGGCCAAGGGGCTGCCCGCATGGCGGGTCATGGCCCGTCACGCACTTCGCCCGTCGTCGCTGTCGTTGGTGACGGTGGCCGGCGTCGGGTTCGCCCGCCTGCTGGGGGGCACGATCATCGTCGAAGCGGTGTTCAACGTCCGCGGCATGGGTGACCTGATCGTCAACGCCATCCAGACCAAGGACTATCCGGTGGTGCAGGCCGGCGTCGCCGTGCTGGCGGTCGTCTTCGTGGTGATGAACGCGCTCGTGGACGTCACCTACACCTACCTCGACCCCCGCATCAGGGCCCGACATGTCTGACGCGACCATTGACCGCAAGCGTCTTGCGATCGCCGTGCTGGCGCTGGTGGCCGGCGGTGCCGCCGTCTGGGTGGGGTCGGCGCTGCTCGTCGACGTCACCGCCGGGTGGCGCGTACCGGTGATTCTCGTGGGGATCGCGCTCGCGCTGATCGGGCTCGATCGTGCGCTCACAGCGCTCCTCAGGCGCCGGATCCAGATCGCCCTCGTGCTGTCCGTGGCATGGCTGGTTGCGATCGTCGCCGCTGCCGCTCTGGCCGACTTCCTGCCGCTGTCGGAATCGCTGCGTCCGGACCAGACGCTGGACGTCCCGGCGCGCCTGCGGCCCGACCTGTTCTCCGCTCACCCACTCGGCACCGACAACCAGGGCCTCGACATCCTCGGCGGCGTGATCTACGGCGCGCGCGTCTCGTTGATCGTCGGGTGCGGCGCGGTGCTCATCGGTGCGCTGATCGGCGGGTTGGGCGGCATCATCGCCGGGTTCAAGCGCGGCCGAACGGAGAGCGTCCTTCTGTTCCTCGCCGACCTCCTGCTGGCGTTCCCCCCGCTCATCCTCCTGCTCGCCATGGTCGCGGTGCTCGAACCGAGCGTCCGGAACGTGACGCTCGGGCTAGCGGTGCTCAGCGTGCCGATTTACCTGCGACTGGCTCGAGCCACGACGCTCGCCGTCGCCAAGCGGGAGTACGTTCTGGCCGCGCGCGTCCTCGGCGCGCGCAACCGCCGGCTGGTCGTCAGTGAGATCGTCCCGAACGTGTTGCCGGTTGTGATCGCCTATTCGTTCGTGCTCGTCGCGGTGTTGATCGTCGCCGAGGCGTCGCTCAGCTATCTGGGGCTGTCGATCAAACGGCCGAACCCCACCTGGGGCAACATGATCGCTGCGGGCCAGGAGAGCTTCAACCGCCACCCCCACCTCGTCTTCGGTCCCGGGATCATCCTGTTCCTGACCGTGTTCGCACTCAACCGGGTCGGCGAGGCAGCGTCGTCGAAGTGGAGTCGGCGCCGGCGCTGAAATTCGCGCCTGCCACCAGGAGGAAGCTCTGTCATGCCATCATGTCATCTTTGACTTTTAGGAACAGGGGCGCGAAGCTGGTCACGAGCCGAGGGGGCTCACGAGCTGGGCCTCGTGCCGGGCCATCCCGAACAATCGTCCTCAAGGGGAGCACCATGTCAGACGTCGAGACGCCATTGAATGTCGAATTTCCGAGCGAAGGGATCACCCTGCGCGGACACCTCTACCTGCCGGAAGGCCCAGGACCCCACCCCGTCGTCGTCATGGCGGGCGGGTGGTGCTACGTCAAAGAACTCGTCCAGCCCGACTACGCCCGTGTCTTCGTGGCTGCCGGCGTCGCGGCGCTGGTGTTCGACTACCGCACGATGGGCGACAGCGACGGCGAGCCGCGCCAGCACCTCGATCCGTGGCAGCAGATCGAGGACTACAAGAACGCGATCAGCTATGCCGAGACGCGGCCCGAGCTGGACAGCAAGCGGATTGGCATCTGGGGCATCTCGTACAGCGGCGGCCACGTGCTGATCGTCGGGGCGACGGATTCGCGGGTCAAGTGCATCGTCTCGAACATCCCGGTGATCGACGGCCACAAGACGATGCGCCTTGTGCACGGCGCGATCCGGTTCCGCGAGCTCTCCGAGCTGATCCTCGACGACCGCCGCAACCGTCTGGCCACCGGCAAGTTCGGCTACCTGCCGATGTCCACAGCCACGCCGGCGGACGAGCTGACCACATGGCCATTCCCCGAGGTCACCAGCGCGTTCACGATGCTCAAGGAGACCGAGGCACCCAACCACGATCATCGCAACACGATCGCCTCCGTCGAGATGTTGCTGAACTACGACCCGTCGGGGTTCGCACCGCGCATCCTCAACACACCGACCCTGATGACCGTGGCCGAGCGCGACGACATCACCATGTGGGACGACGAGATCCGCGTGTTCAACGCGATCGGCACGGCGAAGAAGCGGTTGTTCGTCTTCGACGAGACCAGCCACATGACGCTCTACAGCAACAAGTCGCGCCTCGAGATCGCAGCCGAGCAGGGTCGCAGTTGGCTGGTCGAGCACCTCGTCACCCCGTTCACGTGACCACGATGGTCGTCCGACCGGACGCCGCCCAAACGCGGCTGATCGGTTCGCACGTTGCAGAGGTCGCCCGCCGGACGCCCCGTCGCATCGCGGTGGTCGAGGGCGGTCGACGGATCGACTACGGAGAACTCGATCGTGAGGTCCATCGGGTCGCACGGGGGTTGATCGCCCTCGGCGTCGACCGGGGCGATGTGGTGACGATCGAGCTGCCGAACTGGTGGGAGACCAACGTCGTCATCCACGCCGTGCTGCGGATCGGTGCGATACCCAACCCGGTCGTGCCGATCTACCGCGATCGGGAGATGCGCTTCATCATCGCCCAGGCGCGACCGAAGGTGGTCGTCGTCCCACAGATCTTCCGTGGGTTCGACTTCCTCGACATGCTCGATCGGCTCACGTCCGGGGCAACGGCGGGGTCGTCCGACGCTCCCACCGTGGTCGTCGTGCGGCCCGATGGCGCTGTTCCCGCACACGTCCTCACCTACGACGACCTGCCGCTGGGCGACGATGCGTCGGTCGACGCAGCGGCCGGCGCCGCCGCGGCAGACGACATCGCGCTGCTGCTCTACACCTCGGGCACCACCGCCGACCCCAAGGGCGTTCTGCACGATCACCACACCCTCGATCACGAGAACCGGTCGATCATCGAGCTGTTCCGTTTGGGACACGAGTCGACCGTGTTCATGGGGTCGCCCGTGACCCACATCACGGGTTTCCTCTACGGTGTCCTGCTCCCACCGATGCTCGGTGCGACGGCGGTATTGCTCGACGTCTGGGAGCCGAACGGCGCCCGCGGGCTGATCGACGCCGAATCGTGCCGGTTCACAGTCGGCGCAACGCCGTTCCTGCAGGGACTCACCGACGTCTATGACGAGAGTGGCGCGCCCTGTCCGCTACACGTCTTCGCGTGCGGAGGCGCCGATGTGCCCTCGGCTCTGGTCCGCCGGGCCCGTTCGGTGCTCGATGCCACGGTCGTGCGCGTGTACGGCTCGTCAGAGTTCCCCACCGTCACATGCAGCGGACCCGACGACGACGAACACCTCGCCGCCGACACCGACGGTCGCCCGATCGGCACGCAGATCGAGTGCCGGATCGACGAGCCCGACACCGATGGCGTGGGTGAGCTCCTGGCACGAGGACCTGAGCTGTTCCTCGGCTACCTCGATGCCGCGCTCGACGCCGACGCGTTCGTCGAGGACCGATGGTTCCGCACCGGCGATCTGGCCTCGATCGATGCCGAGGGGGCCGTCACGATCCGGGGCCGCAGCAAGGACATCATCGTGCGCGGCGGCGAGAACATCAGCGCGAAGGAGATCGAGGACCTGTTGTACGTCCATCCCGCCGTCCGCGAGGTGGCCGTCGTGGCAATGGCCGACCCGGTGATGGTGGAACGAGCGTGTGCATTCGTCGTCACCGAGCCGGGCGTCCACCTCGAACTGCCTGAGCTCGTCGACTTCCTCGACCAGCACCGGCTGGCACGGCAGAAGTTCCCCGAGCGGCTCGTTCTCGTCGACGAATTGCCCAAGACGGCGAGCGGCAAGGTGCAGAAGTTCGTGCTCCGCGCCCGTCTCGCCCGACCACCCGATCCAACAGCCCAGAAAGACCCCATCGAATGAACCGTTCCGACGTCCGCCCGATCCGCAGCCTGCTGTTCGTCCCCGGGCACCAGCGCGACCGAGTCGAATCAGCGCACCTGCTCGGCTCTGACGCCGTGGTGATCGACATCGAGGAGCCACGTACGCCGTTCCCCGAATCGGAGCGGGCGGTGGTCCGCGCCGCGGTTGGCGACTACCTCGCCGGCCTCGATGGTTCGAGCTCGACCCAGATCTTCGTGCGCGTGCAATCGCCGGCCAGCGGCTACATGTTCCGCGACCTCGTCGCGGTCCTGCGGGGGCCGATCGCGGGGATCGTCGTCCCCAAGCTGCAGACGCCGGCCGACGTCATCGCCGCCGACGCGGTCATCGGCTGTGCCGAGGTCGAGGCGGGCCGGACGCTCGGATCGACTCTGCTCTACCCGATCCTCGAGACCGCCTCGGCGATCCGCAACGCCTACGAGATCGCGATGGCGTCGTCCCGCGTCGCGTACATGGGTGGCGCCGTCTCCCGATTCGGAGACATCCACCAGGCGCTCGGATACCGGTGGACGCCTGAGGGCGACGAGACGTTCTTCCTCCGTTCGAAGGTGCTCGTGGACTGTCGTGCGGCGGGAGTGCGGTATCCGATCAGCGGTATGTGGGGCGGCAAGGTCGACGACCTCGACGGGTTCCGCCAGTGGTCGACCAAGCTCCGCAACCTGGGCTACTACGGGATGATGCTGGAGACGCCGGAGCACCTGGAGATCACCCATGAGATCTTCAGCCCGACTGCCGAGGAGCTCGCCTTCTGGAGCGATCTCGACCGCCTCGCCAGCGAGGCAGAAGGCGGCGACGGCGGTCCGATCCTGTACGGGGACGAGAACGACGGCGAAGGGCACATCGTCCACCTGGCCCACGTCGGCTCGGCCCGCCAGAACCTCGAGTGGGCACGCCGGCTCGGCATGCTCGACGGCCCGTCCCGATGACGACCGCCGCCACGATCCCGGATACCGCGTCGTGATCACGTGCGACGCCGCTGTCGTTCGCGTCCTCGGGGCGCCGATGAGCATCGAGCGGATCCGTGTCGATCCACCTCGCTCCGGCGAGGTGATGATCGAGATGGGCGTCGCGGGGATCTGCGGCTCCGACCGCTACGTGATCGAGGGCCATCACGCCCTCGAACCACCGTCGGTGTGCGGGCACGAAGGCGCCGGCACCGTCGTGGAGGTGGGCCCCGACGTCACCTCGATCGCCGTGGGTGACGTGGTCGTGCAGACCTTCGTCGGGCCGTGTGGTGAATGTCGCACGTGCCGGCGCGGGTTGCGAACGTTCTGCCCCACGGCGATGCACCCGTCGGGTCTCATGCGTGACGGCACCCACCGGATGTTCGACGCCGGCGATCACCCGGTCGGCAACTACCTCGGCCTCGGCAGCTTCTCGCGGTTCACAGTGTCACCGGCACGCCACTGCGTCGTGATCCCACCCGACGTCCCGATGGAGATCGCCGCCATCGTCTCGTGTGGCGTGTCGACGGGGGTCGGAGCGGCGGTCAACGTCGCCCGCATCCGCCCTGGTGACGATGTGCTCGTCATCGGCCTCGGCGGGGTCGGTGCTGCTGCCGTCATGGGTGCCGTCCTGGCAGGCGCCTCGCGAATCATCGTTTCGGAAGTGAACCCTGCCAAGCTCGAACTGGCGAAGGTGTTCGGTGCGACCGATGTGATCGACGCCACGAGCGACGACGTCCGCGAGCGGGTGATGGAGTTCACCTCAGGCTTCGGGGTCGACGCGGTGCTGCTCGCGCCCGATCGTGTCCGCCCGGAGCACTACACCACCGGGGTCAGCTGCCTCGGTCCGGCCGGCATCATGGTCCACGTCGGCGGCACGGCGGCCGGCATGGATTACATCCCCGTGGCGCCCGGCGCACTGGTCGGTCAGCAGAAGTCCATCGTCGGCACGGTGATCGGAGGCAGCGATCCAGCACGCGACGTGCTGCGGTGGATCGACCTGTACAGCGCCGGACGCCTGCCGCTCGATCGTTTGATCACAGCGCGGTACCGCCTGGACGAGATCAATCGGGGTTTCGACGACCTGATCGGCGGGCGCAACATCCGCGGCGTCGTCGACATGCGTTCGTGAACGAACGACTTGACTTCCCAAGATTCCATCTTAGAATGATGATCAGACAACAGCCGCCGGACAGACCGGCGCACGACATGTGGGGGACTGAGTCACAGTGACCATGATCAGCGATGCGCAGGATGCGCAGTCCGAGAACCAGCGGACCTTGAAGAAGTACCACTTGATCTCCGCCGACAGCCACGTCAACGAGCCGGCGAACCTGTGGGTCGATCGGGTCGCGACCGGCCTGCGCGATCGCGTGCCGCGCGTCGAGCGATTCGAGCAGGGCGACGCGTGGGTGATCGAGGGGATGGACGGGCCGATGCCGATCGGCCTCAACGCCTGCGCCGGCCAGGACCCGCGCCTGCGCCAGAACTGGGTCCGGTTCGACGAGATCCGCCCCGGCGGTTGGGATCCGGCCGCACGCGTCCAGGAGATCGAGGTCGCCGGCGTCGACGCCGAGGTCCTGTACCCGACGCCTCGCCTCTCGCAAGCCGTGTTCGCAACCACCGACGTCGAACTCCATCTCGCTCTCGTGCGGGCGTACAACGACTGGCTCGACGAGTACGCGTCGTACGACCTCCAGCGCTTCCGCGGCCTGCCGTTCCTGCCCAACCGCGGGGTCGAACATGCGCTCGCGGAGATCGAACGGGTCGGCGACCGCGCCTCGATCGGCGGCTTCCTGATGGGCGCCTACCCGAGCGGATCGCTGCAGCCTCAACCCGAGGACGACCCGGTGTTCGCCGCACTCGAAGAGCGCGGGCTCTCGTTGAACATCCATGTCGCGCTCGGGAACAAGATGCCCGTGCAGCGCAACCTGCTCGCCCTTCCCGCGGCGGGCCGATTCACCGGCGCGACCGGCCACCTGATCGATCTGATCTTCTCGGGTGTGTTCGATCGGTTCCCCACGTTGCAGTGGGCCATCGCCGAGGTCGACTGCGGTTGGCTCCCGTACTTCAAAGAGCAACTCGACGACGGTTACTACCGGTACCGCTTCCGCTTCGACCTGGCCAAGCTGCCGAGCGAGTACATCGAGCAGCACGTGCACTTCTCGTGGGTCACCGACACCTACGGCATCGACAACCGGCACCAGATCGGTGTCGACAAGATGATGTGGTCGAGCGACTACCCGCACGGCAGCTCCAACTATCCGAACGCCTGGTCGCCGACGATGGCGGCGATGGCGGGCGTGCCGACGCCCGAGCGCGAGCTGATGCTGGTCGAGAACGCTCGCCGGCTCTACCGCTTCCCGCAGCTGCCCTGACGGCTGTGACAACTCCGGAGCCAGACGCGCGTGCGGGATAAGGTCGACCCATGACCGTCACCAGCCCACCGACACGCGTCCGCCGTCGCTTCGGAGTCGCGGAGGCGGTCGCCGATCAACTCCGCCAACGGATCCTGTCGGGGGACGACTATGCCGACGGCATGCTGCCCAAGCTCGAGGATCTGACGGAGGAGTTCCGGGTCAGCACGGCGGCGATGCGCGAGGCATGTCGGATCCTGCAGACCGAGGGCTTGATCAGCGTCGTGCGCGGCAACACCGGTGGTGCCATCGTCCACCGCCCCAGCGCGGACAACGTGGCCTACACCGTCGGGCTCGTCCTGCAGGCACGGGGCGTGATGATGCCCGACGTCGCACGAGCGATCGAGCGGTTCGAACCGCTCGGCGCGGAGCTGTGCGCTGAGCGCGAGGATCGCGAGCAAGCCGTGCTTCCGGCGCTCGAGGCGGCGCAGCGTGAGCTGGAGGACTGCGTCAAGCTTGGCCACGGTGAGGCCGCGTCCGGCGCCGCCCGCCGCTGGCACGAGGTGCTCGTCGAGTCGTGCGGGAACGAGACGGTGGAGGTGCTGCTCGGCGCGCTGCTCGCGACGTTCCGGGCCCACGTCACTGCGGAGGCGGCCGAGTTCCGCGCCCGCGGCATCGAGCTGTCGCCCGAGCTGGCCAAACGGACCATCGACGAGCACAACCACATCCAGGAGCTGATCCGCATCGGCGACGGGCCGGGCGCGATGGCGGCGGCCCGTGCGCACCTTCGGACCGCTCGGATCCACCCGAGCGACCACTCCGAATACACCTCGGTCGTGCGAGCCGAGGCGATCCGCGACCGCCTCAGCGGCTGACGCGTCCTCACGACGGGTGTCGTGGGACCACACCGCTCGAGTACCACGACACAAGGGGAACCTGATGACCAACTCAACGACCGAGGTGATCGGCGGCTTCTCCAAGTGGATGCCCACCGTTATGCCACCGATCGGACCGGCCCTCACGCCGGAGCAAGAGCTCGCCTGCGCCTTCCGCATCCTCGCCGGCAGCGGCTTTGCAGAGAACCTCGCCGGCCACATCACGTGGTCGCTCGACGGCGACACCGAGATGTTCGTCAACCCGTGGGGCCTCTGGTGGAGCGAGCTGCGCGCCTCGGACATCTGCCGCGTCGACGCGGACGCAAGGGTGACGGGCGGCCGCTGGGACGTCACGCCCGCGATCCACATCCACACCGAGCTGCACCGGTCGCGGGGCGATGCGCGCGTCATCGTCCACAACCATCCGTACTGGTGCACCGTGCTCGCAGCGCTCGGCCTGCTGCCGGAGGTGTTCCACCAGACGGCCTGCCTGTATGACGGCGAGATGGTGCTGGTCGACGAGTACGATGGTGAGATCGACGACGCCGGCAAGGGCGCAGCCCTCGCCGACCGGATCGGCGGCGCGACGATCGCACTCCTGGTCAACCACGGGGTGCTGATCACCGGCGCGACCGTGCCGGAAGCGGTCTACCGCGCCGTCAGCTTTGACCGGCAGTGCCGGCTCACCTACGACGTGCTGATGGCGAGGGCGGCCGGCGTCGGCGCAGCGCGGGTCATCGATCCATCGGCCCGTGCCGGCATGCAGCTGTCGCTGCTGGAGAGGGCCACCGAGGCCTATTGGGCCGGGGCCGTGCGCGGTCTACTGCACCGAGAGTCCGACGTCCTCCTCTGAGCTGCGCCGAGCCCCCGCTCGACGCCTTCTCTCTTCCACCCACCATCGAAAGGAGCTCGCCGTGGCCAGCCTCGACGAACTGCAAGCAAACCTCGGCTTCACGGTTGCCGGAAAGAACCGCACCGGAACCGTCACGTTCCTGCCGGAACCGGAGCGGCGTGATCGCGAGTACCTCATCGTCTCGGTCGACGATCACATCGTCGAGCCGGCGAACGCCTTCGAGGGCAGGTACCCGGCCGATCTCGTCGATCGGGCACCCCGGATCGTGCAGGCGGACGACGGTTCCGAGCACTGGCTGTACGACGGCCAGATCCTGCCGAACGTCGGGTTCAACGCGGTGGTCGGCCGCCCGGTCAGCGAGTACAGCTTCGAGCCGTGCCGGTTCGACCAGATGCGCCGGGGCGCATGGGACATCCATGCGCGGATCGCCGACATGGATCTGGCCGGCGTGTGGGCCTCGATGAACTTCCCGTCCTTCCTGCCGGGCTTTGCCGGCCAACGGCTGCAGCTCACCGTGAGCGATCCTCGGCTTGCGCTCGCCTCGGTGCGCGCCTGGAACGACTGGTGCATCGAGGACTGGTCGGGCCCGTATCCCGACCGGATCATTCCGATGCAACTGCCGTACCTGCTCGACCCCGTGGTCGCAGCTGAGGAGGTGCGCCGAAATGCCGAGCGCGGGTTCAAGGCGATCACCTTCTCCGAAGCGCCCGACAAGTTGGGCCTGCCATCGCTGCACACCGACCACTGGGACCCGTTGATGGCGGCGTGCGAGGAGACCGGCACGGTCATCAGCCTCCACATCGGCTCGTCGAGCACGTCGCCCTCCACCTCCGACGACGCGCCGGCCGACGTGGTCGGCGTGCTGTTCTTCGGCTACGCGATGTTCTCGGCGGTCGACTGGCTGTACTCGAAGATCCCGGTGCGCTTCCCGAACATCAAGTTCTGCATGTCCGAAGGTGGCATCGGTTGGGTCGCCGGGCTGATGGACCGGCTCGACCACGTGCTCGGCTACCACGAGATGTACGGCACCTGGACCGGCATCGAGCTGACGCCGCGCGAGGTGCTGCAGCGCAACTTCTGGTTCTGTGCGATCGACGATCCTGCCGGTTTCGAGCAGCGCCACCACATCGGCCTCGAGCACATCCTGATCGAGTCGGACTACCCGCACGCCGATTCCAACTGGCCCGACACCCAGGCCCACTTCCACCGTCAGTTGGCCGGCATGCCCGCGTACGACATCGAGCGGATCACGTGGCGCAACGCCGCAGAGCTGTTCGGGCTCGACATTCCGCCGTCGGTGATCGCCGATCCCAACGCCCCGTGGGCCTCGGAGCTGAGCCGCTGACCCTCAGTGCTCGGCGAGTCGCGGGTCGGCACCACCCACCACAGCGGCCCGCACCGCCGAGCTCCCGCCGTCCACGGGCAGGAGGACGCCCGTCATCACGGCGGCGTCGGAACCGGCCAGGAACGCGACGGCTCGGGCGATGTCGTCCGCGGTCGCGAGCCGGGTGAGGTGCATCGCCTCGAGCATCGCCCGCCGTTCGGGCGTGAGGTCGGCGTCGCGACGATCGTGGAGGATGTGCCCGGGCAGGACGGCATTGCAACGGATGCCGGCACTCGCGTAGTCCACCGCGACCGAACGGGTCAGCGCATTGAGCGCACCCTTGGACGACGCATGGGCGGCCATCCCCGGCGTGCCGAGAACGCCGGCACGGGCGCTCACGTTGACGATCGACCCGCGGCCCTCCGGCACCATCGCGCGCAGGGCGGCGCGGGTCATCCACATCGCGGACGAGAGGTTGCCCACGATGATCCGGTCCCACGCGTCGTCGCTGATCGCGCCGACGGGTGCGTCGTCCGCGATCGCGTCGCTTGCGTACGCGTTGTTGACCAGGATCGACACCGGGCCGAGTGCCGCGGCGACCTCGTCGACCAGCCGATCGCACCCCGCGGACGAACCGAGGTCGCAGGAGAAGAACCGGGCGCGCCCGCCCGCGGCCTCGATGGTCGCAACGACATCGGCGCCGCGTGCGGCATTGCGGCCGGCCACGGCCACCGTCGTTCTGGCTTCGGCGAGCACGATCGAGATCGCACGACCGAGCCCCGACGTCGCTCCGGTGACGATTGCGACATCGCGTGGCGTGGCGGCTGCGGTGTCGGACGGCCGGGTGGTGGGGGACATCGATGCTCCAAGCGTGGCCTCGACCGGGCTACGGTCAATCAGTAGAATCTTTTTCAAGATAGCATCTTGGATAGATGGCGGCCGGGGAGCCGGCTGAAGCATCGGGGGATTCGGGACGTGACCAATCGAACACACGCTGCGCCAAGTGCATCGATCGAGCCGACGCCAACGGCGATGCAGCAGCTCGCCGACCGCTTGGCGATCGCGGATCTCAACCATCGCTTCGCCGATGCGATCACCCGGATGGACGTGGCGGCCTGCGCGTCGATGTTCACCGAAGACGCCGAGATCGTCGTCACCAACTGGGACACCTTCGCCGGGCGCGACGAGATCCTGCGCTCGCTGCGTGAGCTGCTGTCGGGATGGAGAGGCATCGTGTTCACGAACCACTCCGGCGTCGCCGAGATCGACGGCGACGCCGCCACCGGCCAGTGGTACATCCGTGAGTTCGGCATCAAGTTCGACGAGGAGTTCGACATCTCCGGCGTCTACCACGACACGTACCGCCGCACCGACGGTCGTTGGCAGTTCTCGAGTCGGCGCTACGACACCTTGCATCTGCGGCGCGCTGGCGAGATCGCCGTGACGCGATTCCCTGCCGAGCTCGGCGGCGTCGGCGGGGACCACGACGAGCGCCAACCATGAACGCATCGCTCCAGCACTTCACGGCGAGCGAGCACCCGAGCGGCACCGAGTTCCCGACGGTCGAAGCCTTCGGGATCGGCCGCACCGACGAGACCAAAAAGCGTGCCGTCCACACGCTCCAGTTGATCCGCTTCGCATCGGCATTGCTCGCCGATCGTGGCTGGGACGAGTCGCGCCTCGTCCACCAGCCGGCCTGATCTGCCCCGCCGGCATCGCGCCGGCTCCTCGGGAGGTGGCGCCGGACACCTCTCCCGACCGACCGAGAAAGCACCATCCATGACTCGACCCTGCAGCACGTTCACATGCACGATCACTCCGTTCGCCGCCGACCGCAGCCTTGACGAGGAGGCGTGGCGCAACCACCTCGACCGGCTCGCCGCGGCCGGCATGGGGGTGTACGTCGGCAGTTCTTCACCGGGAGAGGGCTACGCGCTCAGCCTCGACGAGACCGAGACGCTGTACGGCGTCGCGGCCGAGGTGGTGAAGGGACGGGCGCCGGCGCGAGCGATGGGCGTAGAGACCCATACCGCGGCGGAGTACCTGGAGATCATCGCGATCGCCGAGAAGGTCGGTCTCGAAGCGATGCAGATCTACTGCGTCGACAGCGGGCACGCCAACAAGCCAACGACGGCCGAGCTCGAGCTGTACTTCCGCACGATCCTCGAGGGCTCGACGATCCCGTGCGTGCTGTCGAGCCACATCTACAACGGGTACGTGGTTCCGAACGACCTCGTCGATCGGCTGCTCACCGACTATCCCGGTCGGATCCTCGGGCTCAACGTGACCAACACCGACCTGACGTACGTCAGCCGGATGGTGGACACTGTCGACGGCCGCTGCGACGTGCACGTCGGCGGTCCGATGCAGGCAATGACGATCCTGGCGCTCGGCGGGCAGGGGTTCCTGTCGACGGACGGCAACCTCATCCCGGAGACGTGCGTCGGCGTCATCCGCGCCCACGCGTCGGGTGATCTGGCCGCGTCGGCCGAGGCGTACGCCCAGGTCCTGCGGTTCTTCAGCTCGAACATCTGGCCCGGCGGCAGCATGCGCTACCTGAAGGCGATCATACGTCTCCTCGGGATGCCGGGCCACACGCTGCGCCCGCCGTTCCTGCCGCTGGAGGGCGTGCCCGACGAGCAGATCCTCGAACGTCTCGGCAGCCTCGGGATCCCCGAGCTGGACCGGTTGCTCACAGCGCGACCCGCCGGCTGACGCCCTCCCGCGGTCGAGACGTTCGCCCTCGACGTGTCAGGAGTTCGGCATCGGGGACATCCGGGTGACCAATCACTCCAGTTGACCCACGTCGGTCAGCTCGATCAGGTTGCCAGAAGGATCACGGCAGAACGCGGTCTGGACCGGCATGTCGAACTGCTCACTGGTCTGCGGACCTCTGGTCAGAACGACACCCCGCAACTCGATGGCCGCTACGGTCGATGCGAACGCAGTTGCGGAAAGCTGCAGGGCAATGTGCGACGTTGTTCGATCGGTGTTCGCAGGCATTTCCTGCACGAGGCTCACATGAAGCTGCAGGCTGCCCACCCTGAACCAAGCGCCCTGACCGCTGATCTCCGGACGGGGGAGTTGGGCCAACCCGAGCCCGTCGCCGTAGAACCGGCGAGCTGCCTCGAGATCCGTGACGAGGAGGTTGACGTGGCTGAACCCGAGCACCAGATCGTTTTCGCTGAGAGAGGTCATGGTATCTAAGATTAATATGATGATCCGGGTCGCGTCCTTCTGCGCTCGCCTGATTGAGGGGGGTTCGTCCTGCAGAGAGCATCCATCCATCTCGCAGGAGTTTGTCAAGGGTCGTCCCACCCGTTCCGGCTCAGCCGTAGGTCCGAGGAGTAAGCATGCCCAAGTTGACCGTCCTGCCTCTCGACGAAGCACCCACGGCGGACTCGTACCTCGGCCCCCGCGGGGCAACAGGTGTGATTCGGTGCAGTATGACCCAACCGGATGGCTCCTCGCTGTGGATGATCGATGCCCAGTTCGCTGACGGCGGCACGATTCGCTGGGGCGACGCCCACGGAGAGGATGCGCTGTTCGTGTTGGAGGGTGAGCTGGTCTTCGACGGGCGTCGCTGCCCGACTGGTGGAGCGGTCATCGTCGTAGGGCTCCATCGCCATGGGTTCGTATCGGCTCGAGCCATTCACGGCGCTGTGTGTCCCGGGCGACGTCCGCTACGCGCTGGTCGGTGGCCCGGAGGGTCACCGCTTCCTGAACTTCCGGCGCGACGTGTCCGAACAGATCTACGAGCGCGACTCGGCGCCACTGCTCGAAACCGGTCTTGCACGAGGAGGGTGCGCAACGACCGATATCCGCTGACGCCGGGCGTGCAGTCCACCACAGACGCGATCTCGGTGCCGTCTGCTGCCGCCGGCGTGGTGATGTGGGGCCGGGCACGGTCGGCCGCTGCACCCGAGACGCGTCATCGTTATAATTGCAATGATCAGTATGACGCACCTCGGCATCAGCGGGCATACTGCGTGGATGAGCGATCGATTTGAGGAGCTGTGCGAGCTGATCCGCTCACGGCGCACCAGCATGCTCGTCGACAAGAGTCGCGATGTTCCAGTAGAGATCGTCGAGCAGTTGTGCGAGTTGGCACAATGGGCTCCGAATCACAAGAGGACGTGGCCCTGGCGGTTCGCATTGTTCACGGGTGACGGGCGTCAGCGCCTTGGAGAGGCTTTCGCCGCAGACATGGCTGACTTCGAGGTCGGAGTCGCAGGTCAGCGGAGCAAGACGCTCGTCAAGTATGTGCGGACACCGGCGGTGCTTGTCGTCGGTGCAGCGGCGGACGCCAACCCGACGCGCCACGACGAGAACCGGGATGCCGTCGCCGCTGGGGTCCAGAACATCTTGCTCGGCGCAACTGCGCTGGGTCTGGCGAGCTCTTGGGGTAGTGCGCCGCTGATCGACTCACCACGGGTGCTCGACTTGTGCAGATTCGGACCGGACGTACGGCTTGTCAACGTGATGTATCTGGGGTGGGCCCTCGATGCGCCTGCACGGCCCGAGCGCCCGCCCGTGGTACTGACTGTTGTCTGCACCTAGTGTGCTGTCACGTTGTTTCGGTGGGTAATTCGGTGTTGGTGACGTCTGCGCAGTAGCGGCCGAGTCGATCAAGGATTTCGTCGGTGGTTTTGTGCCAGATGAACGGTTTGGGGTCGTCGTTCCAGACTGCGACCCATTCGACGATGTCTTTGGAGAGCGCTGCGACGGAGTCGTGGGTGGAGCGTTGCAATTTTTGGTGGTGAGCGCCGAGAACCACCTTTCGACGAGGTTCATCCAGGACCCGTAGGTCGGGGTGAAATGGAACGTGAACCGCTTGTGACGCAGCAGCCACTTGTGAACCTGGGGGGTCTTGTGGGTCGACAGGTTGTCCAGCACGACGTGGACGTCGAGATCGTCGGGGACGTCACGGTTGATCTTGTTCAAAAACTTCGCGAACTGGGCCGAGTCATGGTTGGGTCGTAACTGTGAGATCACGGTCCCGGTTGCGATATCGGGCGCGGCGAACAGGTCGATGGTGCCGTTGCGTTTGTAGTCGTGCGAGCGCCGCTGGTTCGTGGTCGGCATCATCGGCAGCATTGGTGCGGTCCGGTTCAACGCTTGGATCTGGGGTTTCTCATCAACGGCGAACACGGCCGCGTTGACGGGTGGGTTCATGGAGAGCCCGACGATGTCACGGATCTTGGCGACGAGTTGCGGTGAGCGCGATCAGCGGGTCGGGTGAGATCCTGAACTCGTCGATCTCCCACGGCTTCAGCCCGAACGCCCGCCAGACCTTGGACACGGTCTGACGACTGATCCCGCGACGTTGGGCCATCGACCGTGTCGACCAATGCGTCGCGTTCTTGGGAACAGATTCCAGGGTGTCGATCACGATCTGTTCGACGACGTCATCGCCGATGGTTCGGACCGCACCCGGCCGGGGTTCGTCGAGTAGACCGTCGAGACGTTTCTCAGCGAAACGTTTGCGCCACTTCGTCACCGTTGCCGGGCTACAGCCGACCTTGTCCGCAACCTGCTGGCCGGTCATGTCCGGGTTCGCGCACGCCAAGATGATCTTGCAGCACCGGGCGAGATGCTTGACGAAACTACGTGACAGCACACTAGCCGACCGTTTCGGTAGGGCGAGATCAGGAGGGCCGAATGAGTCGCTGACCTTCCCTGACGGATCCAATCGTACTGCCAAAGCTTGGTGTGCAATCGATCATCAGTCCCTCTTCGGTTGCGCTCTGTAGCGTTCCGGACGGATGTGAAAACATGTTGGAAGCCCTCAAACCCCTGCTAGATTGCTGTCGCCCTCGGGCGCGTAGCTCAGTTGGTTAGAGCGCCACCATGACACGGTGGAGGTCCCGGGTTCGAGCCCCGTCGTGCCCACCACAACAGAATGCCCTTTCCGCACAAGCGGAAAGGGCTTCTCTCGTTCTGCAGCGACCCAGATTGGTCGCAGTCGCTGGTCAGGAGTCGAGACGAGGGGCTCCAGCGGCAGCCCAGGCGTTCATCTGCTCCGGCTTGAGCCGGCCACGATCGGAAACGGGCAGGCCCTCGGCAACGTGCCAGCGCCGGGCATAGGTGGTGTCATTGGCCTGGCTGGCAGCCGGCGCCCGACCGGGAGAGCGGGGAATCGGGTTGCCACCCTGTCGGCGTGCGTGACCAACGAAGAGCGCGATGGCTTGTTCGAACCTCTCACGATTGGCCGGGCCGAGATCGATCTCGTAGCTCGATCCCTCGTAGGCGAAGCGAACGGTCTGGACGTCGCTTTCGGAGTCGTCGATGTCGTCGGTGACGATGTGAATGGTGCGAGTTGCCATCAGGGCAAGTTAGCGCCCTCAGCCGACCATGTGACCGATGACAATCACGATTAGTTCGGTGAACAAACTATCCCTCTCGTACAGTAGGTCCGTGCCAACACTGCAACAAGATTCCGAGAGTGCCAGCGGCGCCGATTCAGACTCAGCTTTCGAGCCCGGCGAGCTCGCTCATTCGCTGCGGTCGTCGGTGGCCCGGTTGGCCCGAAAGCTGCGCCAGCAGGACCGCAACGATTTCGGGCCGACGTTCACGTCGGCGCTCGCATCGATCAATCGCCACGAGCAGCTGACCCACGGAGAACTCGCCAACCTCGAGCAACTCGCTCCACCGACGATCACAGCCATCGTTTCCAAGATGGAGGCACTCGGGCTGATCAGCCGTGAAACCGATGAACGAGATCGGCGTGTCACCCTGATCCGAATGACTGCGGCCGGGAAGGACCAACTCGAAAGCGACCGCACTCGCAGGACCGAGTGGCTCGATGGTCAGCTGCAGGCCTTGACGGACGACGAACTCCGACGGCTCACGGCAGCAGCAGCCGTGCTCACCAAGTTGACCGAGGCCAGCGATCCAACAGACCCCTCGATCCCGAGCGCGGTGATGCGTTGAGCGCCGACTCCTCGATCGAGGACGATGCCGTTGTTTCGTCGGACGGTCTGATCGGCGAACCCGGTGTTGGATCAACACGAATCGTTCGGGTCAGCACGTTCAGTTCGCTGCGGGTGCGTAATTTCCGGCTGTTCTTCACCGGCCAATTGATCTCCCAGATCGGCAATTGGTTGACTTTGATCGCCCAGACGCTGTTGGTCTTGAAACTGACCGACAGCGGTCTTGCCCTGGGTTTGCTTGCGGCCTGCCAATTCGGCCCGGTGCTGCTCCTCGGTGCCTGGTCTGGCTTGATCGCCGACCGCTCCGACAAGCGCAAGCTGCTGATCATGGTCCAGACCTTCGCGATGCTGCAGTCGTTCGTGCTCGCAGCTTTGGCGTTCATGGACAACCCACCCGTGGCTGCGATCTACATCGTTGCGGTATTCGGCGGCGTCGCGACAGCGTTCGACAACCCTGCTCGACGGGCCTACGTGGTCGAGATGGTGCCCGAGACCTACGTCCAGAACGCGGTCAGCCTCAACAGCGCACTCATGACCGGGTCCCGAGTGGTCGGTCCGGCACTGGCCGGTTTGTTGATCGGTCTCGTCGGCTATGGATGGACATTCGCAGCCGATGGCCTCTCGTACATCGCCGTCATCGCCGGTCTGTTGATGATGCGCACCAGCGAGAACCGTCCGCACGAGATCACGCGCAAGGGCAAGGGTCAGATCCGTGAGGGACTCCGGTATGTGCGCACCATGCCGGAGTTGTTCGTGCCGCTGGTGATGATGGCGATCATCGGCACCTTCGCCTTCAACTTCCAGACCGTGATTCCGTTGCTCGTCACCCGCACGCTGCACGGCAACGACTCGACGTTCACGATCGTCTACTCGATCATCAGCGTGGGCTCGCTGATCGGAGCGCTGCTGTCGGCCCGACGCACTGTCGTGACCGTTCGCAGCATCGTGATTGCGTCGGCCGGCTTCGGTGTGTCGATGCTGTTGCTCGCAGCAACGCCGAACGTCGCCGCCACCATCCCCATTGGGGTGTTGATGGGATTCGCCAGCATCACCTTCATGACCGCGTCGACAGCAATCGTCCAACTGCGATCAGCACCGTCGATGCGTGGACGCGTGTTGGCCCTGCAGGCAATCGTCTTTCTCGGGAGTACACCGATCGGCGGGCCGATCCTCGGTTGGGTGTGCGAACGGTTCGGCGCCCGCATCGGTGTGGCGGTGGGCGGTATTTCCGCCCTGATTGCGGCTGGATACGGCTGGCGCGCTGTCCGTCGACGCGACCTTGCGCCGGCCGGTCTCACCGCAACTTCGACCGAACCGCACGAGGCGCGACTCGACTCGGTCGCTCCAGCGCACTGACAAACCACCACTCGGACGAAGCGGTTCTGCGAAGCACACTGGGTGGAGTTCGTCGTTTGCGGTGATTACTTGTCGTCCGTGGCCATCGCTCTCGCCTTCGTCTGCGCGATCGTGTACGGGGTGGCCGACTACAGCGGGGGTCGCGCGTCGCGCAGCGCGCCGAGTATTGCGGTCGGTCTGTACGGGCAGATCGCGAGCGCGATCCTGGCGCTCACGACGGTGCTGGTCATCGGTACCACCTTTGCGCCGGTTGTCGATCTGATCTGGGGTGGCATCGCTGGACTTGCGGGTGCGGTCGCGCTCGTGTGCTTTTACCACGCACTGTCCCACGGTGCGATGACTGTGGTCGCGCCGATCACGGCTGTGACGAGTGCAGTGTTGCCGGTCCTGTTCGGCCTCGCCCGAGGCGAACGACCTCGGCCGCTCGCGTATGTCGGCATGATCGCAGCGGTGGGGGCCGTCGCGCTCGTCAGTGGAGCGGTTGGTCAGCGCGAGATTCGGACACCACGATCGACGGTCATGTTCGCGCTGGTTGCCGGCCTCGGCTTCGCGGTGATCTTCATTGCGCTCGGCGAGACGAGTGACGAATCCGGTGTCTGGCCACTGGTCGCAGCCCGCCTCGTGTCGGTAGCTGTCATCATCGCCTTGGTTGCCGCCACGCACACCGCTGCACGCGGCCATGGATCGGCGTGGCGGCTTGCTGGGGTTGCCGGCGTTCTCGACATGACAGCCAACTTCTTGTACCTGCAGGCCGTCCAGCGAGGATTGCTGTCGGTCGTGGTCGTGGTGGTCGCGTTGTATCCGGTGAGCACGGTGTGCCTCGCGTTCGGTCTCGATCACGAACGAGTCAGCCGATCACAGGCGTGGGGTATGGGCCTCGCTGTCAGCGCGCTCGTCCTTGTCAGTGTCGCCGGCGCGGGTTGATCATCACCCGATGGGCGATGCGATCAGTGGTTCGGCGGCTGCGTCGGGCTGGTCGCGCATCCGTGCGTACACCGAGCCGAGCACCACGATCGACACACCTGCCGATACGAGCAGCCAACCGTTGCCAACGTTCAGCAAACCGAGCGCGGACACTCCGAGGACCGCGACCAACACGGGACGGACGTAGCGGTCCGTGCCCTTCGACGAGAAGTGTGCACCCGCAAGAACCGCCGGGATGGCGCCGATCAGCACGGAGGTGATGATCGAGATGTCGAGATGGCCGAACAGCAGGTGCCCGAGCGCTGCTGACCCGACAAGCGGCACTGCTTGGACGAGGTCAGTGCCGACCATTTCCCGCGACGAAAGGCGGGGATAGAGCAGCATCAGCAACACGATGATCACCGAGCCGGACCCGACCGAGGTCATCCCGACGACCAGACCACCGAGCGCGCCGATTGCGACAGTCGGTCCGGGTCTGATCAGGGACCGGTCCATCATCGTGGTCACCTCGGCTGTGTGACGGCGAGTGTTGAGAGCCAACTTGGCCAAGATCGCGCCGGCAGCGACCACCAGAACCCAGCCCAGGATCTGCTTGATCGTGCTGTCGTTGGCGTCGCCGACCACTCGGTCAAGGAGATATGCACCGGCGAATGCACACGGCACCGAACCAACGGTGAGCCACCTCACCAATTGCCAGTTGACCGTCTTGCGCCGCACGTGCACGCCACCTCCGAATGGTTTGAGGACCAGCGACGTGACGACATCGGCCGACACAGCAGCGCCAGGGCTCACGCCGAACAGCAGCACCAGCACTGGAGTCATCAACGCCCCACCGCCCATTCCGGTCAGCCCGATGATGAAGCCGACGATGACGCCTGCTGCGGTCTTGGTGAGGTCGATATCCACGATGCTGCCCGAGGATCAGCGATCGCCGGCCGATGCGGAAACACCGACGGGCCGGTCTCCGGCAACCGTCACCCGGTGCATCACCCGGCGCTGCTCGCCATAGTCGGCAGCGGCATAGTGCGCGGTTGCCCGGTTGTCCCAGAACGCAACGTCGCCGTCACGCCATCTCCAACGCACCACGCGCTCGGGCTCGATGGTGTGTGCGTACAAGAAGTTCAGGATCGCGTCGCTCTCGGCCGGCGACAGGCCGACAATGCGCTGGGTGAACGTTTCGTTGACGAACAGGCCTCGTTCGCCGGTCTCGGGATGAACGCGAACCACCGGATGGCGAACCGAACTCAGCTTGGACAGCTTGTTCTGCTGATCTCCGGCCGGATCGTCGTCACGGAAGCGATTGAACGTGCCGCTCGCATCATGGACCGCGACCGCATCGTCGATCAGGTTTTGGATCGGCGCGGACAACGTCTCGTACGCATCGACGAGGTCGGCCCACAGGGTGTCACCGCCGCGTGCGGGGATCCGTTGCGCAGCCAGGATCGTACCGGTTGGAGGCCGCTCGCTGAAGGTGACGTCGGTGTGCCAGCGGTTGTTGTAGCTGGTGCCGTTGGTGCGGCTGCCGACGCCGAGCGGGTAGTTGCCGCTGTCGAGGACGAGGATCTCGGGATGGTCGTCGTCGAGTCCATCGAGCAGTGGGTGGGCCGGCGTGAGATCGCCGAATCGACGTGCGAACGCAACCTGCTGTGCGGGCGTCAGGAACTGATCGCGGAAGAACACGACCCGGAATCCGAGCAGTGCCGAGCGGATCGCGCGGACTTCTCCGTCGGTCAGATCGCAGGCCAGATCGACCCCATGAATCACGGCACCGAGAGTTCCGGTGAGGGCATCGATCGACCAGCCGGCCGGAAGTGGATCAGGGGTCGGGGACAACGGCTCTGGGGTGCTCACAACAGCAAGCCTATAAAACCGATCGGAATAATCAACTATCGTCGAAACCGAGACCGACGTCGAACGCACTCGAGACGACCGAGTGCTCGCATCCATCTGCCTTGCGTGCCGTGCGAGCGGCTAGCCTGTACAAGTCGAATACAAGTTTAACTCATAGAGGAGTGGCACGCGCATGGCCAAGATCAAGGTGAAGAATCCCATCGTCGAGATGGACGGCGATGAGATGACCCGCATCATCTGGCAGTTCATCAAGGACAAGCTGATCCTGCCCTACCTCGACATCGAACTCGACTACTACGACCTCGGCATCGAGCACCGCGACGCCACCGAGGATCAAGTCACCATCGATTCGGCCAATGCCACCAAACGCCACGGCGTCGCCGTCAAGTGCGCGACCATCACCCCCGATGAGGCGCGAGTCGTCGAGTTCGGTCTGAAGAAGATGTGGAAGAGCCCCAACGGCACCATCCGCAACATCCTCGGCGGCGTGATCTTCCGCGAGCCGATCGTCATCTCCAACATTCCTCGCCTCGTTCCCGGCTGGACCAAGCCGATCGTCATTGGACGCCACGCTCATGGCGACCAGTACAAGGCCACCGACTACAAAGTGCCCGGCTCCGGCAAGGTCACGATGACCTACACGCCCGATGACGGCAGCAACCCGATCGAACTGCACATCGCCGACTTCGGAGACGATGGTGGCGTCATCATGGGCATGTACAACTTCAACGACAGCATCCGCGACTTTGCTCGCGCCTCGCTCCGCTACGGCCTCAACCGCGGCTACCCGGTGTACCTGAGCACCAAGAACACGATTCTCAAGGCCTACGACGGCTCGTTCAAGGACATTTTCGAAGAGGTCTACCAGACCGAGTTCAAGGCCGAGATGGACGCTGCTGGTCTCACCTATGAGCATCGCCTGATCGACGACATGGTCGCCTGCGCGATGAAGTGGGAGGGCGGCTATGTGTGGGCGTGCAAGAACTACGACGGCGACGTGCAGTCCGACACAGTGGCTCAGGGCTTTGGTTCACTCGGTTTGATGACATCGGTGTTGATGACCCCGGACGGCAAGACCGTCGAGGCCGAGGCTGCCCACGGGACGGTGACCCGTCACTATCGCGAGCATCAGAAGGGCAACAAGACCTCCACCAACCCGATCGCGTCGATCTTTGCGTGGACGCAGGGTCTGACCTACCGCGGCAAATTGGACGACACCCCCGAGGTGATCGCCTTCGCCGAAGCGCTCGAGCAGGTGTGCATCGAAGCGGTCGAGGCCGGCGAGATGACAAAGGACCTGTCACTGCTGATCTCCAAGGACGCCCCGTACCTCAGCACCGAAGAGTTCCTCGACGCGCTCGACGGTCGTCTGCAAGCGAAGATGGCCTGATCTCGGACCAGTGACGTCGGGCAGAGCTGCCATCGCGTTGCGGCGCGATGGCAGTCTGGTGGTTTCGGCTCGGGCGCGAGGCGGGTCTCACGGACGACCCGTGTGAGAATGGCGTCCATGCGTGCTGTTGTCCTGCGTTCCCATGATGGTCCGGAAAGCCTCGTCATCGAGGAGGTCGCCGACCCTGTCCACGGCCCCGAGGATGTGCTCATCGACATCCGTTCGACGGCGCTGAACCGAGCAGACGTGATGCAGACGATGGGCATGTACCCGAACCCGTTCCCGTCAGCGATCGAGATTCCCGGGATGGAGTTCTCCGGCACGGTGGCTGCCGTGGGTCAACGGGTCACGATGTGGGAGGTCGGCGACGCGGTGATGGCGATCGACGCCGGCGGCGCCTACGCCGAGCGGATTGCTGTCCACCAGCGTCAATTGATGGTCGTTCCTGCTGCGGTGGGAGTCGCCGATGCGGCGGCCATTCCAGAGGTGTTCCTGACAGCGTGGGATGCCCTCGTGGTGCAGGGCGGGCTGACCAGTGGCCGGTGGGCACTGGTTCACGCCGGAGCGTCCGGAGTCGGAACGGCCAGCATTCAGATCGCGAAGGCAATCGGCGCTCGAATCGTGGTGACCTGCAGCGCCGGCAAGGTCGAGCCATGTCGGATGCTCGGCGCCGATCTCGTGGTCGACTACAACACCGATGACTTCGTCGGCGTGGTGCGCGAGGCAACGGGTGGGGCCGGAGTCGATGTCATCCTCGATGTGATCGGTGGCGACTACGTCAATCGCAACCTGCAGTCCGTCGCGATCCAGGGCACCATCGTCCAGGTCGGCTTGATGGGTGGCGGCACGACCAGCGTCAACGTCGGCATGCTTCTTGCCAAGCGGGCGCGAATGATCGGTACCACCTTGCGCGGCCGTCCGATCGAACAGAAAGTCTCCTTGATCCAGCGGTTCATCCACGAGATGTTGCCGCTGTTCGACAGCGGCGCACTGCGGCCGGTGATCGATTCGCGCTACCCGTTCGACCAGATCGCCGACGCCCACCGTCACATGGCGAGCAATGCCAACATCGGCAAGATCCTGATCGACGTCGGGTGACCGGCTGATCTCCATGCCGGGATCACGAATGCCTGAAGCGGATGTCCAAGCTCCTGAGTTCAGATGCGTAATCTGTCCCGCAACAGCGGACCATGGTGGATCCGCCGGGAGGGAACAGATCATGAAAAAGACTCTTGCAGCAGTGCTTGTGTTGGGGGGATTGTCGCTCGGGTTGCCGACGTCGGGAGCGCTGTCGGCATCGTTGCCGGAGTCGCGCCCTGGAATTCCGCTGAGCGAGTCGGTCAAACCGATCCGCGTGGGCACCATTGGTGATCATACGGACACGCGCCCCACGGAGACCGCATCGCTGCGCCCCGAGGGGATCGCTGGCGGTTACGTCTTCGTGCCGATCAATCCGTTCCGCGCACTCGACTCGCGCGACTACGTCGATGGGTACCTGTTTGCCGGCGACACGTGGGCATTCGACGTGATCAGCGATCAGAGCGGCGGAGCACGAATTCCCACCGGTGCCGTTGCGGTCACCTACAACCTCACGGTCACCGACACCAGCGGCGGAGGCGGCTACATCGCGATCTACCCCGCCAACATCGACTGGCCGGGCAACTCCTCGGTGAACTGGACCGCCTCGGGCACCACACTCGCCAACGGCGGCACCGTCGCGATCGGAAATTTCAACGGACCCGGAAAGGTCGAGGTGTACGTCGGCCCAGCCGGTGGTCCGACAGGCACCGACTTCCTGATCGACATCACCGGCTACTACATCTGAAATCGACGATGATCAGCGGACAGCACAGACGCCCACGGTGCCGGCCTGTTCCAACAGGTGGAACGGATCGGCACCACGGGCGTCGAATGTCTCATCGTATGACGAGCGCGAGCGGCGGCGAGCGCCGGGGTGCGGTCAGCGCGCGTTGAGGTCGACGTAGTCGCGGGCATCGACGCCGGCGTACCACTGACGAGGGCGGCTGATCTTCTGGTCCTTGTCGGCCAGGAGCTCCTGCCAATGGGCGAGCCAGCCAACGGTGCGCGGGATCGCGAACAGCACGGTGAACATCGCTACCGGGAAACCCATTGCTTGGTAGATCAGGCCGGAGTAGAAATCGACATTGGGGTACAGCTTGCGGCTGATGAAGTATTCGTCGGCCAACGCGACCTCTTCCAGCTTCAGAGCGATGTCGAGCAGCGGATTGGTGCCGGTGACTTCGAAGACGTCATAGGCCGTCTGCTTGATGATCGTGGCTCGAGGGTCGAAGTTCTTATAGACCCGGTGACCGAATCCCATCAGCCGGCTGCCCGTGCCGCTCTTGACCTCTTCGATGAACTTGGGAACGTTCTCGACGCTGCCGATCTCGGTGAGCATCCGGATGACCGCTTCGTTGGCGCCGCCGTGCAGCGGGCCGTACAACGCAGCGGCTGCTGCCGCACACGACGAGTACGGGTCGACCTGGCTGCTGCCGACGACACGCATCGCGGTGGTGCCGCAGTTCTGCTCGTGGTCGGCGTGGAGGATGAACAGCACATCCATCGCCCGCTCGAGGCGTGGGTCGATCACGTAGTCGCCGATCTTCCACATCATCTGGAGGAAGTTGGCCGGAAAGCTGATGTCGTTGTCGGGATAGTTGAACGGAAGGCCGACCGAGAACCGGTAACACATCGAGGCCAGGGTCGGCATCTTGGCGACGAGCCGCAGGATCTGCTTGTCGCGGCTCTCCTTGGAATCGATGTTCTTGGCATCGTCGTAGAACGTGCCGAGCGCCGAGACGGCGCTGACGAACATGCCCATCGGGTGAGCGTCGTAGTGGAAACCGTCGACGAAGCGCTTGCGCATGTTCTCGTGGATGAACGTGTGATGAGTGACATCGTGGTTCCACACCTCGAGTTGGTGCGGCGTCGGCAGTTCTCCGTTGAGCAGCAGATACGCCACTTCGAGGTAGGTGCTCTTGGCGGCCAATTGCTCGATCGGGTAGCCGCGGTAGCGCAGGATGCCGTTCTCGCCATCGAGATAGGTGATGGCACTCTTGCAGGCAGCCGTCTGCATGAAGGCCGGGTCGTAAATGAACAGCGACGGGTCCAACTCGCGCACGGCGGAGGCTGGAAAAACACCGTCGGTGATCGGCACGGTGACCGTCTTTCCGGTGCGATCGTCGGTGATGGTAATGGTCTCGGGCACGTTGCTCCCTCGGGTGACGCGTTTCAGGATTGGGGCTTGCTCCCCGCTGCGACACTAGCGGCGCGGATCGTCGGCCTGCCTACTCCAGATGTCGGCGCCAGTGGAGCGTCTCAACCCGTGAGAACCGATGCCGCCGCCCGGATCGGTCAGAGCGGGGAGTTGTCGTGTTTGCGTGAAGTCAACACTTCGCGCTTGTCGCCGAGCACGGTCAGCGCATGGCATATCTCGCGGCGGGTGTCTGCTGGTTCGATCACCCCGTCGATGTATCCCCGTTCGGCTGCGACGTACGGGTTGAGCAGACGTTCGGAATAGTCGGCCTCGAAGGCGGCGCGCTCGTCGGGTGTGGCTCGGCGCTGAAGAATCGCTGCTGCCTGGCCGGCTCCCATCACCGCGAGCTCGGCCCATGGCCAGGCCAGGCACAGGTCGTTGCCCATCTTCTTGCTGTCCATCACGATGTATGCGCCGCCGTAGCTCTTGCGCAGAACGACACAGATACGTGGCACCGATGCCCGCCCGTAGGCGAACACGAGTTGTGCGCCGTGACGGATCATTCCCCGCCACTCGAGGTCTTTGCCGGGATAGAAGCCGGGCGTGTCGACGAGCGTGATGATCGGCAGGTTGAACGCATCGCAGAACGAGACGAACCGAGCTGCCTTCTGCGAGGCAGGAATGTCGAGCGTGCCGGCCAACGAGATCGGCTGGTTGGCGACAATGCCCACCGGACGGCCGCCGAAGGTTGCAAACGCAGTCACCACGTTGGAAGCCCAACGAGCGCGAACTTCGAGCAGGTCGCCGTCGTCGGCGAGGGCTCGGATGACGTGGCGCACGTCGTACGACCCGGTCGACGAGGGCGGGATCAGCGCACCGGCATCCGGCGTGAGCCTTTTGGGATCGTCATCGGTGTCGAACATCGGCGGCTCGGCATCGACGTTGTCGGGCAGATACGACAGCAACTGCTCGACGACTGCGATGGCTTCGTCGCGAGACGATGCAACGAGGCTGGCGGCGCCGCTGTATCGAGCATGGCTGGCGCTGCCCCCGAGTTCTTCGTTGTCCATCACCACACCGGTGAAATCGGCGACCATGGTTGGTCCGCTGACGAATGCATACGCCGCCTCGGTCATCACCACGTGGTCGGCGATTCCGAGCAACAGTGCCGGTCCGGAAACCGCTGGACCATCGACGATCATGATCGTCGGAACCACGCCGCTGCAGTCGGTGAGCGCCTTGGCAGCCATGCCCCAACCGTGGAGCGCGCTGAATCCTTCAGCGATGTCAGCGCCCGCCGAACCCATGACTGCAACGAGCGGCAGACCGTGCTCGCGAGCCGTTTCGGCTGCAGCCTGGATCATCGACGACGCATCCGACGACAGAGCCCCCTTCTTGTGGGTGGCATCGACATCGAGCCACACGACCGTGCGATCGCCGAACTGGCGGAGGTCGACGCGGGCAGCGCCGGGAACCCGGGCCCGGATCGGGAAGGGTGTGGTCAGTCCGATCGACGGCATCGTGGGGACTGTAGCCCGCAGGGCTGCATCGTTGGCTTTCCGACCGTTCGACCGTTCGACCGTTCGACCGTTGGACCGTTGGACCCGTCAGCCGTTCTTGGCGAGCGGGAACGCTTCGGTGCCGATGTGCACGCCGTGCTGCAACGGACCCCGTGATTCCAACACGTCTCGCATCGTGCGCAACACCGCGCGTGTCGGCGCGCCCGGCGCTGGACGCCGACGCTGGACCCAGCCGACCACACGACGGGGAAGTTCGGGCACGTTGATCCGAGTGAAGTCACCCTTGAGCCACCGAGGCACGGCCGTCGACGGGACGATTGCGGCTCCGTAGCCTTCCATCGCCAGCGAGGTGAGCAAGCGCACGCCGTCGATCTAGCTCTGGGCCCGCAGCGACGTGTCGACCGAGGCCGCGGCTTTGTCGAGGATTCGGCGCATCGCGGTGCCCTTCGGCGGAATCAGCAACGGCTCGCTCGCGACTCGAGCCAACGACAACTCCTCTTCTTCGGCCCATGGGTGCCGGTTGTGAACGACCACGATCAGGTCCTCGGCGAACAGCGGCTCGACCACGAGTTCGGGATCGTCGACCGGAAGGTGAACGATGCACCCGTCGAGATAACCGGCCATCAAGCGTGGAATGAGGGTGGTCGTGCTGCCCTCGTACACCGTCACATGAACGAGCGGGTGGTCGTGGCTGATCGCTGGCAACAGTTGGGGCATCAGCCATCGAGCGGTCGTGCCGATCACACCGAGCCGTGAATCCCCGCTGACGGAATCGCCACGGCTCGCCATGTCGGCGCTGATGTCGTCCATCTCGCGCAGGATCCGTCGGGCTCGCTCCACCACTTGGCCGCCGTCGTCGGTGAGGCCACCGCGCTGTCGGTCGACGAGCGTCACGCCCAGCTCCTTTTCGAGACGCGAGATGTGGCCCGAGATGTTCGATTGCACCGTGTAGAGCGCGCGAGCGGCCGACGAGAACGAGCCATGGTCGGCGATTGCAACCAGGGCGGAGAGCTGGCGGAGGTCCATCTCCAAAAAAGATACCGGCTATCTCTATGTTCTGCTTGTCAGATCACTCGTTCACGTGCATACTTTCACAAGCAGATCGAAGCGAACCT
>JBDSDH010000053.1:0-5889 GCA_039920665.1 Ilumatobacteraceae bacterium
CGTCACCCAGTCCACACCGCTCGCCAATCGCGGCCAGGCCACGGCCGACGGCAGCCCGCAGTTCATCCCGACCATGATCGACCGGTGTGGTCCGGGAACGTGGGTCAGTTCGCCGCTCGCCATCGACTTCTGGACGCAGTTCGCGTCCAAAGGTTCGACACCGACAATCACCACTGAACGATCGTCTGATCGATAGTGCGCCACGGCAGCAGCCATGAATGCACCGACACCCATCGGGATGACCACGAGGTCAGGGCGACCGCGCCCCATCGTCGCGAGCTGGTCGTCGATCTCGTCGAAGATCGTCGAGTAGCCCTGGATCACGTTCGAGGGAACGGATTCGTAGCCGGGCCACGAGGTGTCCGAGATGACGAGGCAGCGATCGCCGGCCTCCGCGGCCGCACGGGCAACAGCGTCGTCATAGTCGCCGTCGACGATCGTGACTGTCGCTCCCTCGTCTTCGATCGCGGTGATCCGGGCCGGAGCCATGCCCACCGGAACGAAGATCTCGGCCGAGAATCCGAGGAGTCGGGCCATGTGGGCGACCGCCCGGCCGTGGTTGCCGTCGGTTGCTGTCGCCAGTGTGAACGGGACCAGGTGGGCCACCTCGGCCGCGACGTCGGAGATCGTTTCCCAGGAGGCTGGTTCGTGGCCGATGTGTGCACAGATCGCTCGATAGGTGGCCCACGATGCCCCGAGAATCTTGAACGACGGCAGTCCCATCCGGAGTGTCTCGGCCTTGATCGACAACCCCGCGAGCCCCAATTCGGCAGCCAGCGCCGCCGCGTCGACGAGCTCTGTCGGTGCATACCCCGGCATCCGTCGATGAAAGTCGGTGACCGTGCCATCCGCGGATCGCCACAGCCGGCCATCGGCCATCGGGTTTCTCGTCACGATCGCTGTCGTCATTTCGTCTCCATCGTTGCGCCGCACTCCGTCGGCTCGGTTGTTCGCAGCTATCCATATCGCCAGGTGATCGCGTTCGGGTCGGCAGATTTCACGACAGTTCGACATGCAACGACCTGCCAGTCGTTCCAACCGTTTGCAACCGTGGTGGGACGGCGCATGATGGCGTCACAGTGCCGCAACGACGGCGCCCACCGTCGCCAACGCGCTGGTGACGAGGACGATCAACTGCGTACGTCGGTTCCGCACGAAGATCGAGACCACAGCGGCGATCAGCGCGGGCCCGGCCATTACCGCGATCCGCTGACCGCGAGCAGAATCGGCGATCGAGCGCGCCGTGGCCTCGAAATGGATGCCGAGCGTGAACGCCTTGAGCAGCAAGATCAGGTCGATCGCAGCGAGGCCGACCACGACGAACGCCGGCGCTGGCTTGTGTCCTGCGTTGTCGGGTTCGTCATTGCTGGTCGGTCGGCGCACAGGCCTGTCAGCCTATGTGCACGGCCACGGCCACGGCTGGAGGTCTGCGGATGACGCCCATCTCTCCGTGCGGATTGGTTGAAGTCGTGACGGGACGGGCAACTGGATTGGGTGCAGCCCGAGGAAAACTCGTTGATGTCAACGGCGAACGTTTCGGCGTTTGAATCCAACCACGGCGGCAATGACCTCGTGCTCTGGCCGAGATCGCCATTCCGTCTCGACCTGACCGTGTGGGCGCTGCGCCGTCGGTCGCGCAACCGGATCGATCGCTGGGACGGCACATACCGGCGTGCGTTGAACGTGGGCGGACGCGTCGTCACCGTGCAGGTCGAACAGCGGGGCGGGCCCGATCACCCGTGCCTCAACGTCGCTGCTCTGAACGAGCGTGACCTGAGCGCCACGGATTTGGCTTCGATCAATCGACAACTGGTGCGGATGCTCGGACTCGACGTCGATCTCACCGGCTTCTATCGATTGGCCGAGCAGAACCCGAGGGTTGCCGCGCTTGCTGATCGGCTGCGTGGCGTCAAGCCGCCGAGATTCGTGTCGTTGTTCGAGGCATTCGCCAACGCGATTGCCAACCAGCAGATCTCGCTCGAGGTCGGTATCGAACTGCTCAACCGATTCACGGAAGCATTCGGCAATCGTGAGGTTGATCGTGACGGTGCTGGCCAGGGTGATGGCGACAGTCTGGTCGCGTTCCCGACGCCGGAGGCGATTGTCGGCGTGCCAATCGCGGATCTGCGCAACCTCGGGTTCAGCACGCGCAAGGCCGAGTACCTCATCTCGTGCGCGTTCGCGGTGGCGACCGGGGCGATCGACGAGGCCTCGCTCGCCTCATCGAGCCGAGCGGCGGCAACCGACATGCTGACGGCGATGCGTGGTATCGGGCGCTGGTCGGCGGAATACGTCCTGCTCAGAGGCCTCGGTCGGGTCGACGTCTTTCCGGCAGACGACGTCGGGGCGCGCAACAAGCTCGAACGATTTTTCGAGCTGTCGGTGGCGCCGAACCGGGAGCAGATTCTGGCATTGCTGGAGCCGTTCGGATCGTGGGCCGGGATGCTGTACTTCCACCTCCTGCTCGATGGGCTCGACGAACGCGGAGACCTCGATGTCTGAGGTGCTGTACACGGTCGGTCATGGCACGTTGCCGCAGAACTCGTTGGTCGAGTTGCTGCACGACGCATCGGTGGACGATGTCGTCGACATCCGCTCGTTTCCGAACAGTCGCCACAACCCCCAATTCGCAAAGGAGCAGATGGAGCGCTGGGTGCCAGAAGCCGGTCTGACATACACCTGGGTGCACGATCTGGGTGGACGTCGGAAACCGGTGCCGGGGTCTGCACACCGGGCGCTGCGCCATCCATCGTTTCGGTCCTACGCCGATCACATGGAAACGTCGGCGTTCGTCACGAGTGTGGACGACCTGCTTCGAGGCGGCGACGCCCAAGTGGTGATGTGCAGCGAATCGGTGTGGTGGAGGTGCCATCGCCGACTTGTCGCCGACTACGTGACCCTCGTGCGCGGTGTGCGGGTCGAACACATCATGCACGATGGCCGCCAGATGGAACACAAGGTCACCGACGGCGTGCGTCTCGACGGCGACACGCTGGTGTACGACGTCGGCGTCATCTGACCACTGCGGATCCCATCACGGCCGATCAGAAGCCGAGAGCCGATCTTGCGCGCCACACTGTGTTGATGGCCAACGAGATCTCACCGGGCGGGTCGCTCCGGCCCATCATCGCTGCATCATCGGCGGACGCGGTGCTCGATCACATCGGACCGGGTGCTGACCTGATCGTGCCGCTCGCCAACGGTGAACCAAAGACGCTGCTCGACACGATCGAGGCCCATGCCGACACACTCGACGGTGTGCGGGTCCACCAGATGCACGCCCTGCGCGACCGTCCCTATCTGCACGGAACATTCAGGGGCCGGCTCGACCACGTGTCGTACTTCCTGTCCCACGTCACCCGGTCGTGCTACCGGGCGGGCACGCTCGATCTCGTGCCCAACAACTTCAGCGAGATGCGAGCGGTCCTCGCCGGCGCCACGCGGGACCCATTGGTGATCGCTGCGGCCTCACCGCCGGACCATCACGGCTACTTCAGCCTGGGACTCAATGCCGACTACGTGTCGTCGTTCATCGGACGGGCCCGATTCTTCCTCGAGGCGAACCCGCAGATGCCGCGCACGTTCGGACGGAACCAGATCCACATCAGCCAGGTCGTGGGTTGGTCGCAGGCGGACTATCCGTTGATCGAAGTCGCCCCCGTCGCCGCCACGGATCAGGACCGAACCATTGCTCAGTCGATTGCGGAGCGGATCCCTAATCGGGCAACGATCCAGGTCGGTATCGGTGCGATCCCGAACGCGATCCTTTCGGCCCTGACCGGCCATCGTGACCTCGGTATCCACACCGAACTGATCTCGGACGGGATCACCGATCTCGTCGAACTCGGCGTGATCAACGGGGTCGCCAAACGGCTGAATCGGACCAAGACGGTCGGTACGTTCGCGCTGGGCACCCGCAACCTGTACGACTTCGTCAACGACAACACAGCGGTCGAGTTCTGGCCCGTTCGCTATGTCAACGATCCACGGGTCATCGCCGGGGAGGCCAACTTCGTCTCGATCAACGGGTCGATCGCAGTCGATCTGATCGGTCAGTGTGCGTCCGAAACCGTCGGCGGGGCGTATTACTCCTCCAGCGGTGGCCAGGCCGACTTTGCTCGCGGCGCAATGTACTCCGAGGGCGGGCAGGGATTCGTCGTGTTGAAGTCGACAGCGAAGTCCGGAACGGTCTCCAAGATCGTTCCGCAGCTGTCCGCCGGCGACGTCGTCACCACCCTGAAGAACACTGTCGACAAGGTCGCAACGGAGTGGGGAGTGGCAGAGCTACGCGGACGCTCGATCCGTCAGCGAGCCCACGCCCTGATCGCGATCGCCGATCCGTCGCATCGCGATTGGCTGAGGCACGAGGCGACCCGTCTCGGCTACATCTGAGCGGTCGGGCCATGGGCGGCGAGGTCACGCCGTCGATAACTACATGGTGCGCCGTGGCGCGCTGACACGGGAGATTCCAGCGCAGTTCTACCGGGTCGAGAACGGGGTCAGTCTGTGTCAGTCAGTCTGTGTGAGTCTGTCGCGGCAGCAGCCGCTGCTGATCCGAGGAGCGCAGCGAGTTCGGCAGGTTTGGTGACCATTGGCCAGTGACCGGAATCGATGTCGACCATCGTCAGCCCCGACGCCTTGGCCAGTTCGGGGATCTCGCCGGCATCGAGCCATTCCTGGGCCTGTTCTGGGCTGAACTCCGGGCAGATGAGCACAACGGGCCGCTCGAATCGGCGCCCGCCGACGTAGCGCACGATCGCCTTCGCCACCGTCTCGGGCACTCCGCACGTGATCGACTCGACGTGAGCTCTCGCGTGTTCATCGAGGTCGTCACTGTCGGGTCCCTCGAACGGCTCCCACCCCGGGAACGCCATCACGCCGTCGACCGCCGGGAAGAAGTCTGCATAGGCCGAGTCCGGTGCCGATGGGAAGCCACCGATCATCACGGTGCCGGAGATCTCATCGGTGCGTTGATCGGCGACCAACCAGGCGAGCGTCGCGGCAGCCGAATGACCGACCACCAACGGTCGATCGGCGCTGTCGACGGCGTCAAGGACAGCGTTCAGCTGGTCATCCAGCGTTGCAATGGCCGATCCATCGTCGACACCCGGCAGCGAAACCGGTATCGGCCGATGACCGAGGGCAACGAGTTGAGCAACGACCTCGTCCCAGATCGAAGCGGGGAGCCACAGGCCGGCGATGAGGATGATGTCCATGAGTCAGAACCGTAAACCGGAATCCGGACGATTGGCGAGCGCATCAACGTCGGACGACATTTCGTCGAGGCTGATCGGGGAGAGCTGATCTGCATGCGTGTCGCCGAGCATCACGTCGGCCGTCGCAGCAACTCGATGAGCGGGAACGAAGACTTCCTCGAGGACAACAGTGGCGCTGCCCGTCGCACGCATCCCAGAGGTGTGCCAGACGTCGTCGATCGTGACCTCGTGCTGCCGCCGGAAACTTGCCGAGCAGCCAGTTGTGCATCACCAGGAGCGAGATCGTCCACGCTGAAGCAGGGCAGCCGTGAGCGAGGATCCGGATGCTGTTGCGCCGGTCAAGGTGTGGCTCCCGTGGTCTGTCATCGAACGTCCGGCTCGACGCCGACCGGTTCGGCCCTCATATTGTCAACAACACCACCGCTGATCGTCACCGCGACGTGCGCGCGGTAACCTGGGGAGGCGTCGAATGACGCGAGTGAACGGTATTCATCACCTGGCGATCTCGACGGGCGACATGAAGGGTCAACTCCAGTTCTTCGGTGCAGTCCTCGGCGCCGAGGTCAAAGCCCTGTACTGGATGCACGGAGTACCGAACACCTTCCACGGGTTCGTCCGGCTCCACGACCACAGTTACGTCGCATTCGTGCAGGGGCCGACCAACGCATCGATC
>JBDSDH010000054.1:0-16855 GCA_039920665.1 Ilumatobacteraceae bacterium
ACCTGATCAGCGCTCGCTTCTCGAGCAACAATCCAGCGTTCTACGACATCCTCCTCGGTGGTCATCCGGGTGGGTCGGCCATCCAGCGATACCTCGATCGGTCACCCGTTTTGCACGCTCATCCGAATGTCGCACCGACGCTGATCCTGCACGGCGACGCCGATCGCTGCACCCCTGTTGGACAGGGCGAGGAGTTGTATCGGGCCCTGATCGATCACGGCGTCGTGACCGAATTCGTCACCTACCCCGGCGCCGGCCACGGCCTGCGATCGTGCGAGGGCGACGTCTGGAATCGGACGGTCGCCTGGTTCGACCGTCATCTGCTCGCAGCGGGAGTCGATCGATGAGGGGCCGCGGCATCGGCGCCTATGTGATCCGCCGTCTAGCGCTGCTGATCCCGATCGTGCTGTTGATCTCGTTGGCAGTGTTCTTGCTGACATCGCTGATCCCCGGTGGCGCGGTCGCTGCGCTGCTCGACGGCAGGGCCACCAGTGACGCCAACGTCAAGGCGCTACGGGTCAAGTTCGGGCTCGACAAGCCGTTGATCACCCAATACTGGGACTGGCTGGTCGGCGTGCTCCACGGTGATCTCGGACGCTCGTTCCGAACCAGCCAGTTGGTCAGCAATTCGATCAAGGACCGCTTCTCGCTGACAATCGTCCTCAACTCGATCGGCCTCGTGATCGCCGTCGTCATCGGCGTTCCTCTCGGAACCTGGGCGGCGATGCACCGGGGCAGCACCAAGGACCGGACGGTTGTCGGGTTCAGCATCCTCGGTAGCAGCTCGCCGAGCTTCGTCGCGGCGCTCGTCTTTCTGTGGATCTTCGCTCAGAAATTGAACTGGTTTCCGCTCTTCGGGGCCGGCGACGGCTCATGGAGCGACCGGTTGTATCACCTGACTCTGCCGGGCATCGTGATGGCGATTGCTCCGATGGGCCTGGTGATGAAGATCACTCGGGCGGCGATGCTCGATCAGATCGGCCAGGACCACATCGCGTTCGCCCGGGCCCGCGGCCTGTCCGAACGACGTGTGATCCTGGTCTACGGCCTTCGCAATGCGCTGATCCCGGTGTTGACCGCAGCGGGTTTGTTGTTCGTTGGTCTGCTGACCGGAACAGTGTTCGTCGAGAGCGTGTTCGGACTGCCGGGATTGGGGAGCTTGCTGATCAGTGCCGTGCGGTCCAGTGACCTCCCCGTGATCCAGGGTCTCGCCCTGATCATCGGGATCTGGATCGTGCTCGCCAACCTCATCATCGACCTCGGCTATGCGTTGGTCGATCCACGAGTCGACTTCGGACGTCGGGAAGAGAGATGACCGTGGCCACCATCACCACTGCCCAGCCGACGCTACGGATTCGCAAGCGGCGGACGCGCCCACCGCTCAGCGTCGCGCTCGGGATCGGGTTCTTCCTGTCGATCGTCGTCGTCTCACTGATCGGGCGATCGTGGGCGGGCTCGCCAACGGCGCAGTCGCTGCGGGAGACGTCGAAACCACCGAGCGGTGCGCATTGGCTGGGCACCGACGCACTCGGTCGAGACATCGTTGCCCGGGTGCTCGCCGGCACCAACACCGCGATCCTGGGGCCGCTGCTGATCGCCGCAAGTGGCCTGATCCTGTCGAGCCTGCTCGGCATCGCTGCGGCATATCTCGGCGGCCTCACCGACACCGTCATCATGCGGTGGGTCGACTTCATGCTGGCGTTGCCGGGTCTGCTGGTGGCGATCGTCGTGGTCTCGGTCCTCGGCGGTGGCTACGCGATGGCGATCGTGCTGTTGTCGATCTTCAACGTCCAAGGAGACATCCGGATCGTCCGCGGCGCAGCGATCGAACAGAAGCCACTGCCGTACATCGAAGCGTTGCGATCGCTCGGAATCAAACGCCGTCGGATCATGTTCCGCCACATCCTGCCCAACGTCGCCCCAATCCTCGTCGCCAACTTCGCAATCGACTTCGCGCTCGCCCTCGTCGCTCTGGCGGGGTTGAGCTTCCTCGGTCTCGGCAGCGAGCCCGGCACCCCCGAGTGGGGCGCGATCCTGGCCGAGAACCAGAGCATCCTGTTCTCGAACCCGGCTGCGTCGCTGGCGCCGGGGGTGGTCATCATCCTGCTCGCGGTCAGCGTGAACCTGGTCGGGGACTGGATCTATGACCGCTATTCGGCGCCAGAACGATTGACGAGCGGATCGTGACCGACAACGACGTGGTCGACTCGTCAAACGTTCCAGAGACCGATCGGCTGACCGAGAGCGACGTACATTCGGCGCGGATGTCGTCTTTCGGGGCAGCGGCACCATTGCTCGAAGTGAACGACCTCGTGGTCGCAGCACACGGCAGCGCCGGCTCGACGACGATCCTCAGCGGCGTCGACCTCTCTATTCGACCGGGCGAGACCGTCGGCATCGTCGGTGAGTCCGGGAGCGGAAAGTCGATGCTGTCAAAGGCGATCGTCGGTCTGTTGCCGGCCGGGGTGCAGCAGACGAACGGATCAATCACCTTCGAGTCGATCGCGCTCGACTCGCTGTCCGCCAGAGCCCGAGCGACGTACCGCGGTGACAAGATGACGTTGCTCTTCCAAGACCCGTTCACGTCGCTGAATCCGTTGTTGCATTGCGGCAAGCACATCATCGAGGGTCTCCAGTTGCGGGCCGACAAGAAGCTCTCCCGTGCCGCCGCTCGAGCGGCTGCGATCAGCCGACTGGCCGAGGTCGGCATCGACGATCCAACGGTTGTCGACCGCTACCCGTTTCAACTGTCGGGTGGGATGCGCCAACGGGTCGCGCTCGCTGCGGCGCTGGCCGGTGACCCGCAGTTGCTGCTCGCCGACGAGCCGTCGACTGCACTCGATGTCACGACCCAGGCCGAGATCCTCGATCTGCTCCGGCGAACTCAGGAAGCGCGTGGGATGAGCCTGATCCTGATCACCCACGACCTGCGGGTCGCGTTCTCGGTGTGTGATCGGGTCTATGTGATGTACGCCGGCTCCGTGCTCGAAGTCGGCAACGCACGCGACGTGCAGCATGCTCCGCTGCATCCGTATACGCACGGGCTGCTGTTATCCGAGCCGACAGCACGGCACCGCCAGGCCGATCTGCGATCGATCGAAGGAACGGTGCCGCGCCCGGACGACATCGCCGCTCAATGTGCATTCACGGCGCGTTGTCGTTGGGCCGCCGACGAGTGCCGTGAGGCGCGTCCAGAACTGCTTCCGGTTGGGCGTGAACGATGGAGTCGCTGCGTGCGGCTGGATGCCATCGCCGGCGACCTGCACGACGACCGCATTGCCTTCGCAGCAGGGTTGGGCGTCGCGCCCAAGCCGGTGACCGAGGTGGCTGCGATCGCGACGGTCATCGATGTCCACAAGACGTTCCAGGTTGCTCGTGGCCGTGAAGTGCACGCCCTGCGCGGCGTGTCGATTTCTGTCGGACGGGGCGAGTCAGTTGGACTGGTCGGAGAATCGGGGTCGGGCAAGACGACCCTCGGTCGCTGCATCGCCGGTCTCGAAGTGCCGACGAGTGGCACGATCTCATTGGAACGGATCACGGCCGATGGGGTCGCCGGTCGGGAGATCCGACCGCTCGATCGCGAAGCCCGCCGATTGGTCCAAATCATTTTCCAGGACCCGTACTCGTCGCTCGACCCTCGCCAGCGGATCGGTACGGCGATCGCCGAACCGCTGTTGCAGATGGGCGTCGCCAAGGACGCAGCGAACCGACGGGCAAGCGAACTGCTGGAGAGGGTCGGACTCCCTGCGTCGTACGCCCGCCGCCGGCCGGATGCGCTCTCGGGAGGCGAACGGCAACGAATCGCGATCGCCCGGGCGCTGTCGGTCGAGCCACAACTGCTGGTGTGCGACGAACCCGTCTCGGCACTCGACGTGTCGGTCCAAGCCCAGATCCTGCGGCTGTTCCGCAGCCTCAAGGATGATCTCGGCCTCAGTTTGCTGTTCATCACCCACGACCTCGCAGTCGTCCGTCAAGTGGTCGACACGGTCCACATCCTGTATCGCGGCGAGGTCGTCGAGTCCGGACCTGTCGACGAAGTGATGGATCATCCGCAGCACGAATACACCCGCCGGCTGATCGCTTCGATCCCCGGTGAGGATCACGACATCGCCGCCACCCAAGGAGAAACGCCCGTATGACACGTCCGCCCGACACGCCACTGATCTGGTCGGCATCGCCGGCCACTGAATGGCTGAACGGTTATCCCGCAGGCAACGGTCGCCTCGGTGCGATGGTCTTCGGCAGGCTCAACAAGGAGATGATCGGTCTCAACGAAGAGACCTTGTGGACCAGACAGAATCCGGACCGCAACAACCCGGACTCACTCGCGCACCTGGACCAGGTCCGCGAACTGCTGCTCGCGGGCAAGCCGCTCGAGGCCAGTTTCGTCTCTGAATACGCAATGTTCGGACGGCCGCACTACCAGGCCAGCTATCAGCAGATGGCGACGTTGAAGCTGTTGACGCTCGATCATCACATCGAATGGGCGCGCGACTACCGACGTGAGATCGACCTGGACTCGGGCCTGATCACGGTCGAGTACACCCTCGGCGATGACCGACACACGCGCGAGATCTTCGTCTCGGCCCCCGACGACGTGATCGTCGTTCGACTGTCGTCGACGAGTTCGCAGGAGCGGCAGATCGCGATGAACCTCTATCGCAAGCAGGATGCGGTTGGAACCTGGCTCGACAGTTCGACGCTCGAGCTCACGGGTCGCTGTGGGAGCCGGGGCACCTCGTTCGATGCGCTGCTGCGGGTCATCCCCGGCGATGGCGAAGTGGAAGCTGTCGGCGACCACCTCCACGTCCGCGACTGTGGCGCAACCACTATCATCGTTGCTGCGTCGACCGACTTTCGCCACGCCGACCCGTCCGCACACGTGCGCGGCACGCTCGCAGCGGCCGAGGCGGTTGGTTTCGACGGGATCCGCCAACGCCACCTCGTCGAACACAGCGAGCGGATGGGGCGGGTGCGGATCTCGCTCGGCAGTTCGTCGGCGGAATCGGCGAGCGTGCCCACTGAGACCCGCTTGGAGCGGATCCGCAGCGGCGGCGACGACCCGGGGCTGTTGGCCCTGTTCTTCCAGTTCGGCCGCTATCTGTTGCTCGGATCGAGCCGCCCGGGCACACTGCCGGCCAATCTTCAGGGCATCTGGAACGAGATGTACATCCCTGCGTGGGACAGCAAGTTCACCATCAACATCAACGCCCAGATGAATTACTGGCCGGCCGAGGTCGGCGCGCTATCGGAGTGCCACGAACCGTTCTTCGATCTGCTCGACAGGGTTCGGGTCAGCGGCGCCGAGACGGCCCGGGTCCACTACGACTGCGGTGGGTTCGTCGCTCACCACAACACCGACCTGTGGGCCGACACCGCGCCGCTCGACAATGTTCGCTGCGGCCTGTGGCCACTCGGCGGTGCGTGGATGGCGCTGCACCTGTGGGATCACTACGACTTCACTCGTGATGTCGATTTCCTGGCGTCGAGGGCCTATCCCGTCCTGTGCGACGCGACCCGATTCCTGATCGACTTCGCCGTCGAGCGCGATGGCGAGTTGCTGATCGGGCCGACGATGTCGCCGGAGAACGCCTACGTCGTCGACGGGGTGCCGACTGCGCTGTGCATGAACCCGGCGATGGACGTCCAGATCACGCGGGCCCTCTTCGATCGTTGCTTGGCTGCGGCAGCGGTGCTCGGGCTCGATGACCCGTTGCTGAGCGAGATCGCCGTATCCCGCTCGAAGCTGCCGCCACCCAAGATCGACAGCAACGGACGGTTGATGGAGTGGAACGAAGAGGTCGTGGAATGGGAGCCCGGCCACCGCCATCTGTCCCATCTCTTCGGCGTCTACCCGGACGACCAACTGATCGCCGATGAGGATCCTGCGTTGATCGCGGCTGTCACGGCGTCGCTCGAACGGCGGTTGGAACACAGCACGCCGAACGGCTCGTGGAGCCGATCATGGGCAGCGCTGGTCTGGGCCCGGCTCGGAAACGGTGACGGCGCCGTCGCGTCGCTCCAAGGAATGCTTGCGGCCTGTACGTCGGTGAGCCTGATGACGACCCATCCGCCGGGAGGCACGAACCCGAACATCACGTTCCAGATCGACGGCAATCTTGGAACCCCCGCAGCCATCGCCGAGATGATCCTGCAGTCCCACGGTGACACGGTGCGGTTGCTACCGGCGCTGCCTGCGTCGTGGGACAGCGGGGTCGTCACCGGGCTGCGCGCCCGTGGCGGTTTCATCGTCGATGTTCGCTGGAACGAGCATCGCGTTCTGGCCGCAACGATCATCGCGACCGTCGATGGCCCACTGCAGGTTGTCGCGCCGGGAGCCACCCGATGCCTCGGTCCCGACGGCGCGTCGGTCGACGGCGTTTCGGCCGTCGGCGCCGAGGCACGGTTCGCACTCACCGCGCGAGCAGGCGACCGGTTCGAGTTCGTCGGCGCAGCCTCGATCACCGAAACCCTGCCCCAGGAGACGAGAGCATGACCGTCATCGGCAACCAATGGTCAACGACTGACCAACCGCTCGAAGCGCTGCCGCGCTTGTTCCAGCAGAACTTCTCGCCGGATCGTCTGCGTCAACGACGGGCGACGGTGGCTGCGGCGATCGGCGCCGGGCACATCGCCGTGATGCGCGGTGCGCCGAGCGTCGGCGGCATGGTGTTGTTCCGTCAGACCAACGAGTTCTATTACCTGACCGGCGTCGAGGTGCCGCACGCGTATCTGTCGATCGATGGCGACACCGGGATCAGCACGCTGTACCTCGGGCACCTCGATCCCGGCGAGGTTCGCAATGGTGGCGACTATCTCCATGCCGAGGAGCCCGAACGAGCCGCCGAACTGACGGGCTTCGAACGCGTCCAGCCGATCGAGCAACTCGCCCGTGATCTGGCCAGGGCTGCGCTCAAGCCGGTGCCGCCGAAGCTGCTCACGCCGGCCCGACCGGCCGAGGGATTGTGCTGCAGTCGAGACTCGTCGCTGTATGCGATTGCATCGGCCGCTTCCGATCCGTGGACGTCGGCTGCGACCGGGGAGAGCTATTTCGCCGACCAACTTCGCCGAGCGTTCAACACACTCGAAATCGGCAACCTGTCGCCGGTCCTCGACCGGATGCGTTCGGTCAAGGACGACGTCGAGATCCAGTTGTTGCGCCGGGCCGGCCTGCTCACCAGCCAGGCGGTGGCCGAAGCAATGCGGTGCACAAGGCCGGGCGTCCACGAGTACGAATTGGCAGCGGTCGCCAACTTCACGTTCCTGGCCGGTGGGGCGCGTGGTGAGGGCTACCGAGCGATCATCGGCGGGGGCAAGAACGCGTGGCACGGACATTACGGGCGGCTCAGCGATCCGCTCCACGACGGAGACCTGGTCCTGATGGATCATGCGGCCGACTTCGCCTACTACACCAGCGACATCGGCCGGATGTGGCCGGTCAACGGCACCTACAGCCCAGCCCAGCGCACGCTGTACGGCTTCATCGTCCACTATCACCGCGAGCTGATCGATCGCATCGCGCCGGGCGTCGACTCCTACGAATTGATGAACGAAGTGCGCGAAGTGATGGCGCCGGTCATCGACCGCACGGCGTGGCACCACCCCCATCACGAGCAGGCAGCGCGCGGCGCGCTCGAGTTCGTCGGACACATGTCGCACCCCGTCGGCATGGCGGTCCACGATGTCGGCGACTATCGATCACGACCGTTGGAAGTCGGCGCAGTCATGGCGATCGATCCAATGATCTGGATCCCCGAGGAGCTGCAGTACGTTCGCTGTGAGGACACGGTGGTCGTGACAGCCGATGGGTGCGAGGTGCTCACGTCGACAGCCCCACTCGATTGCGACGAGATCGAACTCGCGATGCGCGAGGACGGCATCCTCACTCGGTGGGATTCGGCCAACGCCCGGGCTCGGTCGGCAGCGTCGGAATCCGGGGGCCTTGGATGACGCAGGCCATCATCGATGCACACCAGCATTTCTACGATCCCGATCGCGGGGACTATCCGTGGCTGCACACCGACTCGTTCGCTCCCGTCTGTCGTCCGTTCGAGCCGAGTGATCTGAAACCCGAGCTCGATCTCCATCGAGTCGACGGAACCGTACTGGTCCAGACCTGGTCGAGTCGTCGTGAGACCGCCGAGTTCCTCGTGCTCGCTTCGACGACGCCATGGGTCCTCGGAGTCGTTGGTTGGGTCGATCTGACTGCTGCCGATGTCGCCGATCAGATCGCAGCGCTGCGCTCCGGTCCGGGAGGCGAATTCCTCGTCGGCATCCGTCATCAGGTGCACGACGAGCCGGACCCGGACTGGTTGGGCCGTGACGACGTCGGGCGAGGACTCGCTGCTGTCGAGGCCGCCGGTCTCGTGTACGACTTGCTGATCCGACCGGTCCATCTGCCGGTGGCGACCGAGATCGCACAGCGGTTCGAGGGACTTCGGTTGGTGATCGATCATCTCGCCAAGCCATCGATCCGAGATGGTGATCGCGAGGGCTGGACCCGGGCCATGGCCAAGATCGCGACTCAGCCGAACGTCTACTGCAAGGCCTCGGGTTTGGTCACCGAAGCCGACTGGCAGGCATGGAACCCGATCGAGTTGGGTTCGTTGGTCACGGACACCATCGAACTGTTCGGTGCAGAACGCGTGATGTTCGGGTCGGACTGGCCGGTGTGCCTGGTCGCGGCGAGCTTTGGCGAGGTCGCGTCGATCGTGCGGGAAGCGATCGGGGGGTGCGACGATGATGTTTGCGAAGCAGTGATGGGCGGCTCTGCCGTACGCTGCTACGGGCTCCGGTCGACGGTGACCACCGATTCGGCGGACGAGGTGAGGATGGAGAGCGATGCCTGAGCGTGGCCTGACAGTGTCGAATGACGGACCCGAGGAAGCGATCGGTGAACTGTCGTTGGCCAGCATCGGCGTCTATCGCAGTTTCCGCGACGGAGTCGCGGAGGTGCTCCGGGCCGCGCTGATCGCCGGCAAGATGAAGCCCGGACGACTGTACTCGGCGCCCGCGATTGCCATCCAACTCGGTGTCTCGGCGACGCCGGTCCGAGAAGCGATGTCGGAGCTGGCAGCCCAGGGCATGGTCGAGGTCGTCCGCAACCGAGGCTTTCGGGTGACCGAACTGACCGACGTCGAACTCGATGAGATGACCCAACTGCGAACGCTGATCGAAGTCCCGACGATGGGCGAGATCGCGCTCACCTGCAGCGTCGAAGCGGTCGATGCCTTGCGGCCGATCGCGAAGATGATCGAAGAGGCCGCCCGCGCCTCGGACTTGATCGGCTACATCGAAGCGGATCATCGGTTCCACCTCGGTGTGCTTGCAATGTCGGGCAACCAGCACCTGGTCCGCACGGTCGATCAATTGCGGGCGCGCAGTCGGCTGTACGGAATCCAAGCACTGGCGGCACGCGGAGTGCTCGTCCGTTCGGCCGAGGAACACGCGGCGATGCTCGACACGTTGGCCGAACACGATGCCGACGCAACGATGCGTTTGATGCGCCGCCACCTGAGCCACGTCCGTGGTAAATGGGCGGGTCGCAACGAACAGGCCGAATCGGGCGAGACCTCCGACGCCTCGTCAATCGACACCGCAATCGACGGCCCAATCAGTGGCGCGGGCAACTGATCGGAGCACCAACGATGGAGAGCCGCCCGAACATCGTGGTGATCATGGCCGACGATCTCGGGTTCGGCGATCTCGGGTTCTGCAATGGCGGGTCGACGCTTACTCCAGCGATCGATTCGCTCGCGCGGGACGGCACGTTTCTGATCCAGCACTATTCGGCGTCGCCGATCTGTGCGCCGGCTCGGGCGGCGTTTCTGACCGGACGATACCCGCAGCGCAGTGGTGTGATCGACACGTTCCCACATCGTGCCTCTGACCGGATCTCGCTCCGCGAACGCACGCTCGCAGACTTACTCACCGAAGCCGGCTACCACACCGGCCTGATCGGCAAGTGGCACAGCGGAGCACTGGGTGACGCCTACCACCCCTGCCGGCGCGGCTTTTCCGAGTTCGTCGGGTTCCGTGGCGGTGTCCAGGACTACTGGGATTGGAGGCTCGAACGGCACGGCGAGGCCTGGCCGAGCGATGGCCGATACCTCACCGACGTCTTCACCGATGAAGCGGTTCAGTTCATCCGCCGTCACAGCGACGAGCGATTCTTCCTCAAGCTGAGCTACACCGCACCACACGGACCGTTCCAGGCGCCGCCGAGGCCCGCCGGCGATCCCTCGCCGCCGCCATCGACTGTGGGCGAGACCATCGCTGCGATGGTCGAGCGGATGGACGTCGGGATCGCGGCGGTACTGGCCGAACTCGAGCGGTGCGGACTGACCGACGACACGCTTGTTCTGTTCACCAGCGACAACGGACCGTGGATGCGACCCGGTCCGCTCGAAGAGACGACGGTTCGTTTCAACATCGGTCTCGCCGGCGGTAAGGAGTTGGTGCTCGAAGGAGGGATCCGGGTTCCGACCATCGTCCGTTGGCCGAATCAGGTTCCGTCCGGCACGACATTGACCGCAGTCAGCCACTTCGTCGATTGGGTGCCGACGTTGCTCGCCATTGCCGGGCATCCAGACGCCGCTCGCCTCCCCGGCGACGGGCTCGACATCTCGAACCAATTGCTCGCCACACCGTCCAGCGATGCGACCGAGGCGGTCGAGGAGGCTGAGGCGAGGACGTTGTTCTGGCAGTGGTCGAGGTACGCGCCGACCCCGCGTGCCAATGCTGCGATCCGCGTCGGTGACTGGAAGATGCACATTCCTGCGGTGCCCGGAGTGTTGATGATCTTGCCCCAGGACCCCGCCGAGGAGCGACTGCTCCGCGCTGATCCCTCCAACTACCGGCCTCCCGCTGTGTTCGAAACCCCCCTCCACACGTTCGAGCCGAAGCCGCCGCAACTGTTCGATCTCGCCAACGATGCCGGCGAAAGCACAGACCGATCGATGCTCGATCCACTGCGTGTCGAACGGATGTTGGCGAGATTCGACGCGTGGTATGCCGAGGTCGAGTTCGAGCGTCGTTCACTGACCGATTGAGTCGCTCCCGGACGTTGCTGCTGGCCGCTCTGCGGTCCGGCCGTCGGCGCGCGTGTCGGTCAAGAGATCGCTGAGCCGATCGATGATGTCGGGCCGGTCATGCCACAGGTTGCGTGATTCGGTCGGGTCGTCGGCGAGGTTGTACAACTGACCGTCGACTCCTTCGACTGGGCCACCCCCGCTCGGCGGAGGCCAACCACCTGAGCCATCGGTCCCGAGGATCACTTTCCAGTCGCCTTCACGAACCGCGAAGACCCCGCGTTGAGAGTGGTGGATCATGCTCGTTCGCGGAGACGAGGTGTCACCGCCCAGGACGGGGCTGAACAGGACAGACGAGATGTCGACGCTGTCCTCACCCGCGCCGGCAGGGATCACTGCTCCGGTCACCGCGGCGAGCGTCGCGAACAGGTCGGTCAGGCACACCAGTGCGTCCGATTCGACTCCGGCCGGAATCCGGTTCGGCCACCGGATCAGCAGTGGCTCACGGTGGCCGCCTTCCCAGATGTGGGCCTTGTGTCCGCGCCAGTCTCCGGACGAGAGATGGTCGTACGTGCGATAGACCTCATGGCCGTCATCCATGATCCGATCCCCGGCGAGCGCGCCATTGTCGCTCGTCACGACCAGGAGCGTGTCAGGCGCGCGGCCGGTCTCGTCGAGCGCAGCCACGATCTCGCCGACTGCGTGGTCGACCATCCAGACCAGATCGCCGCGCGGTCCGGCACCACTGCGGCCCCGAGCAATCATCGGTACGACGTCGTCGGTGCAGGGTTCGTGTGGAGCGTCGAGGCCGACGTAGACGAACAGCGGTTGGTCGAGTGGAGTGGTTCGGATGATGTCGACGGCACGGGCGACGATGATCGGGTCGGCCTCGTCATGAGCCCAGCCCGGTGACGTCATGCCGGGTCGGCCGGTGTACGGGAACTCGGTCTCGTACACGCTCGGTGGATCGACGAACCGATCCTGATCGATCCAACCGTATGGCGGCTGACACGTCGGACAGCCCGACGTGCCGAAGAAGGTGTCGAATCCGAGTTCGATCGGACCGCCGGTCAGCCGACCTTCGAAGTCGATCGACTCTTCCAACTCGCGGGTCGCAGTCGGTCGCGGCAGCGGCGCTCCGTCGTCGACGGGCAGACCATCGTGGGTGTGGTATCCGAACCCGAGATGCCATTTGCCGACCGCCGCCGTCGTGTAGCCGGCACTGCGGAGCACGGTCGCGATCGTGGGCCGGTCCGGCTCGATCAACGGAGCTTCGTAGCCGGCGAACACGCCAAATGGCAGGGCCGAGCGCCAGCAGTAGCGGCCAGTCAGAAATCCGTATCGCGACGATGTGCACACCGACGACGCGGAGTGTGCGTCGCGGAATGACACGCCCGTCGCCGCGACTGCATTCATGTGCGGGGTCGGGATCTTGCTCTGCGGGTTGAGGACTTCGAGATCGCCGAAGCCCATGTCGTCGGCCATCACGATGACCACGGTCTGGGGCAGACCTGATGGGTGCGTCGACACTGAGTCTGAGGTGGGTCCTGCGGTGGTCGGCATGACCGGATCCTAGATCCCCGACCCTTGCAGTGTGAAGTGTGACATGTTACATTGCCGAACGCGACAGTACGTTGCGCTCCCGCACAGACGTTGCGACGGGATCGACAGGAGGATGCGATGGGTGCCATGCACAAAGTTCGTGGTCGACGACTGAAGGGACGGGCGCTGCTGGCAGCTGCTCTGACCGCCAGTCTGATCGCCGGAGGATGTTCGAGCGACAGTTCGTCGAGCGATACGACGAAGGCGACGACGGCACCACCGGCGTCGGTGGCCCCGGGGGCGGACTCAACGGTCCCCGCCTCGAGCGGGTCCGACGCAACGACGCCGGCGACCGATGCTGCCGGCCCCGACACCACCGCCGCACCGGCCAACCAGGTCGAACTGCGCTGGGCGCTGTCGAGTACCCCCGACACGCTGTTCGCTCCGACCTTCTTCAACAGCCCGATCGGCTCGGGGATGATGGGCTTGATTCAGGACAACCTGCTCAGGTACACCGGCGACGGCGAACTGGTTCCGAGCCTCGCATCTTCGTGGAAGGCGGCCGACTCGACGACGTACGTCTACACCGTGCAAGAGGGCATCAAGTTCTCCGACGGAACCGACGTCACCCCCGAGGATGTCAAGTTCTCGATCGATCAGCAGAGCGATCCGGTTGTTGCCTCGAAGGAGTCAGCGCTGTTCGAGAACGTCGACTCGGTCACCGTCGACGGCAACGACGTCACGGTCAAGTTGAAGACTCCGGACTCGTTGTGGAAGTTCCTGCCGTCTCACATGGGCATGTACATCTACAGCAAGGCCGATGTCGAGGCCAACCGTGACGCATACGGAACGCCGGAGCACTTCCCGCTCGGGTCGGGCCCGTACATGGTCGAGGAGTTCGTTGCCGATTCGTACATCACGATGGTTCCGAATCCGAACTACTGGGGCGATGCGCCGAAGTTCTCCAAGATCCGGTTCGACATCATCCCCGATGATCAGACCCGGTTGCTCGCGCTGCAGCAGGGTGACATCGATGGCACGTTCGACGTTCCGAGTGCCTCGATCAGTCAGTGGGAGCAAGCCGCAACGGTCAACAGTGCTCCGGCGTATGTGTTCCGCGGCCTGACGCTCGACATGGACCAAGCGCCGTTCAATGACATCCACGTTCGTCGGGCGCTCTACTACGCGACGGACCGCGCAGGAATCGCCGAGGGGCTGTTCCCCGGTCAGGCGTTGGCAGCGAACACGCTCAACGTGTCGGAGTTGTTCTCCGGAATCCTTCCCGATGACGAGGTCACCAGTGGCTACGACAAGATCACCAGCTACGAGTTCGATCTCGACAAGGCTCGCGCCGAGCTGGCGCTCTCGTCGGTTCCCAACGGGTTCGACACGACGATCAACGTTCCTGACGGCAGCAAGGCTGCCGGCCTGATCACTCAGGCAATCAAGGAGAGCTGGAGCCAGATCGGTGTGAACGTCGAGCTCAACCTGATGCCCGGTGGGCCACGATTCCAGATCATTCTCGACCACGGTCCGAATCTCGGGGTGCAGATCATCGGCAATGCACCGGACGTTCCGGATCCAATGCAACTGCTGGCGCTCTACTACGACAGTGCAGCAGCGGCGACGAACGGCAACAACTCGTCGAACTTCCGTGATGCCGACGTCGACGCGATGATCGCCAAGGCTCGTCAGTCGTCTGATCCGGCCGAGGCTGCGACGATTGCGCTGGAGATCCAGCAGGCGGCAGCCGAGCAGATCCCGATCATCCCGATCCTGTGGTCGGACTTCAAGTTCGCTGTCCGTAAGGACTGGACCTCGTCACCACTGAACGGATTCAGCATCTCCAACAACTTCGTCGCCGCCCTCAACCCAGGGTGAACGACTGAAATGCCGACCCGTCACGTGGCGAACCTCGCGGATCGACGCGTGGCGGGTCAGGATTTTTCTTCCCCAGGTCAACGCCGCCGGTTCCTCCCGATTTCTCGGGTGGCACTCGGCGGCGGACCGCTGGGGAACTTGTTCGAAGCGATCGCCGATGACGATGCGCTGGCCACGGTCGACAGGTCGTGGGAACGTGGCGTGCGAATGTTCGACACCGCCCCCCACTACGGTCTCGGCCTGGCCGAGCGGCGACTCGGTTCGGCACTGAAAGGTCGCCCCCGCGACGAGTTCGAGTTGTCGACCAAGGTCGGCAGACTCCTCGTCGAAGGGTCGGGCAATGCCGAGAGCCGGAGCGAGCACGACGCCGCCGGGTTCGCGGTCCGGTCCGACCTCGAACGGCAGTGGGATTTCTCCGCCGACGGGGTCCGCCGATCGCTCAGCGACAGCCTCGGCCGCCTGGGCGTCGACCGGATCGACATCGCTTACATCCACGATCCGGACGATCACCTCGATCAGGCCAGCGATGCGGCCTTTCCGGCCCTCGCTGCACTACGAGACGCCGGTGTCATCCGGGCTGTCGGGGTCGGAGCCAACCGCGTCGAGACGGCGCTCGAACTGATCCGCCGATGCGACATCGATGTCGTCATGATCGCCGGCCGCGTGACCCTGCTCGATCAGACCGCGACGAAGCATCTGCTGCCGCTGTGTCTCGATCGCCAGGTTGCGGTCGTCGCAGCAGGGGTCTTCAACAGCGGGATCCTCGCCGCACCGGCTCAGGATCCGACGGCGCAGTACGACTACTCCGAGCCGCCTGCCGACATCGTCGACAGGGTGCGTCGCCTTCGCTCATTCGTCGAGGCGCGCGGCTGCTCGTTGCACGGCGCGGCACTGGTCTTCGCCGCGACGCGCCCTGGGGTGGATGCGGTCTGTTTCGGAGCGCGGACACCGGCAGAAGTCGATGAGGCGCTCGACGCCCTGGACATCGGCGTCGATCCAACGGTCTGGGAAGCGGCCATCGAGGCCGGCTTGATCGAGCCGGACGTGATCGAGCCGGACGTGGTCGAGCCGGACGTGGGCGATCCGGACGTGGTCGCATCGGACGTGGTGGCATCGGACGTGGTGGTCGGCGATGACTGAATCACTCTGTGTCGATCAGCGTCTCCGGTTGCTGCACCCTGACGACGACGTGATGGTCGCGTTCACCGAGATCGAAGCCGGCGACATGATCGAGTTCAGTGGGGGAGCGGTGCGAGCCGAGCGGACGATTCGGTTGGGCGACAAGATCGCGTGCGTCGGCGTTGCCGTTGGTGCCCCGGTGCGCAAGTTCGGCGAAATCATCGGCACCGCCACGGCTGTCATTCCATGCGGTGCTTGGGTCCACACCCACAACCTGCGCAGCAACTACATCGACGCGATCGTCAACATCGATTCGACCGTCAACATCGATTCGACCGTCGCACCGGAGGTCGCTTCGTGATCGGCTACCGACGCTCGGACGGCCGCTACGGGATCCGCAATCTCGCTGTCGTCGTCTACCTCGTCGAGTGCGCCCGGCACGTCGTCGACAAAATCGTCAGCCCGTTCGACGAACGACAGGTTCACGCGATCGGGTTCAGCGGTTGCTTCCGCAACGAGTACTCGGCGGCGATGATGCAACGGCTGTGTACCCATCCGAATGTCGGTGCGGTCCTGCTGGTGTCGCTCGGATGTGAAGGCTTCGATCGGGCTCGGCTCGAACAGCACGTCGCCGCGAGCGGTCGGCCGGTCCACACGTTGGTGATCCAGGAGTCCGGCGGGTCGTTGGCGACGATCGCGGCCGGTCGGGCCTGGATCACCGAACAGGCCGGCCTGCTCGAAGCGGTTCAAGGGGAGAGCATCGGCCTCGAGCATCTCGTCGTCGGAACCATCTGCGGCGGTTCCGACAGCACCAGCGGGCTGACCGCCAATCCAGCTGTCGGCTCGGCTTTCGACGCGATCATCACAGCCGGCGGTACAGGCATCTTCGAAGAGACCGGCGAGCTGATCGGCTGCGAAGCGCCGCTCCGGCGCCGGGCGATCACCGAGGCGCTCGGCGAAGAACTCGACGCCGCAGTCCGCAAGGCGTCGGCCTACTACGACGCAATGGGACAGCCCAGTTTCGCGCCGGGCAACGCCGACGGCGGGATCACGACGATCGAAGAGAAGTCGCTCGGCGCCTATCTCAAGAGCGGCACGTCACCGATCAGCGGGCTGCTCAAGCCGACCGAACTTGCTCCCACTCCCGGGTTGTACCTGCTCGACGTGGTCCCCGACGGCGACCTGCGTTGGGGGTTTCCGAACATCAGCGACAATGCCGAGATCGGCGAGTTGATGGCGTGCGGCGCCCAGGTCATCGTGTTCACGACCGGTCGCGGCTCGGT
>JBDSDH010000055.1:0-24274 GCA_039920665.1 Ilumatobacteraceae bacterium
CAACAGCCGTTCGCCGTCCCACACGCCGTCGCGTAGGTAGAGGTAGCCGAACCTGGCGAAGTCTCGTGCTGTCGCGTACACGTACGACGACCCGACGAACGTGCCGGCCATGTCGAACTTCGGCTCCGCGCTCTTCATGCCCAGAGGGCGGAACAGGCGCTGCTCGAGGAAGTGGCGCGTGGTCGGCTCGCTCGGCGTTCCATTGCCGATCACGGTTCCCGCAAGGCGGCTGAGGATGTTGGTGGTGCCGGACGAGTAGTTCCACACCTCCCCGGGTGGGTGCTGCAGCGGGAGCGACGCGGCGTAGTGGGCATGGTCGTTGATGCCCGTGCCGTACAGCATGTCGAGGCAGTGCGACACCGCGTCGTCGACGTAGTCCTCGACGAACTCGAGCCCCGACTTCATCGCCAACAGGTCGCTGACTGTGATGGCGCTCTTGTCGGTGCCGGCGAACTCCGGCACCGGGGCAGGGTCGTCGATGTCGAGAAGTTCGTCCTTGACGAGCATGCCGAGCGCGGCCTGGGTGATGCTCTTGGCCATGCTCCACGAGATCAGCCTGGTGTCGGCATCGACTTCGGGCCCGTACTGTTCGGCGACGATCTCGCCCTGGTGCACCACCAGCGTGGCCAGCGAGACACCGCCGTCGCCTTCGATCGCAGCGATCGCCGCAAGTGCTGCATCGAGTGCGCTTCGATCGACGGCGGATTGTTGGGAAAGGTCACTCACGCTTGCGAACGTAGCGCGCACCCGCGCGACGTGTTACGCCAACACATGCCAAGCTCGGATCCATGGCCGAAACCGGAGCATGGTTCGAGACAGCGCAGGCGTGGATCCAGACAATGGACGAGGTCGCCCCCGAGCTCGTCGAGGGGGTGTACGTCGTCGGCTCGATCGCGCTCGAAGACTGGCAGCCGCACAGCAGCGACATCGACATCATCGCGATCACGGCCGAGCCGGCAGACGACGACGTGTCCGGAACACTGCGCGCCGCCCATGCCATGTTCATGAATCGGTTCCCGGGGACCAATATCGATGGGCCGTTTCTGGCGTGGGGCGACCTGACCCTGCCGCCGGTGGGGGTGACCCGACCGTGGATGCTCGACGGCGTGTTCCATCACGACGCCGAGTGCTTCGAGATCAATCCCGTCACGTGGTACACGCTGGCGATGTACGGCATCAGCCTGCGCGGCCCGCAACCGAACGAGCTCCAGATCCCACTCGACACCCCAGATCGCAGGCGGTTCGTGCGCGACAACGCCGACGCATACTGGGCCGGCGTGTTGGCCGACCTGCGCGGCGCGATCGGCGAACTCGCGCCGGGATCGACACTGCCGAGTTCGGTCCCGGAGTGGTGTCTGCTCGGAGCGACCCGGATGCTCTACACCGTCAACACCGGAGATGTCGCTTCGAAGTCGGCCGCCGGCTCGTGGGCGGCCGAACTCCTCGGCGGCGCCTGGGCCGCAACGATCGACGAGGTCGTTCAGCTGCGCAGCGAGCCCGTTCAGGACGTCGGCGTGGACATGCTCAGGTCGTCCGCCGAAGCCATGGCCGAGGTGCTCCGCAGAATCAGGATCACGACCTGAGATCGGCGGCCTCCGCCGTCGACTCCAGCTGACTTGCTTCGCGGTCGATCCACTTGTGCGGCGTCGCCGGTGCCGGTGCGGACGCGAGCGCGATGACCTCGTCGACACTCGTGGCCCGCTGGGCGAGCGCCGCATGTTCGCCACGCACGAACCCTGCCTCGACGGCCTGGTCGAACATGGCCAGCAACGGGGAGTAGAAGCCGGCGATGTCGAACAGGACGACCGGTTTGCGGATGAAGCCGAGTTGGTTCCAGGTCAGCACTTCGAGCAATTCCTCGAACGTACCGAACCCGCCGGCGAGGGCGACGAAGCCCGTCGCCAACTCGGCCATGCGGGCCTTGCGGGTGTGCATCGAGTCGACCACGTCGAGCCGGGTCAGGCCATCGTGGGCGAGCTCGACATCGACAAGGCTCTGCGGGATGACACCAGCCACGTCTCCCCCACCGGCAAGCACGGCATCGGCGATGGCTCCCATCAGGCCGAGTTTGCCGCCGCCATAGACCAGGCCGATACCGGCCGCCGCCATTGCGGTGCCGAGGTCGGTGGCGGCCTCCAGGTAGGCCGGCGAATTGCCGACGTTGGTTCCGCAGTAGACGCACAGGGTGAGATCGGCCATGCCCGATTGTTACCGGTCGCGGCGAGCCGATCCAGCGCACTGCCCGTTCGCCGCTCATTTTGACTCCACGGAGTCACTGTCTCCGCGAGTTCCCTGCTGTGAGTGCTCCGTGGATGCCGTTTGAGCGAGTTCGGCCGACATCGTGGCCGGCGCTTTGGGCATGACCGACTGTCGGCAGGCACTGGACGTGGTCGCCTCTCGCGTCGAGACCGCCCGCCCTACCCGGCCCCGCTCCGACTGCCCGTCCGTGTTCGGCCTGGGTGACTGGCGTACCCGTCGGTAACATTCTCGACATGACCACACCCGACCTGCAGGCCGCCAACGACGTCATCGAACTCGCCCAGGGTGTGGTGGACACAGCAATCCGTCATCTCGCCGCAACGGGTGGACCCGATGTCAATCAGGTCGTCGCCTACGACATCGCCCATGCGGCCTCTGCCGTTGCCACGGCTCGATCGATGCTCGACTACGGCGCCAAGGGTGACGATGAGGCTCGGATCACGTGTGCGTTCGCAGCCGACATGGTCCACGACCTGATCGCCCGCGTCGCCGGTCGCGAAACTGCATGGGGCATCCCCACTGCCCCGATGCGTGACGCCCACTCGTTTCTCGAGACGTTCCGCTCGCCCGAATTCGTTGCCTCGCTGGCCACCGTCGCCGGCCCTCGCCACCTCAGCGACGACTTCGAGATGGTCCAGGACACATTCCGAGCCTTCGCCGAGAAGGTCATTGCACCACGCGCCGAACATGTGCATCGGGACAACGCCGATGTTCCCGAAGAGATCATCAGCGGGCTGGCCGAGATGGGGGCGTTCGGGCTCAGTGTCCCGGCCGAGTTCGGCGGCTTCAGCGAGGGGGACGAGAACGAATACATCGGCATGGTCGTCGCCACCGAAGAACTGTCTCGCGGTTCGCTCGGCATCGGCGGATCGCTGATCACCCGCCCCGAGATCCTTACCCGGGCCCTCGTCAAGGGCGGCACCCAGGCCCAGAAGCAAGCCTGGCTGCCCAAGCTCGCGACCGCCGAGGTGATGGCTGCGGTGGCAGTCACCGAACCCGACTTCGGTAGCGACGTGGCCGGAATCAAGGTGACCGCGACCGCAGCCGCAGGCCCGACCGGTGAGCCCGGTTACGTGATCAACGGCGTCAAGACCTGGTGCACGTTCGGGGCTCGTGCCGATGTGCTGATGCTGCTCGCTCGCACCGACCCCGATCGCGCCAAGACCCATCGCGGTCTGAGCGTGTTCATCGTCCCCAAGCCGCGGGGTGAAGCTCACGGATTCGAGTTCGCCCAGGACCAACGACCCGACGGCACCGCCGGCAAGATGGAGGGTCGTCCGATCGACACCATTGGCTACCGCGGGATGCACAGCTACGAGATCGCGCTCGAGAACTGGTGGGTGCCCGCCGAGAACCTGATCGGCGAAGAGGGCGGCAAGGGCCAAGGTTTCTACTACCAGATGGCCGGGTTCGAGAACGGCCGGCTCCAAACCGCCGCACGAGCGATCGGCGTGATGCAGGCTGCGTACGAAGCAGCACTCGACTACGCCGACAATCGCAATGTGTTCGGCAAGAACATCATGGAGTATCAACTGACCCAGGCCAAGCTGGGCCGGATGGCCGTCCTGATCCAGGCCAGCCGCCAGTTCTCGTACCACGTCGCGATGCTGATGGGCAAGGGCGAGGGCGCAGCAGAAGCCAGCATGGTCAAGGCCTACGTGTGCCGGGCCGCCGAGTGGGTCAGCCGCGAAGCCATGCAGATCCACGGCGGCTACGGCTACGCGGAGGAGTACAGCGTCTCGCGTCTGTTCGTCGATGCTCGCGTCCTGAGCATCTTCGAGGGTGCTGACGAGACCCTGTGCCTGAAGGTCATCGCCCGCCGCCTGATCGACACCGCCACGACCGCTGCCTGATCCCGAACTCGATCGATCAGCGGTACGTGTTGGGGGTGAACGGGGTGATGACGACTTCACTGCCGATCGGGACGAATCCGCTGGCGAGGAACGAGCGCAGGCTGCGCGCGTTGCCCGGAGCGATGCCGGCGTAGAGCAGTTCGCCGGCGGGTAGCGCGGCGAGTGACTCGGTGATCATTGTTCTCCCGACGCCGGAGCCGTGCAGTGTGTCAACGATCTCGATGCTGAGTTCGCGGCGTCCGGCCAGGCCGGTGCCGATCGTGAAGAAGCCGCGCTCGTCGCCGTAGACATCGACATCACGGCGCAGTTGCCTCGCGAACCTGGCCCGGTTGTGGTCGTCCCACCGATCAGTCCGGTCGATCGCTGAGCCGATACCGGTGCCGCGACCAACGAGCATCACGTCGATGTCGCCGACTGTGCCGCCCTCGGCCAGTCGCAGCAGCAGCGCCGGCGAGTAGGCGGCACCGAAACCGTCGGGTTGAAGATCGGCGAACCGGTCCGATCCGAGTCGAGATGCGATCACGGCGTGGCCGGTGAACCCGATCACCGCCTCCCGCTCGTCGTCGAATGCCGGCGAATAGATGACCCCGCCGTCGGCGGCGGGGAAGCGACCATCGGCGGCGGCGTCCAGGATCGCCAGCAACGGATGTGGTCCTGTCCTCATCACGAACATCCCATCACGAACATCCCATCACGAACAGCCCATCACGAACGTGCCATCAGATCTGTGAGCGACCGGATCCGGGTGAAGTCGGCATCGGGATGATCGTCGTAGGGGTCGAACAGAATCGGGTGCAGACCAGCCGCGCTCCCCCCGCCGATGTCCATCGTCACCGAGTCACCGACGTAGGCGATGCGGTCGAGATCGAACTCTGGGAAAGACGCCAGGGCGAAGTCGAAGATTCGCGGGTCGGGTTTGGCAACGCCGACGTGATGGCTGTCGACCACCACCCGGACCGATGTGTTCGGGCCGTCACCGACCTGGCACATCCCGGTGCGCGCGAGTACTTCCTCGATCTGACCGCTCGCGTTCGAGACCACTCCGATCGGCACGTGCAGCGCATCGAGATCGGCCAGCATCTGAGCGGCGCCGGGCACCGGCCAGCGCCAGATGTACGTGTTGCGGGTGACCTCCAACACGTTTGCTGCGTAGGCGACATCGGCGGTCGACACGCCGATCGATTCGCAGTAGGCGACGTTGTACTCGTGCCACAACGTCTCGCCTGCACCCGCCGCAGACTTGACCGCCATCGAGTGATAGTGGGCACGAACGTGAGCATCGATCGACGGATCACCGCCATAGGGAGCGAGCAATGGGCCGAGCACGGTCGGGTCCGGCAGCAGCAAGATGCCGCCCGCATCGAACAGGATTGCGTCGAAGTCGGCGGTGGCGAGGTAGGTCACGGCACCGCAGGTTAACTAGGGTCGGGTGCCGTGCGTAGTCCCCGAGATTTCTTCAAGCCGCTCGCTGTCGGTGCCCCGCAACCGCTGCGGGAGATCCCGTTCCGGCCGAGCCGGGTGATCCACTTCTTCCCGCCGGCCAACGCCAAGATGGTCGCCAAGCTGCCGGGCATCATCCCCACGGTCGACATCCTGCTCGGCAACCTCGAAGACGCCGTCCCGATGTCGGAGAAGCAAGCCGCCCGCGATGGGCTGGTCGAGTTCGCCAAGACGGCGGACATGGGCACGACCCAACTCTGGACCCGCGTCAACAGCCTCGATTCGCCGTGGGGTCTCGACGACCTGACGACGCTCGTCACCGAGATCGGCGACAAGCTCGACGTCATCATGATCCCCAAGGTCGAGGGCGCGGAGGACATCCACTACGTCGATCGCCTGCTCGCCCAGCTCGAGGCCAAGGCCGGATTGACCAAGCCGATCCTTGTCCACGCGCTCCTCGAAACCGCTCGTGGGATGGTCAACGTCGAGGAGATCTGCGGTGCATCACGCCGGATGCAGGGCCTGTCGCTCGGGCCGGCCGACCTCGCCGCCAACCGGCGGATGAAGACCACCCGCGTCGGCGGCGGTCACCCCGACTACGTCGTACGGGTCGACGCCTCCGCCGACGATCCCGAAGCGCCTCGGGCGACGTTTCAGCAGGACCTGTGGCACTACACCCTCGCCCGAATGGTCGACGCCTGCGCAATGTACGGCATCCTCCCGTTCTACGGACCCTTCGGTGACATCAAGGATGTCGTTGCCTGTGAGGACCAGTTCCGCAATGCCTACCTGCTCGGATGCGTCGGCGCGTGGAACCTCCACCCGGTCCAGATCGAGATCGCCAAGCGGGTCTTCAGCCCTCGCCCCTCCGATGTCGCCCAGGCTCAGCGGGTCGTCGATGCAATGGGTGACGGCACGGGCGCTGTCATGCTCGACGGCAAGATGGAAGACGATGCCAGCGTCAAGCAGTGCTTGGTGGTGCTGCAACTCGCCCACGATCTCGCTGACCGAGATCCCGAACTCGCTGCCGCTTACGGATTCTGAGGAGCCGACGATGACCCACACGACCGCGGTCCCGGACGACTCGCTTCGCCCTCGCCGTTCTGTGCTGTACATGCCAGCGGCCAACGAGCGGGCGCTCGAGAAGGCCAAGTCGATTGCGGCCGACGCGATTATCTTCGATCTCGAAGACGCCGTCGCGCCGGACGCGAAGGAGTCGGCTCGACCCAATGCCGTCGCCGCGGCTTTGTCGGGCGAGTACGGCAATCGCGAACTCACCATTCGCTGCAACGGTCTCGACACCCAATGGGGCGCAGATGACCTTGCCGCTGCGGCGACGTCCGGTGCATCTGCCGTCGTGATCCCGAAGGTGTCGTCGGTGGCTGCGCTCGATCACGTCTCGCGGATGCTCGACGCTGCGGGCGCCCCGGACACGCTCACGATCTGGGCGATTATCGAGACCCCGACCGCGATCTTCGACGTACGCGCCATCAGCGCTCACTCGCGAGTCTCGGTACTCGTGATGGGTACCAACGACCTCGCTCGCGAACTGCGGGCGGGCTTGGTGCCAGGACGCCATCCGCTTCTGGCCCATCTCGCGGTGTCGCTCGCCGCGGCGCGAGAGGCCGGCAAGGTCATCCTCGACGGGGTCTACAACGATGTCAAGAACCTCGAAGGTTTCCGTGACGAGTGCGTGCAGGGTGCCGAGATGGGATTCGACGGCAAGACTTTGATCCATCCCGGCCAGGTCGACATCGCCAACGATGTCTGGGCACCGAGTGACGATGAAGTCGCCCATGCCCGGCGGGTCATCGATGCCTTCGACGAGGGCCTGCGCGAGGGTCGTGGCGTGATCACGGTCGACGGCCGGATGATCGAGAACCTGCACGTCGCCAACGCCCGTCGCGCGATCGCGACCGCCGACGCAATCGCCGCACTCGGCTGACGCCCTGGGATCCGGCTTAGAGCGTGGTGCGGAACAGGTCGAGTACCCGGGCCCACGCCGTTGCGGCCGACTCGGCGTTGTAAACCTCGGGCCGGGTGTCATTAAAGAACGCGTGGTCACTCTCGTTGTAGATCATCAACGTCGCGTCCTTGCCGAGATTGCGCAGTTGGGTCTGCAACGCTTCGGCGGCTTCGGGGGTGAAGAAGTGATCGTCGCGGGCGTAGTGGCCCTCGACCTTGGCCTCCAACTTCGACCAGTCGGGCTGCCCGCTCTCCCACGGGATCAACCCGTAGAACGGCGCGCATGCTGCAACGGCGTCCGGGCGGTTGCAGGCGACGACGAGCGCCAGCCCACCGCCCATGCAGAAACCGACCACGCCGACTTTGTCGCGGCCTGTGCGGCTCTGCAGTTCGTCGATCGCACCGGACAATTCCTTGGACGCGTCGGCGATGTTCAGCGCCATCATCAACTTGCCGGCACCATCGGGCTCGGTGGTGATCTCGCCGTGGTACAGGTCAGGAGCGAGCGCAACGAATCCCTCGGCGGCGAACCGGTCAACGATGTCCTTGATGTGATCGTTGAGACCCCACCATTCTTGGATCACGAGCACGCCCGGACCACTGTCGCCAGCGACATAACCGGAACACGTGCCGCCATTGCTCTTGAATTCGATCATCTGACCCATGTGTCGACCTTACCGAACGCTGCCGACATCAGCGGATTGCGAGGGTGCGAGGTCAGCCGCCGAGTCGCTGGGTCGAGAACACTTCGGTCCCGTCGACAGTGCCGCTGAACTGACCGTTGAGCGACACCACTGATGCGCCGGGAAGCTCGTTGGTCGTGCCGGTCAGCGCTGCTGGCTTGCCGTCCTTGGTCGTGCCGGTGCAGCTGATGTTGATCGAGGTCACGCCATCTGCGATCGTGGCTTCGCAAGTCAGGGGGCCGTCGAGGGTGTGGCCGGCATTGACGAACTGCTCCTCGCCCTGTTGGGTCGCGATAGTGCGAGCGGCCGCCTCAGCGGCGTCCTTGGTTGCGTTGTCGATCGCCGCGCCGACCTCGGTGACGGCCGTCTCGACATCGGTCTTGATCGATTGTCGGGTGTCGGAGCTGCAGCCGGCTACGGCAAGGCTTGCAACGGTGAGAACGGCAGCAATGGTGCGTTTGTACATATGTCGCCTCTTCCCGTGCTGAGTGTCTGACAAACCCCATTCATCACCGCTAAATCCTTTTTGTACGGGCACAAAGGGCAGTCTGTACACCACAGCATGTATCGAATACGATGGCAAGATGACCGCTGTCGATGCTGCACATTCCGTCACATACACCAACGATCGCAAGCACGTGTTCCACAGCTGGTCGGCCCAGGGTGCGCTCAACCCGATCGTCGTGACCGGCGGCGAGGGCAGCTGGTTCTGGGACGAGAACGGCAAGCGTTACCTCGATTTCGCAAGCCAATTGGTCAACGTCAACATCGGCCATCAGCACCCCAAGCTCGTCGCCGCGATCCAAGAGCAAGCCGGCAAGCTGTGCACGATCGCGCCGTTCCATGCCAACGAGTCGCGCAGCGAGGCGGCCCGTCTGATTGCCGAGCTCGCACCGGGCAATCTCAACATGGTGTTCTTCACCAACGGTGGAGCCGAGGCCACCGACAATGCGATCCGGATGGCGCGCTTGCACACCGGACGCCAGAAGGTGCTTGCGACCTACCGCAGCTACCACGGTGCGACCGGCGGATCGATCGCCGTCACCGGCGACCCGCGTCGTTGGGCCAGCGAGACCGGCGTCTCCGGCATCGTCCATTTCTGGGGTCCGTTCGAATATCGCAGCAACTTCTACTCGTCATCGCCGGAAGAGGAATCCGCGCGGGCGCTCGCCCACCTCCGCGAGACCATCATGGTCGAAGGCGCATCGACCATTGCCTGCATCATCCTCGAGTCCGTGGTCGGCACCAATGGCATCCTCGTTCCCCCTCCCGGTTACCTGCAGGGTCTCCGCGACATTTGCGACGAATTCGGCATCGTGTACATCGCCGATGAAGTGATGGCCGGTTTCGGGCGCTGCGGCGAGTGGTTCGCAGTCGATCACTGGGACGTCACGCCCGACCTGATCACCTGGGCCAAGGGCAGCAACAGCGGCTATCTGCCGATCGGTGGCGTGATCATCAGCGACAAGATCTCGGCCACGTTCAAGGACCGCCAATATCCGGGCGGCCTCACCTACAGCGGACACGTGCTGGCCTGTGCCAGCGTTGTCGCCAGCATCAACATCTTCAAAGAAGAGGGCCTGATCGAGCACGCCCGGGCTCTCGGCACCGACACGATCGCGCCTGCGCTCGCCAAACTGCAGGACAAGCACCCTTCGATCGGCGAAGTGCGCGGCCTCGGCGTGTTCTGGGCACTCGATCTCGTGACCAACCGCGACACCCGCGCCCCGCTCGTGCCGTACAACGCCTCGGGCGCCGATGCAGCCCCGATGAACGAGCTCGTCGCGGCCTGCAAGCAGCGTGGCCTGTGGCCGTTCGCCCACTTCAACCGGATCCACATTGTTCCGCCGATCAACACCCCGGTCGACGAAGTGCTGCAGGGTCTGGACATCATCGACGAGGTCCTCGACCTCGCCGATGCCCGCTACACCGGCTGACTCGAGCCGGGCTGAGTCGATCGGTTCTGCATCGATCGGTTCTGCGTGGTCAAGAACACGCCGAACAGCGCGACGACGAGGCCGAGCCACGCCAAGGCACCGAGCCGCTCGCTGAACAGCCAAGCGCCCTCGATCGTGCTCAACGCCGGGGTCAGGAAGAACAGGCTGCTGACCTTGGCCGCCGCTTGGCGCTGGAGCAGCATCATCATGATCAACACGGCTGCGATCGACAGCACCAGAACCGCCCATCCGAGCGAGAACCACAGCCGAGCGCTCGGATGGAAGTCCCATCCCTCGTCGGCGACCGCTGCGACCAACAGGATCGCAGCCGCCGACGTGTACTGGACGGCGGTGCCGCGCACCAGCGGCATCGTCGCTCCACGCCCCCGTTGGACGAGCGTCCCAGCCGCCATCCCGACCACCGCCACCACCATCGCGATCAGGGTGGGCCCGGTGACGTCACCGGCTTGGGCCTGCATCCGGTCGATCACGACGACGACCACGCCGATCACGCCGAGTCCGATACCGAACCACTGCCGAGTGGACAGCCGCTCACCGAGGACCCATCGCCCGGCCACCGAGGTGACCACAGGATGGAGCCCGGCGATCAGCGCGCTGAGGCCGGTCGGCAACCCTTGGGCGATCGCCCAGAAGATGCCGCCGAGATACAGAACATGCATCCCGACTGCCGTTGCCGATGCCCATCCGACCTGCCGTCGCTCGATCCGCGGCGCTCGGATCACAACGGCCACGACCCACAGGATCGATGCTGCACAGACGAACCGCGCCGCCAGAAAGCTCAATGGTCCGGCGTCGATGGTCGCGTAGCGAGCAGCGACGAAGCCCGTGCTCCACAGCAGCACGAACAGTCCGGGAGTCCACCGGATCAAGCCGCTCGTGCGGCTGTCCGTCATCCGGCCGAGGCGCCCTCGTCGCCGCCCGAATCGGCGTCGCCGCCCGAATCGGCGTCGCCGCTCGAATCGACGTCGCCGCTCGAATCGACGGTGCCATCGTCATTCGCGATCGGTGGTGGTGCTGGCGCCCAGTGCGGACGAATGCCTGTCTCGAACTCCTGCAGTTCGGCCAGTGCAACACGATAAGCGGCCTCGGCCTCGACGATCTGTGTGCCCTTTCGCTCAGATGCTCGCAATCGCTTGATCAGGTCTGCCGCGCTCTGCTTGTTCGACTGCAGTTGAGCGTGCAGTGCGACCCGCTCGGCAGCATCCTTGACCCGCTGACGTTCGGCCTTGTCGGCTGCATCGTGGGCCTTGACGCTCTCGACGAACAGCTTCGCTGCCCGCTCCTGTTCTGTCACGACCTTCTCGACCGGGGCTTGGAAACCCTGTGCACGCTGTTCTCTGGCTCGATTCCGCTTCCCCACGGCGACGACCGTACCAATTGGGCAGCCTCTCAGCGACACCGGTCGCCGGTGCCCGGATCACTCGCTGACCAATCACTGCCCAATCACTGCCCAATCACTGCCTCTCGCAGAGACCCGCCACACCGTGTGCAGTTCGGCCGCAAACTCCCGCGGATTTGCACGCGGAACTCCTCATGTGCGCACGGCCGACGGCACAGCGGCGGACAAGAACGCCACGAGGTCTGCCTCGGTCGTGCCGTCCACGTCGAACCGGTCGAATGGGTCGATGCCGCGATGTGTCGTCTCGGCGTCGACATGATCGGACCAGACCCCGAATTGGGGCAGTCGGGTGCTTCCGACGACCACGATCGCGTATCCCTTGTTGCGGTAGTCGACGAGGTCATCGATGACGTATTCGACGATCGAACCAATGGTCGACACCGTGAAATCAGATGGAGGCAGCACGACAACTCCGAACGCTGCATCATCGAGGAGCGCAACGGCGTCGTAGCCCGCGGCACCCTCGTTGACGATCGCATCGGCAACCAACGCCACCCGGTACGCCCGTGGGTCAGGATGCAGCATCGGACACCGCCTGGGTCGGGAGTTCAGCGGTCGATCCCCCGCCCGCGAGGAACTCGTCGAGATCGTTGAGACACGCCGGCAGATCACGAGCTTCATCCCAGTCGGTCCTGTCGAGCAACAAACCACTCGCTCTCGGCCACGGGATATCGCGCTGCTCGAGCCCGAGCTTGAGTTCTTCCATCCACACGCCCATCCCTTCGACGACCTCGTAGTCGCCGTCGACGGCGTGTGGGCGGCCGCCCCAGTTCTTGGCCTTGCCGGTGTATCGCACACCGCTCGACGGACTGCCGTCGAGGCCGATTACGACGACCTCGTAGCCACGCCGGTAGAACTCGGCGATCGGCTCGGCCATGTTGGCCGCCATGATCTGGCAGTGACGGCGGTAGTTTGCCTTGTCGTACAGTTCCCGCCCCTGCCACCATCGGTCGACACCAGCAAAGGCCATTTCCGGGCACGGCAGTTGCTGAATCCGGTAACCGTGGGCACGAAGACGCTCGGTCACGCCGGGGACCGCACCGGGCGATCGGGCGAACTCTTGGACCTTGGCGTTCTGGTTGATCAGACAATGGGCAACGAACGCGACCCGTTTCGTCGATGTGACCGACACGGGAACCGGTACCGGAGCAGCCGCGACCTCGCTCATGAGCGGAAGTGATTGATCCGGAACACGTTGCCGTCGGGATCGGCGAGCACCGATTGATAGGCGCCGTAGTAGGTCTCGTAGGGATCGTGCAGCAACCGGGCGCCGTTGGCGATCGCTCGATCTGTCGCAGCGGTGACGGCGTCATCGCTCTCGCACTCGAATGTCAGGTATTGGGTCGTGCCCTTCGGATCGGCCCATTCCTGGATGTTGAGCATCTCGTACACGACTGGCGCCGAGAACCCGATCGTGACCCCTGAAGCATCGGCACCGCGGAAGATGTCGCTGTGCAGGTCCACCACCTCGGGCAGTTCGAATGTCGTCGAATAGAACTCGAACAGCGCAACGAAGTCGGCGCTGATGAAACTGGCAAGCGAGATCCCGACACTCATGCCGTCACGCCTTGGCCGAATGTCGACTGCTTGACGAACTTGGAGAACAGGTGATCGCCGGACGTGATCGCCGTGTGATTGGGCGCTTCGCCGGGCTTGAGACACGTCGGCAGGCATGAGATCATTGCGTCGTAGTTCGGCTGGTGGAAGAACACCAACGAGATCCGGCGCGAGTCGTTCGCTTCGTCGCGGGGCGGGTTGATGACCCGGTGAACAGTCGACACCCATCGGTCGTTGGTCCACTCGGACATCAGGTCGCCGATGTTGACGACGAGCGCACCCTTGATCGCGGGGACATCGAACCACTGGCCGCTCTTGGTCATCACCTGCAGGCTGCCGGGGCGTTGCTCCTGGCGCAGCAGGGTGAGGCTGCCGTAATCGGAGTGGGCGCCGGCGCGCAATTGGCCGGGCAACGGCGGCTCGACCTGGTCGGGATAGTTCAGCGCCCTGAACATACTGATGTGCTCGTCGACCTTGTCCTCGAAATAGTCGACGTCGAGGCCGAGACCGACGGCGAAGATCCGCATCACCTGACGTGAGACCTCGCTCATCTCGGCGAAATACCTCTCCCAGATCGGTCGCATTTCTGGTAGCGCATCGGGCCACACGTTGGGAGCGAAGTGAGGACCCGCCTGCTCACCGTGGTGATAGTCGTCGGCGGGCACGTCGAACGGGCCCATGTCCATCTTTTCTTTGAGGTCGCCGGGTGCCGCCTCGCCGAGCGAATACGACAGACCTTCCATGCCGACCGCTGTCCAACCGCGAACCTGTCCAGGCGCGGGCTGGGCCGCGACGGCTTTCTCGGCCTCGGTCAGGTCGAAGAAGCGGCGGCTCATGTCGTACACCTCCTGGATGAACTCCTCGGAGACGCCGTAGCCGGTGATCTGGAAGAATCCGATCTCCTCGCATGCGTGTGCGATCTGCTTCGCGACCGACGCGATTCCGTCGGGCGAGCCCGCCAGGAACGGGGCGATGTCGATGACTGGAACGGTGTCCATGATTCCCTCTTCCTCAACCTTGTGATTGCGACAACCAGCGGCGGCCCCCGAAAGGGGGCCACCGCCCAAACGTGAACTAGATGTTCTGAACCTTGTCCTTGTACTCCGCGAACATGTACGGGTTGGCCGCCACGACCGAATCGATGTCGTCGGCAGTCGCGATGACCTGCTCGATGATGGTCCGGAACTGAGGCGTCTCGCCCTTCAGCGAGGCGATCACCGCGTTGGCAGCGATCAAGCCGGTCTGAGCCGACGAGTAGTAGCGCGTGGCTTGCAGGTACGGCGTCTTCAACCAGCCGATCATCTCGTCGTCGGCGTCGGAGGAGATGTGAACAATCGTGTCCTTGCCCTGGTCCTTGAGCCACTGCGAGATGCCGTTCGACATCGACGCCGAATAGCCGAGGACAATGGTGAGGTCAGGGTGGGCCTGGAATGCCTTTTCGACGACGCCCACTGCCTGGGTGCGATCGAAGAAGGCCTGCTCACGGACGACGATCTCGAAGTCCGTGCCCTCGAGTGCCTTGTCGAGGCCCTCGTCGATCCGCTCCGAAAATCCCTGACCGACGACGCCTTGGACGACGCAGATCTTGCCCGGCGTGACGTTGGCCTTGAGGTATTCGCCGATCAGACGGCCGCCTTCGACCGAGTCGATCTCGGCAACGCCCACGAAGAACTTGTCGGCATCGCTCGGGCCGGGCCAGATGCAGTTGCCGGCCGGCACGCCCTTGGCGACGGCCTTTTCGGCTGCGGCACCGGCGGACTCCGCGGTATTGGGCTGGATCACGAGCCCGACGACACCCTTGGCGAGGAATGCTTCAGCTGCGGCAAGTTCCTGCGCGGCGTCGTAGTTGACCTGAACCACTTCGATTGTGTACTTGGTTCCCTCGATCGCCTTGTAGACGCCGGTGGCGACACCCTTGGTGTACTCGTTCAGACCGTTGAGGGTCACACCGATGACACCCTCGGTCGGACCGGCCGTGCCGCCCGTCGCGACGGTGGACGCTGCCGTCGTGTCACCGGTCGAAGCGGCGGTGGTTGCGGCTGTCGACGGTGCGGTCGTCGTGTCGGCTTTCTTCGCATCACTGCCGCACGCAGCGAGCAGGCCTGCCCCGGCGAGTCCGGCAGAAACCTGCAGGAACCGACGTCGACCCAGATTCGAAAATGACTCATTCATGCTGTATCTCCCCTTGTTGTTGAATTGCTGCCGACGGATCCTGAGACGGTGATCTCTGGACCCAATTGGACATCACGGGCCGCGCTCCGACCCGACGGCGGCGAACATCGCCGACCGCCGTGACGACCACGGCAAAGATGAGAACGCCACCGAAGACGGCGTCGTTCCAGAACGTCTGGACGTTGTTGAACGTCAGCGCAGATTGTACGACGGCAAGCAGGACGACCCCGACGAACGTCCCGAGTGGCGAGCCGCGACCGCCGGCAAGGGTTGCGCCTCCGAGCACCACTGCGGCGATCGCTTGCAGCGCCAACTGCGACCCGACCCGCGGGTCACCGGTGGAGATCCGGGCCATCCCGACCAGACCGGCGAAACCCGACAGCGTGCTCGAGATCACGAAGCACAGGACTTTGGTCCGGGCCGTGGGAATACCGGTCAGGTACGACGCCTCCTCGTTCGAACCGGTGGCGTACACATGTCGTCCGAAGCGGGTGTAGCGCATCACGATCGCAGCGACGACGGTGATGATCAGGAAGTACCAGATCGGCGTCTGCAATCCCAAGACGTTCATCCGCCCGAGCCATTCGAACCGCTCGCGAGCAGGTACCGGCGAACTCTTGGAGATACGGAGCGCGATCGAGGCGAAAAGACTGGTGCCGCCGAGGGTGAGGATGAACGGCGGAATCCGCAGACCAGCGACGAGCAAGCCCCAGATCAGGCCGATCGTGCCGCAGACGATGAGCACCAGCACGACGGCCCACAATTCTGAACCGCCGTCGTTGATCCGGGTTGCTCCGATCACCCCGGCCAGAGCCGCCAAGGTGGCAACCGAGAGGTCGAGCTGGCCGGCAGCGATCAGGAACGTCTGACCGATCGCGATGATGCCGAGCACCGACACCTGCAAGAGGATGTTCTTGATGTTGTCGCTACCGAGAAAGTTGCCGTTCTCGTTGTTGGTGTAGATCGAGATCGCAAGGATTGCGATCATCAGTGGAGCGACGAAGCGCACCGCATCGGACCGGAAGATCCGCTGACCGAGGGGCGCGCTCGAGGCGGTGGCGGGCACGAGCAGATCGTCGTTCAACTTCATCTCGTCGGCACTCATTGCGACATCTCCAACCCTGATTCCAACTGCAAGAGGTGATGTTCGGTGGCATCGTGGCCGGCGACCTCGCCGACGATTCTTCCCGAACGCATCACGATCACCCGGTCCGCGACCTGCCCGACTTCTTGGAAGTCGGTCGAACAGATGAGCACGGCAGCTCCCCCGTCGGCAAGTCGACGCAGTTCGGCGTAGATCTCGAACTTCGAGGCAATGTCGATTCCGGCGGTCGGCTCGTCGAAGATCAGGACTTTGCTGTCGACGCCCATCCAACGTCCGATCATCACCTTCTGCTGGTTGCCACCGGACAACGTTCCGACCGTCACATCGACGGTGGCCGTCTTGACCCGAGCGCTGGGCACCAGGTGCGTCGCGACTCGGCGAAGTCGGCTCGGCGGAAGAACGATCGAGCGACCGTCGGCCTGCTGACCAAGGACGATGTTGTCCGACACGGTGCGATCGAGCAACAAGCCCTGGCGCTTCCGATCTGCCGGGAGAAACGCGACGCCGAGTGACAGCGCCTGGCGACGGCCTCGGATCGACCGCATCGCACCGCTGGCATCTGCCACAGCAACCGTGCCGGCCCCGCACTGCATGGCCCCCGCAGCGACACGCGCCAAGTCGGAAACTCCGGCTCCGACGCCTCCGGTCACGGCAACGATCTCACCGGACGCGACACTGAGCGTGACGTGATCGAGCTTGTTGCTGCACGCCCCGTCGATCGCCAACAGCACGTTCGTGCTGCGATCGGCTGACGCACGCTCGACCCGGGTGATGTCGACCTTGCGACCGAACATCGCCTCGACCACGCTGACCGGGGTGAAGTCGCTCGCCTGGCCCTGGGCAACGACCTCGCCGTCGCGCATGACAGTGACGTCGTCGGCAATGGTGAACACCTCGTCGAGGTGGTGGCTGATGAACAGGATCGCGACGCCCGCACGACGAAGTCGATCGACGATGCGGAACAACGGCTCGACCTCGTGACGGCTGAGCGACGCCGTCGGCTCGTCCATCACGACCAGTCGAGCGTCGAAGCTGACTGCGCGGGCGATCTCCATCATCTGCAACTGGGCAACGGTCAGCGACCGCACGGGTGCGTTGAGATCGATGTCGATCTCGAGCGCAGCGAGTCGTTCGGCAGCCATGTGCTTGGCCCGCCGCCAGTCGACCCGACCAAACCTGGTCGGCAACCGGTCGAGAAGCACGTTCTCTGTCACCGACAGGTCGCTCGCGATCTGGCGCTCCTGAAAAATCGCACGGACACCGCGTGCCTGCATCTGACGGCGATTCGGCCGGTGCAGGACCACTCCGCCGACCTCGATCGTTCCACTGTCGGCCTGCTGAGCGCCGGTCGCGATCTTGATCAGCGTCGACTTGCCGGCACCGTTCTCGCCGCACAAGGCGTGCACCGTCCCAGGCCGCACGACGAGCGACACGCCCCGAAGCGCGAGCACACCCGGAAACGACTTGGTGATTCCGTTCAACATCATCGCGGGCGGAGTCTCGGGTAACACGTCGGACGACACTACTTGCCCCCCGTCCTGAGCCGATGCTGCTCCATCGTTCGCCGCACGGCGTTCATCGTTGCGTAACAACTTTGTCTGATCCCCCATCTCATCCCCACTGGTCCCCGAGCGATCTTAGGTTTTGGCCTTGACGGCTTCAGCAATTGCGGGCATCACGCGCTCGCCGTAGGCACGGAGTGTTTCGTCCTTGGCGTCGTGTTGGAGATAGATCGAGAACTGATCGACGCCGAGCGCCTTGAGTTCTTTGAGCCGGCGGACGTGTTCTTCGACCGGGCCGATGATGCAGAACCGGTCGACGATCTCGTCCGGGACGAACGAGGTGTGGCTGTTGCCGGCCTGTCCGTGTTCGTTGTAGTCATACCCCCGGCGATCCTTGATGTAGTCGGTCAACGCCTTGGGAACCGGCGCATCATCGCCATACCGGCTGACGATGTCGGCGACATGGTTGCCCACCATGCCACCGAACCAGCGGCACTGATCGCGGGCGTAAGCAAGATGCTCGGGCGTGCCGTCGGTGACGTATGCCGGTGCTGCGACGCAGATCGTCACGTCGTCGGCGTTGCGGCCGGCGGCGGTTGCCGCCGAGCGGACCGCCTTGATCGTGAACTCGGCGATTGAGGAGTCGGCCAGTTGAAGGATGAATCCATCGCCGACCTCGCCGGCAAGCGCGAGCGCCTTTGGCCCGTAGGCCGCGACCCACACTTCGAGCTGACTCTTGCTGGCCCACGGGAACCTGATTTCGGAACCGTTGTACTCCACCCCGCGTCCGTTGCCGAGTTCGCGAATCACGTGGATGCTGTCGCGCAGTGTCTTCAGCGTGACGGGGGCACCGTTGGTGAGACGGACGGCGCTGTCGCCGCGCCCGATCCCACACACGGTGCGGTTGCCGTACATCTCGTTGAGCGTTGCGTAGTGGCTGGCCGTGACGGTCCAGTCACGCGTGGCCGGGTTGGTGACCATTGGTCCAACGACGATGTTGCGGGTCTCGGCCAGGATCTGGCTGTAGATGACGTATGGCTCCTGCCACAGGATGTGGCTGTCGAAGGTCCACACATGACTGAACCCATAGGTCTCGGCCTTCTTGGCGAGATCGACCACCCGCGCCGCCGGTGGGTTGGTCTGGAGAACGATGCCGAGATCCATGTCAGCGGTTCTGGGGGAAGCCGAGGTCGATCCTCGACGTGCTCGGATCCGGCCAGCGCGACGTCACGACCTTGCTGCGAGTGAAGAAGTTGATCCCATCCGGGCCGTACATGTGCTGGTCACCGAACAGGCTCGCCTTCCAGCCACCGAAGCTGTAGTAGCTGACCGGGACAGGAACCGGAACGTTGATCCCGACCATCCCGACCTGGACGTCGAACTGGAACTGGCGGGCGGCGCCGCCATCACGGGTGAAGATCGCGGTTCCGTTGCCGTACGGGCTGTCGTTGATGAGCTGCAGGCCCTCGTCGTAGCCGCTGACGCGGGTCACGCTGAGCACCGGCCCGAAGATCTCGTCGTCGTAGACCTTCATCCCCGGCTTGGCGTGGTCGATCAGACTCGGCTTGAGGAAGAACCCGTCGGCGGGCACATCATCACGCCCGTCGACCACCAGCGTGGCGCCTTCGGCCTCGGCCCCAGCGACGTATGCAGCGACCTTGTCGCGATGCTCACCGGTGATGAGCGGGCCCATCTCGTTGCCTTCGCTACTGGCTGGGCCGACCTGGATGTTCGGAATCCGCTCGGCGACCTTGGCAATCAGCTCGTCGGCGACGGAGTCGACGGCGAGCACGACGCTGATTGCCATGCAGCGCTCGCCGGCGGAGCCGTACGCAGCACTGACGACCGCATCGGCGGCCATGTCGAGGTCTGCATCGGGCAACACCAGCATGTGGTTCTTGGCGCCACCGAGGGCCTGGACGCGCTTGCCGTTGGCGGTGGCGGTCTCGTAGATGTACTTCGCGATCGGCGTACTGCCGACGAAGCTGACGGCTGCGATGTCGGGATGGGTCAAGATCGCGTCGACGGCTTCCTTGTCACCATTGACCACGTTGAAGCAGCCGTCGGGCAGACCGGCCTGCTTGAGCAACTCGCCGATGAACATGCTCGCCGACGGGTTCTTCTCCGACGGCTTGAGGATGAACGTGTTGCCACACGCCAATGCATTGGCGAACATCCACATCGGAACCATTGCCGGGAAGTTGAACGGGGTGATCCCAGCGACGACGCCGAGCGGCTGAAGGATGTTGTAGACGTCGAGACCGGTCGATGCCTGCTCGCTGAAACCGCCCTTCATCAGGTTGGGCACGCCACATGCGAATTCGATGTTCTCGAGCCCACGAGCAACTTCGCCGAGAGCGTCCGACATCACCTTGCCGTGCTCGGACGACAGCAGCGACGCGATCTCCTTGCGGTTGGCATCGACCAGCTCGCGCATCCGGAACATGACCTCGGCCCGCCGCGAGAGATTCGTCGCCCGCCAAGCCGGAAACGCCGCCTTGGCAACAGCAATGGCAGCAGACATTTCTGCCGCAGAAGCAAGGTCGACCGAAGCCTGCTGCTCCCCAGTGGCCGGCTGCCAAACAACCCCCGACCGCCCCGAGTTCCCTTCGAGAACCTTCCCGCCAACCCAATGCGAAATCCGCTTCATAGTTCCCATTCCTCTTCTTCCATAACGGTTGTGCCGAGTGGGACACCCCACCCAAGCCGAGTTTCAATTTCAGATGTCATGCCAGACCCAGAGCCGAGCGACGAGCGGAGGCGGTGAGCCCGGGGACCGACGAAGCGCCGATTGACCGAGCCCAAGCCGAGGGAATGGCGATGAGCGGTCGCCGGGCGATCCGACGGAGCGGTAGAGCGGTCAGACCAGATATTGCGAGAGCCCGCGCTTGACAAACTGCCCATGCCCCTTACGCCCGACGTATTCATTGCCAGTGATCACCACGGTCCCGCGCGACAAAACCGTGTCCACCGCCCCATCGATCACATACCCCTCCCACGAGGAGTGATCGATGTTCATGTGGTGCTTGTCGTTGATCCCGATTTTGGTCTGGGTGTTCGGATCCCAGACGACGATGTCGGCATCGGCGCCCGGCGCGATGATCCCCTTCTTCGGATACATCCCGAACATCCGGGCCGGAGTCGTGCTGCAGGTCTCGACCCACCGTTCGAGCGTGATCTCTTTGTTGACGACACCTTGATACAGCAGTTCCATCCGGTGCTCGACTCCACCCATCCCGTTTGGGATCGCCGAGAAGTTGCCGAGTCCCAGTTCCTTCTGGTCCTTCATGCAGAACGGACAGTGGTCGGTGGACACGATCGCAATGTCGTTCGTGCGCAGACCCTTCCACAGGTCGGCCTGGTGGTGGTGGTGATCGTGTGCCGAACGGATCGGTGGCGAGCAGACCCACTTGGCGCCTTCGAAGCCGGGCTTGGCCAGCGTCTCTTCGAGCGTCATGTACAGGTACTGCGGGCAGGTCTCGGCGAACACGTTGTGGCCGGCGTCGCGGGCGGCTGCAATTTCGAGCAGCGCGTCACTGGCCGACACGTGGACGATGTAGAGCGGGGTGTTGCCCGCCACCTGGGCGAGGACGATGGCACGGTGGGTGGCCTCGCCCTCGAGCAGCGATGGCCGGGTGTAGCTGTGGTACTTCGGATCGGTGTCGCCGCGAGCCAATGCCTGCTGGACGAGCACGTCGATCGCGATGCCGTTCTCGGCGTGCATCATGATCGTGCTGCCGATCTCGCTCGCTGTCTGCATCGCCTTCAAGATCTGGCCATCGTCGCTGTAGAACACGCCCGGATAGGCCATGAACAGCTTGAAGCTCGTGATTCCCTCGTTGTCGGTGAGGTAGCGCATCGCCTTCAGCGCGTCGTCGTCGACGCCGCCCACGATCTGGTGGAACGCGTAGTCGATCGCACATTCGCCTGCGGCCTTGTCGTGCCACACGCCGAGGCTGTCGATGACGTTCTCGCCCGTGCGCTGGACGGCGAAGTCGATGATGGTTGTGACGCCGCCCCAGGCTGCTGCCCGGGTGCCGGTCTCGAACGTGTCGCTGGCGTTGGTGCCGCCGAACGGCAACTCCATGTGGGTGTGGGCGTCGATGCCGCCGGGGATCACGTACTTGCCGGTCGCGTCGATGGTGACGTCGGCGGTGACGCCTTGCTGCTCGGCCTGACCGGGCGCATACATCGCAGCAATGGTTTCGCCGTCGATGAGGATGTCGATCAGCTGCCGCCCGGTGGGGCTGACAACGGTTCCGTTGATGATGAGGGTGCGAGGCATGACGTTTCTCCTGTGGCGAGCGTGACAGAGCGGGTCTGGTGGTCTGGTCGTGTTAGCGCCGGGTCAGTTCGTCGTAGGCATCCGGACGACGGTCTCGGTAGAACGCCCAGCGGTCACGAATTTCGGCGAGCTTGCCCATGTCGAGATCGCGGATGACGATCTCGGGCTTGTAGGCATCGCCGACCTCGCCGACGAACTTGCCTTCCGGATCCACGAAGTAGCTCTGGCCGTAGAAATCGTTCTCGCCGAGTTCTTCGATGCCGACCCGGTTGATCGCTCCGACGTAGTAGATGTTGGCGACAGCCGCAGCCGGCTGCTCGAGCCGCCACAGGTATTCGCTGAGACCGCGATGCGTCGCCGACGGATTGAACACGATCTGGGCGCCGTTGAGCCCGAGCGCCCGCCAACCCTCGGGGAAGTGGCGGTCATAACAGATGTAGACGCCGACCTTGCCGACCGCGGTGTCGAACACCGGGTAGCCGCCGGTGCCGGGCGTGAAATAGAACTTCTCCCAGAAACCCTTGGTCTGAGGGATGTGCTGCTTGCGGTACTTGCCGAGGTACGTACCGTCAGCGTCGATGACCGCCGCTGTGTTGAAGTACAGACCCGGCTGGACGATCTCGTACATCGGTAGCACCATCACCATCCCGAGTTCCTTGGCTAGCGCCTGGAACCGCTTGGTCGTCGGGCCGTCGGGGATGTACTCGGTGTAGCTGTAGTACTCGGTCTCTTGCACCTGGCAGAAGTACGGACCGTAGAAGAGTTCTTGGAAGCAGATGACCTGTGCGCCCTGGGCGGCAGCTTCTCGCGCCGCTGCCTCGTGCTTGTCGAGCATCTCGGCCTTGCTGCCGGGCCAGTCCGTTTGTACGAGTGCTGCTCTGATGATCTCTGCCATCTCCGGATCGTATATGTAACAGCATCCTGCTGACAATGGTACCTTTGTTACCGCACAATGGTTTATTGGCCGTTCATCATTGGTTTACGGAAAGGGGTCCGATGACACCGGACATCGTCGAGGCAATCGAGGACCGCAGCGCGCGTGGAATCGCCGCTGCCATTGGCCGAATGGTCACCGCCGGCACGCTCGCGACCGATGTTCGTCTCCCGACAGTACGCGCCCTGTCGAAGGCACTTGGCGTCTCGCCGACCACCGTCAGCGAGGCCTGGCAGACCCTCGCTGCAGTCGGAGCGATCGAGGCGCGCGGTCGGCTCGGCACGTTCGTCCGCCAGCCGATCGGCCCCGGCGGCGCTCGTCGGTACCGCCGCGTCACCGAGGGCCCGGGTCATTTCGCACTCGACCTCTCGAGTGGGACGCCAGATCCGGCGCTGCTCCCCGATCTCGGCCGCGTCGTCGCACTCGTCAGCCGCCAGTCATTGACGAGCAGCTACCTCGATCGACCCGTGCTGCCCGAACTCGATGAGATGCTCCGCGACCAATGGCCGTTCCCGCCAGAGGAGCTCACCGTGGTCGACGGAGCAATGGATGCGCTCGACCGGATCGCGCAGGTGATCGTGCGGCTCGGCGACCGCGTCGTGGTCGAACATCCGACCTTCCCACCGCTGATCGACCTCCTCGAACAACTCGGTGCCGAAGTGATCGGGGTCGATCTCGACGACGAGGGGATGTCGGTCGACGGCCTGCGCTCTGCGATGAGTCTGCAGCCCTCCGCCGTGTTCATCCAGCCCCGCGCCCACAACCCGACCGGCGTCTCGATGACCCCCCGCCGGCGCAAGGCCCTTGCTGCCGTGCTCGCCGACAGCGACACGATCATCGTCGAGGACGACCACTCGAGTGGCATTGCGTCGGCACCGATGGCCAGCCTCGGTTCGATCCACCCATCACGCACCGTCCACGTCCGCAGTTTCTCCAAGAGCCACGGTCCCGATCTGCGCCTCGCCGCCATCGGCGGCGCCGGCGACGTGGTCAACGCCGTCGCCAACCGACGATTGCTCGGTCCAGGCTGGAGCAGCCGGATCTTGCAGGCTGTGCTCGTCGGGCTCCTCGCCGACGACTCCACCGCCACCGTGCTCGATCACGCCCGCAGCGAATACGCACGCCGTCGCCGTCTCGTCACCGACGTCCTGACCGAGCACCA
>JBDSDH010000056.1:0-24117 GCA_039920665.1 Ilumatobacteraceae bacterium
ATCAAGGCCAAGCAGATCCCGATGGTGTTCCTCACATCGAACAACACCCGCGAACTGTCCGAGGCGCTCAAGCGCCGCTGCCTGTTCCTCCATGTCGACTACCCCGACATGGAGCGCGAGAAGCTGATCGTCACGACCCGTGTGCCCGAAGTCAGCGACAATCTCGCCGATCAGATCGCCCGCATCGTGCGCAGCATCCGCCAGCTCGATCTGAAGAAAGCGCCGAGCGTCAGCGAGACCATCGACTGGGCCCGCACCCTCATCTTGCTCGGTATCGATCACATCGATGCCCAGCAGGCCAAGGACACGCTGCACATCCTGCTCAAGTACCAGACCGACATCGCCAAGGCAGCCAAAGAGCTGTCGATCGAAGCCGCGAAGTAACGGGGCCTCGCACATGCTGGACCTGATGGCCGGCTTCGTCACCGAGTTGCGCAATGCCGGGCTGCCGGTGTCGCTCACCGAGAACCTCGACGCGATGGAGGCGGTGCAGCACATCCCGATCGAGGATCGAGAGGCGTTCAAGTACGCGCTCGCGGCGACGATGGTCAAGAACAACGCCCACTGGCGCGCGTTCGAGACCGTGTTCGAGGTGTACTTCAGCCTTCGCGGGCCCGAATACAAACTCGTCGACGGCGACTCGGAAGTCGACGAGATGTGGCGCGAGATGCAAGAGGCCCAGCAGCAGGGCGAAGGCAAGGGCTCCGGCGGCGGAGGAATGGACTCGCTGACGCCGGAAGAAATGATGGCGGCGCTGATGAAGGCCCTGATGAACGGCGATCAAGGGATGATGCGGGCGTTGGCCAAGCAGGCCGTGCAGCGATTTGCAGGCATGGAGCCGGGCCGTCCGGTCGGGGGTACGTACTACCTCTATCGCACCCTGCGCAACCTCGACCTCGAGGGTATGCAGGAGAAGTTGATGGACGCCTCCCGCCAAGAGGTCGGTGGCGAACTCACCCCGCTCGAGGAACGGCTCGAAAAGGACGAATACGACAGTCGGATCGATCAGTTCAAAAAGGAGATCGAGGCCGAGATCCGTCGCCGCTTGGTCGCTGATCGTGGGGCCGAGGCAATGGCCAAGACGCTCCGCAAGCCGCTGCCCGAAGACGTCGAGTTCATGCACGCGTCGCGGGACGAAATGCAGGCGCTGAAGAAGTCGCTCTACCCGCTGACCCGCAAGCTCGCAGCCCGTCTGACCCGCAAGCGGCGCCACGGCCGCAAGGGCCCACTGGATTTCCGCAACACGATGCGTCACTCGCTCACCACCGGTGGCGTGCCGATCGATCCGAAGTTCAAGTACCCGCGTCCGTCGAAACCGGAATTGATCGTCGTCGCCGACATCAGCGGTTCGGTCGCCGCATTCGCTCGGTTCACGCTGATGCTCGTCTATGCGTTGCAGGGCCAGTTCAGCAAGGTGCGCTCGTTCGTCTTCATCGACGGCATCGACGAGGTCACCGACTACTTCAAGAACACCGAGGACATCCAGGAAGCGATCCACCGGGTCAACACCGAAGCTGATGTCGTCTGGGTCGACGGCCACAGTGACTACGGCCATGCGTTCGAGGTGTTCTGGGACAAGTGGGGCAAGGAAATCAGCCCCAAGACCACCGTGTTGCTGCTCGGCGATGCCCGCAACAACTACCACGCCAGCCAAGCCTGGGTGGTCAAGAACATCCGCCAGAAGGCCCGCCACGTGTACTGGCTGAACCCGGAGCCGAAGAGCTACTGGAACACCGGCGACTCCATCGTCGGCGACTACGGCACCCACACCGATGGCGTCTACGAATGCCGCAACCTTCGCCAACTCGAAGCCTTCGTCGAAAAACTCGCGTAGTCCACCCGGCTGCCCGGCTCGGCGCCCACCGGCCCACGCGCCGCGCAGCCCGCCACCCGCGCATTCTGCGTCCGCGGAGTGTTCACACCTGGGGTTGCGCGGACAGGGTGACTCCGTGGACGCAACATGCGCGGGTTCGGGACTGATGATTCCCCTCAAGTCAGGCCGCTCGAGCGATCGTCAGGACGTTGGTGAGACGGCGAATGGCCATCGGAAGTCCCTCGGCGACGTCGAGGTCCTCCACCCGCACCACTCGCCAACCAATCGCTGTCGCAGCAAGATCCCGCTGGTTGTCCCGCCGAGATGGTTCACGACCAGCGTGCCAGAACCAGTGGTCGACCTCCAGCGCGACCATCAGCTCGGGCCACGCGAAGTCGAAGCGGACTGTGCCGAATCCCGAAATCTGCACAACGAACTGGCGCTCCGGCTCGGGCAGTCCCTGCTTCCGAATCTCGTCGAGCACCATTCGCTCCAGCTCGGACTGCAACAGGTGACTCCACTCGTCACGGCTCGCGAGCACAAGTCTGGCCATTCTGCTGCCGGGCCGTCGCGGCGATCCGAGGCGGGCCACCACTCGCGCGTACGTGGTCATCGTTCCCTTGCCGGAGTCGAGTAGATATTCGAGGTTGGTCGTGGCGACCCTTGATCCCATGAGGTCGGCGCAGTCGAACCATGTTCGTGCCGGGTTGGTGAGACGCACCCCGTCGGACCGATGCACGATGTCGGATTGATCGATGTCGCGGCACTGGTGAACGATGACGCCCGGCAGCGACAGTCGACAACCGTGATCGACGAGCGCATGAACGTCGGCGTCATCGCGCATGCGGCGGAACGCCCACTCCCTCGCCGCAGTGGTGAGCGATATCGACACGCCGGCATCAGCGGCGCATGCGGCCACCATCAATTGCTCACGATCGTGTGGGTGATGGGTGCTCGCCAGCACACCCGGCATGACGATCGTGAATTCGTTGCGCTCGACGAGGCGATATACCTCTCGTCGACTGGCGCCCTCGGACGTCAGTTGTCGGACCGTGACGATGCCACGGCGATCGGCGGCACGTTGACGGGCCAGAGTGAGTACATCCTTGGTCATGTCGACTCCGTTCGAATGGGAAGCGGGTCGGGGGAAGACTGGGTTGAGACGATATCGGGGGTCTCGCCACGCATGACCTGGCGTGCATCGAACTCGACCCGTGGGGTACGCGCACATTGCGTCCTCGGAGTGGTTCGTCCGGGCCGCGGCTGGTGTGAGCACTCCGCGGACGCAAAATGCGCGACGCCGATGTTTCAGCGGCGGGGCGCGCACAATGCGCAGGCTGTCAGATCAGCCGACGACCCGAACCCGCTGAGGGTGTGCCTACGTGCGTTGGTAGTTGGGGGCTTCTTTGGTGATGGTGACGTCGTGAGGGTGACTTTCCTCACGACCGGCGGTGGTCACCTTCATGAACCGGGCTCCGTCGCGCAGCGCTTGCAACGTGCCGGCGCCGGCGTAGCCCATACCGCTGCGGAGGCCGCCGATCAGTTGGTAGGTGACGTCGCCGAGGTTGCCGGCAAACGGAACGCGGCCTTCGATACCTTCGGGAACCAGCTTGCGCGTTCCAGAGGGGGACTGGCCGCTCGCATACCGATCGGCGCCGTGACCCTGCATCGCTCCGAGCGATCCCATCCCGCGATAGCTCTTGTAACGACGACCTTCGAACAGTTCGAGTTCGCCGGGCGCCTCTTCGGTGCCGGCCAACAGCGAGCCGAGCATGACCGTCTCGGCACCGGCGGCGATCGCCTTGACCACGTCGCCGCTGTAGGTGATGCCGCCATCGGCGATGACTGGGATGCCGTGCTGCTTGGCCCGCAGACACGTGAAATAGATCGCGGAGAGCTGCGGCATGCCGGCGCCGGACACGACCCGAGTGGTGCAGATCGAGCCGGCGCCGACGCCGACCTTGATCGCATCCGCTCCGGCCGCGACGAGAGCGTCGACACCCTCTTCGGTGACGACGTTGCCGGCCACGATGGCGACATTCGGCCAGCCGGACCGCAACCGCTCGATGGTCTTGATCACACCGGCCGAATGGCCGTGGGCAGTGTCGATCACGAGTGCGTCGACGCCCATCGCGGCGAGCGCGTCCGCGCGTTCCTCGACATCGGGTCCAACGCCAACCGCCGCTGCACAGGCCAAGCGCCCTTTCGAGTCGCGGGTGCCGTTGGGGAACTCCTGGCGCTTGAGGATGTCCTTGACCGTGATCAGACCAATCAGCTTGCCGGCATTGTCGACGAGTGGCAGTTTCTCGATCCGGTGCTTCTGGAGGATGGCCCGGGCGTCGTCGAGGCTGGTGCCGATGATGCTCGTGACGAGTCGGTCGCTGGTCATGAAGTCGCTGACCGGCCGGTCAAAGTCGCTGCCCTGACAGAAGCGAATGTCGCGGTTGGTGAGGATGCCGACGAGCAGTCCGTCATCGTTGATGATCGGAACGCCGCTGAACTTGAACCGGTTCATCAGGGTCTCGGCCTCGTGCAGGGTGGCGGTGGGCGGCAGGGTGACGGGATCGGTGATCATCCCGCTCTGGCTGCGCTTGACCTTTTGTACCTCGGCTGCTTGATCCTCGATCGAAAGGTTGCGGTGGATCACGCCGATGCCACCTTCTCGTGCCATCGCAACGGCCATCGGAGCTTCGGTCACCTTGTCCATCGCGGCCGAGAGCAGCGGTACAGCGAGTGTGATGTCGCGGGCGAACACCGCGGACGTGTCGACACTGTCCGGCAGTACCTCGCTGTAGCCGGGGACGATGACGACATCATCGAACGTGAGCGCTTCGAATCGGTCGAAGAAAACGTCTCGGTCGGGGCGGGAATTCGAGGGGTGTGGCATCGTTGGCCTCCTGGCACTGGGCCGCTGGCAGATGGAGAAGATGCAACATGACCCTACGGGACAGCGATCCGCGTCTCGGCCGGGTTGAACGAAAAGTCAGCGCGCCGCAGAGATCGACCCGTACCCTTGCGGCCTGTGACTCGACTGATTTTCGTTCGCCATGGCGAATCCAACACGACGGTGGCCCGCAAGATCGGCGGTTTCCGCACCTGCAGCGGGCTCTCGCCGCTCGGTCGGTTGCAGTCCGAGAAACTGCGGGACCGACTTGCTGCGAGCGGCGAAATCACTGCGGACGTACTGATCAGCAGCCAATTCGTCCGCGCCAGAGAGACTGCAGAGATCGTCGCCCCGGCGCTCGGAGGCTTGGAGATCGAAGAGATTGCCGGGTTCGGCGAACACGATCCTGGCGAGGAATGTGACGGCATCACCTTCGACGAGTTCGTCGATCGATACGGCGAGCGCGAGTGGGAGAGCGATCCGTTCAGCATCGGTTTCCCTGGCGGCGAGACGCTGGCCCAGTTCCACTTGCGGATCGGAGAGACGATCGCCGACACGCTGAGCCGTCACGCGGGCAAGACCGTCGTGGTCTTCTGCCACGGTGGCGTTGTCGACGCTGCGCTGCGCCAAGCCTTGAAGTCGCCGGCCGTTGGTGCATTCGACATCTGGACGCTGAACACCTCGATCACCGAACTGCAGTTGATCAAGCCCGGCCGGTGGCGGCTGCTGCGCTACAACGATCACGCCCACCTCGCCGGCCTCGACGCAGAGACGCCGAAGGACGTGCCGGTCGAAGCCATGATCGACACAGTGGTCGACGCAGGGGTCGAAACAGTGCAGGACTCGCAGCCGGCGTGACCCTCGGTCGACACCGCTACGACCATGTGATCGTCGGTGCAGGCGTGGGCGGTTCTGTGCTTGCCGGACGCCTCGCGGCGGCCGGTCGCAGTGTGTTGCTTCTCGATGCCGGACGCGACGCCCAGCCGGCAACTGGCAGCGACGCATCGTTCTTCACGGCGCTCGCGGATCCTGATCGATCGTTCGCCGATGTGTTCGTCTCGGCCGCCCGAGGAACCGCACCGATTCCGTATCGGCTCGGACGGGGTATCGGCGGTGGCGCCCAAATCAACGGAATGTTGGCGACCCCGGCGCTGCGATCGGACATCGATCGATGGGCCGTCGACCACGATCTGGCGACGTGGGCCTGGCCGCACATCGCTGTGTCGTTCGATGATCACCTGTTGCCGTTGGAGCAACCGAATCAGTCCGAATGGGGGAGCGTCGACCGAGCGCTGGTCGACGCGGCAATTGGGCTCGGGCATGCCATGTGCCCCGACTACCGCGCCGGAGCACTCGGTGTCGGGCCGGGCTGGTTCACTCGGCGAGCGGGACGTCGGGTCACGCCGGCCGACGTCTATCTGCCCCTCGGGGGGACGAACCTCACCGTCAGGACCGGCGTCGCTGTCGCCCATGTCGTCGTTGTGGACAGCCGGGCGACCGGGGTCGTCACCGACACCGGCGAGTTGATCGAAGCCGACGAGGTCGTGCTGGCCGCAGGGGCTTTCGAAACCGCGACGCTGCTGCGGCGAAGCGTTCAGGGCGGCCACCGTCGCCATCGGGTGGTGGATCACCCGTCGATCCGGTTCGGCCTCCGGCTGCGCGAGCCGAACGACCCGACCGGTCTGGTCGCTTCGACGCTGCTGCGTTGGTCGTCGACCGATGGGGAATCGGATCTGCAGTTGCTGCCGCTGAACCATCTCGGGTCGACGGCCGATCCGCACCTGGCGGGATTGATGGTTGGACTGATGAACGTCCGCTCGGTTGGTTCGATCGCTGTTGACTCCTCCGGCCACCGAGCTCGAGTCGAGTTGAACCTGCTCGCCGACGATCAAGATCGACGGCGGATGCGTGAGGCCGCTCGGCACATGGCAGCGCTGGTCTGCTCGGACCCGTTTGCCGAGATCGTGGAGGACGTGTTCATCGACGATCGAGGTACGACGCTCGACGGACTTGCTCTCGACGACGACGATGCACTCGACCGCTGGATGCTGACGAGCATCGGCGACACATTCCACGCCGGGAGCACGTGCCCGATGGGCGGTTCCGCCGATCGTGCTCGGGTGGTCGACAGCAGCGGACATGTCATCGGCACCAGATCGCTTCGGGTCTGCGATGCGAGCATGTTCCCCGACCTGCCGACCGCCAACCCGTACCTCCCACTGGTGATGGTGGCCGAGCAGATCGCCCTGCGAACCCTCGCCGATTGACCCGATCTGGGGTTTGCTGCGGACAGCCGCTGGGTGACCGTGCGGGATTCGTCGGGCTGTCGACAGCCCCTTGGGTTCCACTTGCACCGCCGGCGTCGTCACCGCCTTCGGCCGGCGGTCGGTCAGTTCGTGGCTTTCTTGCGGTTGGAGATCGTGCGCAGGGTGGATGGCTTGGCCGCAGGTGCCTTCTTCGCAACGGGAGCAGGCCGCTCGGTCGAGGTCTTGCCGCCGGTGGACTTCGGGCGGGTGGATCGCTTGCCGGTCGCGACCTTCTTGACCACGGCGGCCTTGCGGGCTGCTACCTCGCCATTGGCTGATGGTGCCTTCTTCGCGGCTGGCATCTTCTTCGCTGCTGTCGTCACGGTTGCGGCGGACGTCTTCGCGGCGGTCGGCTTCTTGGCGGCCTTTGCGCTCTTTGCGACTGCGGTGGGGGTCGACACCTTCGGAACCGTCGGCTTGCGACGCGGCTTGCGATCTGTCGCCGCGACCTTCCTTGAAGTCGGAGCCGCAGCCGCAGCCGCAACCGCAGCCGCAGCCGCAGCCGCAGCCGGTGGTTCGTCGTCGCAGAAGGTGAGCAGTTCGGCCATGCTCTCATGGAGGTAGGTGACCATCATGGCGAGGTCGGGCACCAAATCTCGGCAGGCGATGAAGCCGAAGTCGAGGTTGCCGTTGTAGCTCTGGACGGTCATGTTGAGACCCTGGCCGTCTCCCAGCGCCGACACGGGGTAGAAGTGCTCGAGCTTCGCCCCTGCGCTGTAGAGCGGGTAGTTGGGGCCGGGCACGTTGCTGATGATCAGGTTGAACGGAGGGTTCATCCGGTCGGCGATGCGCAGTCGGCTGTACATCCGCATCGCTCGCGCCGCGATGGCCGGGGGAGCGAACTGGGTGAAGTCCTGCAGCGTCTCGGCCGGGATCGCGGCGAAGTTGTTCTTGGCGGCGGTCATCGATTTCTGCACCCGCCGCAAACGCTCGACCGGATCGGGTTCATTGGTCGCGAGGTCGGCCAGCAGCGCCGACACCCGGTTCTGGTAGGTGTCCTCCTCGTTGCCACTGCGCACGCTGATCGGCACCATCGCGATCAGTGACTCTGCGGGCAGGCAGTCGTGGGCGATCAGATAGCGCCTCAGCGCGCCGGAACACAATGCCATCACGACGTCGTTGAAGGTGCATCCGAATTGGCGACGCACCCGCTTGGCATCGTCGAGCGGGATCGTCGTACTCGCGAACCGGCGGTGAGGCGTGATCGGCCGGTTCCAGGGGGTGCGCGGCGCTTGGGTGGGTGGCAACGCCGGTGGATGGTCGACATCGTGGTGGGTGCCGCGCAACCGTTCTCGCAGCATCTTTCCGAACGGTCCGGGCATCGGCTGGGCGATCACGTCGGCCAGCGCCCGCAGGCCACCGTTCTGGGTCGACGCGGCAAGCTCGCGGATGCTGCGAACCGACAGCCGGATCATCTTCTCCGGCCGGCGGATGTATTCGCGTGCCGTGATCCGAAGCATCTCGTCGTCGGTCGGCACGGTATCGGGTGTCCACGCCGCCGATTCTCCACTCGGGCGATAGTCGGCGCTCGCGTCGAGGATCGCGGCGAGCATTCCGGCTCCGGCCGCTCCGTCGATCGCAGCATGGTGGACCTTGGTCAGCTGGGCGATGCGGGTGCCGTTGGCGACTCCTTCGATGACGTACAGCTCCCACAGCGGACGACTGCGATCGAGTGGCCGAGCGACGATCCGGCTGATCACCTCCGCCAGCTGTTCGGGTGTGCCTGGCGGCGGGACGGCATGGTGGCGAACGTGGAAGTCGATGTCGAAATCGGGATCCTCGATCCAGTACGGCATGTCGAGCCCGAACGGCACCTCGACCAGTCGGCGGCGAAACGGCGCGAGGAGGTCCATCCGCTCGAGGATGATCTGCTTGGTCGCCTCCAGCCCCGCCCCACCCGCTGCACCGGACGGGTCGTAGATGTTCAGCGACGACACATGTCCGAACGTGCTGGGCGTCTCCATGTTCAAGAAACTGACGTCGATCCCGCTGAGTTGGCGCATGGCTGAACGATAGAGCACATGCGTGACGGATGTCTCTGTGATCATCGCCGACGGTCCGAGCCCTCCGATTCGTCTGCTAATCATGAGTCATGGCTCAAGCAGGCTCGACGGCTCATCCAGACGACTACACCAAGGGGCTGCACAGCGTCGGCGACGGCTGTTTTGCTTACCTGCAACCCGATGGCGGTTGGGGATGGAGCAACGCCGGGCTGATCATTGGTGACGGCGTCTCGTTGCTGGTCGACACGTTGTTCGACCTCAAACTCACCGCCGACATGCTCGACGCGATGCAGGGCCAACTCTCGGTCGCCCCGCTCGGCACCGTCGTCAACACCCATGCCAATGGCGACCACTGCTACGGCAACCAGCTGGTCAGGGACACCGAGATCATCGCCAGCGCCCGCGCGGCACACGAGATGACCGAAGTGCCCCCATCGATGCTGGCTGCGCTCAATGCCGCTCCGGGCGAGATGGGGGATCTGTTTCGGGGTTTCTTCGGCGAGTTCGACTTCGACGGCATCGAGCTCACCTTGCCGACCCGCACGTTCGAGGGTCGTCTCGACCTCGAGGTCGGAGGCCGTGCGATCGAACTGATCGAGGTCGGCCCGGCCCACACCGCTGGCGACGTGATCGCGTACGTACCCGACAGCAAGACCGTGTTCACCGGCGACATCTTGTTCATCGGCGGCACGCCGATCGTGTGGGCCGGGCCGCTCTCCAATTGGATCGCAGCGTGCGATCTGATGCTGGGGATGGACATCGAGACCGTGGTGCCGGGCCACGGGCCACTGACCGACAAGCGCGGGATCGTCCAGGTTCGCGACTACCTCAGCTATGTCGATTCAGAGGCGACGGCACGATTCGAGGCGGGTATGGATGCGTGGGACGCGGCGCGGGACATCGCCCTCAACGGCTTCGCCGATTGGGGCGAGATGGGTCGAATCAGCGTCAATGTCGACACGGTCTACCGCAACCTCGACCCCGACCATGTGAGCCCCAACGTTGTCGAGCAGTTCAAGCGGATGGCCGAGATGGAGGCTCCCCACCAGCCTCCGCATCCACACTGATCAGATCCGCATTCGTCGCGGCCGCTTCGTCCGCCCGGCGCTTGCGGTTGGTGCGTATCGACCGGCGAACGGCGAGCACCCATCCGACGGCGACAGCGGTCGAGAACACGAGCCACTGGACCGTGTACGACAGGTATGGCGTGTCACCCGAGACGTCGGGCGGCGGCACCGGCGCCGGTGGCTGCGTGGCGGGCGGTTGCGACGCGATGAAGTCGAGGTAGACCGGTGCGAGTTGGAGGCCGATTTCGGTCTCGATCAGCGGCAGGTCGATTCGGCGCACGTCGGATGACTCCCCGGCGGCGTTGTCAGTGAGTTCGCCCGTGCGTCGTTGCTGAGAGGCCTCGATCGAACCGCCGATGGTCAGCCTGCCGTCTGGCGGGGGCGGCGCCTCGGTGCGATCCGGGACGAAACCCCGGTTGACGAGCACGATCGGACCGTTGTCGATCTGGAATGGCGTGAGCACATAGACACCATTGACACCCTCCTGGGTGCGCAGGATCTGGGTCAACTGACCGTCCGCGATGTACGAGCCGACCGCCGTTGCGATGCGGTACTCGATGTCGGCGACCGGTTGATCGAGCAGCGTGGTCAGCGCAACCGGAGGTGTCCGCTTGGTGTCCTGACGGACACCGACCTGCTCGACAAAAGCGTTGCGAGCGTTGTACTTGGTCCACTGCCAATGCGACGCACTCAGCATCCCGATGATCCCGGCCACGGCCAGCAGGTGGAACAAGATCCATTTCGGTCGGAGCAGGAACGAGTGCATGCTCCCCTGACGGTATTGGTTGCGACCCTCCCGGCAGCAATCTCGCGTCGGACTTGCTTCGGAACTTGCCTCGATCTGGCGCTCACTGCCGGTTGATCTCCGGGTCTTTCGATCCGTTGCGCGAGCACTACCGTGCCGTTCGTGTCACCAGAGAATCTCACCGGGGAGTGGCTGTCGACGTTGTTCGGCGCCACGGTGGAAGTGGTCGGTCAATCCCGGATCGGCGATGGCCTGGTCGGGATGAACGTGCGCGTGGCGCTGCGATCCGACGATTCGAACGTGCCCGCCAGCGTCGTCGTCAAACTCCCGTCGCCGGACGACACCAGCCGCGCGACCGCAGTCGCGTTGCGCAACTACGAGCGGGAGGTGAAGTTCTACCAAGAGATCGCCCCGACCGTGGACATCCACGTACCGGTCTGCCACCACGCCGAATGGCACGAAGCGGACCACGATTTTGTGCTGGTGCTGGAAGATCTCGCCCCGCAAGTACAGGGCAACCAGATCACCGGCTGCAGCATCGACATCGCTCGCACGTCGGTCCTCGAACTGGCCAGATTGCATGGACCGCGATGGGACGATCCAACGCTGTTCGACAATGACTGGATCCAGCGGCGCTCCGACGACGAAGGCGGCGCAATGCTCGGTGCGATGTGGGGCATGCTGTTCCCTGGTTTCATCGCGACGTACGGCAAGCGTCTGTCGACCGAGGCAACCGACGTCGTCACCCGATTCGGCGCACAACTACCGGCCTGGATCGCAGGAGGTGCTGGTTCGCCACTCACGGTCACGCACGGCGACTACCGCCTCGACAACTTGATGTTCGCGTCGCCCGACGGGGGTGCTCCGATCACCGCCGTCGATTGGCAGACGCCCGGCCACGGACCGGGGCTCGCCGACGTTGCCTACTTCTTGGGCGCCGGACCGTCACCGGGCGACCGCCGCAACATCGAGCGCGGCCTCGTCGGTGACTATGCGGCTGCCCTCCGCAACGACTACGGCGTCGAGATCGACGACGACTGGGCGTGGGATCAGTACCGCTACAACGCCTACGCGGGCGTGATCATGTCGGTCATTGCGTCGCAGATCGTCGGGGGCACCGAGCGCAGCGAAGACATGTTCGCCGCGATGGCCACTCGTTCGTTGCAGCATGTGATCGACCTGGAGAGCGAGTCGCTCGTCAGTTGATCTCGTGCCGGTGAGATGATGGTCCGATGAGTAACGAACTGCCCGACTTCCACATTCCGCACGCGGAGAAAATCGAGTGGATGATCGAGGACGCCGGCTGGGCGCTCGAGCCGGTTCAACCGAACCCGGAATCGGATCCGCCGCTTCCCGGTTACGCGTACACGATCGGTCTTCCGGCGCTCACCGGATTCGCCGAGATCGCAGTGTTCGGACTCACGCCGGTCGCGGCACGAGGACTGATCGGTCTCGTCGTCGACATGCTCCAGGGCGGCACCGAGATCCCATACGGCGTCGAGTTGGTCGGTTTGTTCGACAACGATTTGCGAAGTGTGTTCGCCCCGATCGACATCGACACCTACGGTCCGTTCTTCCGTACTGCCGTGTCGTGGTACCGGGGAGCACCGTTCGAGATGGTGCAGTTGCTGTGGCCCGATCGCAACGGATTCCTGCCCACCGAAGCGGGCTATGCCCAGCACATGCGCCTCGCCCAGCCGGTGATCGCCACCGTTTGAGCGGCGTTGCTCGACCGTGCTCAGAGGCTACGGAGCTCGTTGAGTTGTGCGGCGAGCGCGTCGAGCGCTCCTTGCTCGCCGACGAGCAGGGCGGCCCGGCGGGTATCGGTGATCGGCGCTGACGCGAGCAACTCCGGCCACGTCGCATCATCCTGATCGAGCACCCGTCGCAACGCAATCGTCAGGGCAGCGACCGGGTCGGCGTCGTAGATCGCAAATAAACCTTCGACATTGCGTTTGCTCAGGCGAGCGATGGCGTGCGCTCCTCGAGCGACCAACTCACACCGTGCACGGGCAGCAGGTCGAGGAATGGATCGGCGCTGAATGCCTCGGGACCATTGACGCCCGCTCCGGTCCAGGAGCCTTCGGCGATCAGTTCGCACGCGACTACCGGATGGACCGCTGTCTGCCACACGACGGCCTGGTGGTCGAACGTTCGCATCGTCCATTCGTTGTCGACGATCTGATAGAGGTACGACTCGCGCGGCTGCCCGTCGAGTCCGAGTCCACGGATCAGCGAGCCCGCACACGTGCGGCCCCGCATCCGGTCGCCGAGTTCGGCCGGGTTCGGCAGAACCGCTGCCACCACATCGCGTGGCGACACTTCGACGCCGCGCACCATCACCGGCTTGGTGCTGTCCATCCCGAGCATGTGCAGGGTCTTGAGCACGTCGATGAACTCGTCGCCGAGGCCGTACTTGAACGTGACCCGGCCGACGTCGAGCCAGCGCGGCATCAAGATAACCTCTTCGTGCTCGACGTTGACGCATCCGAGCGGCCCGATGCCTTCCGGGAACACGAATGTCTCGGGCTCGCTGAACGGAGCGGTGGTGAACCACCCGCGTTCCTTCTCGTAGATGATCGGTGGGTTGAGACATTCTTCGATCGTGGTCCAGATGCTGAACGTGGGGGCGAACCCGATGCCGTCGATGGTGAGGTCGGCACCGTCTCGTACCCCGACCTCGTCGATCCGGCTGAAAAGGTGGTCGCTGGCGTAGCGGGCGAGTACATCGGACAGGCCGGGCTCGACACCCATCCCGCACAGGGCGAGCTGACCTCGCTCGACCCATTGATCACTCATCGCGAATTGGGCATCGCCGAGCGTGACACCCAACTGTTCGTAGGGGTGGGTCGGGTGCGGGGTCGACATGTGCATCGCCATGTCGAGGTAGTGGCAGCCGGCCTCGAACGCAGCATCGAAAATCGGTGGGTTCAGCCGCGGGTCGCAGGCATTGACGATGATGTCGGCCTTCATCGTGCGGGCCAGCTCGACGATGTCGGCTCGGTCCGACGCATCGACACGAGTCGAACGAACTCGCTCGCCGCTGATGCCGAGACGTGCCGTGCCGGCGTTGGCCCGGTCAGCGGCTCGGCCGGCACGGTTGCCGTCGATGTCGGCCACGATGATGTCGGTGAAGACCGGACGTCGTGCGGCAATCGAGGCGAACGCAGCCCCGACTCCGCCGGCGCCGATGATGAGAACCCGCATGAGCCGACAGTAGCCCGCGACAGCCGACGGTTGGAGTTGCTCGAGGTCGTGCTCAGATCACAGCGCGAAGGCTCGCCGCGCGGCGCCGGTGCTGATCAACGCAGCGATTCGCTTGGCCAGATAGGGGCTGAAAGATCCCCGGTACGCGAGCTGTAGTTCTGGCAGCATCCAGTCGCGGCCGGTCACCTTGTGGCGACACGTTGCGGCTCCACACTCGCACTCGAACTCGTTGACATCGGAACCCATACACATCGCGTAGTCGAACGACAGCGTCTCGCTTGCTGCAATGTCGCGCATTGCGACAACGAGGACCCCGCCCGACATACCACAGTTCGGTGCGCACGAGTGGTTGATCGTCTCGCCTGGAACACCCTGTCGAGTGCGATCACCCACGAGGAACAGGTCGTCGTCGATCTGCACGCTGTCGATCTGTTCACTCACCGGCAAGTCGGCGAGGCTCGACCTCGTGATGCATCGTCCGCCGAACGCGGCCACCGTCTCACCGGCTGCGATCGGAAGGAGCGCGTAGCTGCCCCAACCATCGTGATCGGCGCGCACGTGCGCCTTGGGGGAGAGGAAGTTCGGATGCACAACGGTCAGCTTGGCCCTCGATCCAGCGTCCGTCTACTCGCTGATGGATCAGTGCTGACTGACCATTCGGTCAGTCAAAACTGCACACCCGATCAGCAGGATCGAATACCCTCGGTGCTGTTGCCGACCGCCAACGATCGATCATCCACGACAGCGAGGCAGCAGCTGCGATTGCCAGATATGGCAGCAGCGGGATGTGGAAGCGGGGCGTGCCCCACAACCCGATTGGGATCAACAGCAAGCAGAGCGCAGGGATCGCGATCAGTGCCCGACGTGGACCCTGCAACGGATCGCGACGCCACCCGCGGAACAACAGCCCGACGCCGCCCAAAGCCAGCAACCAAACGGCTCGGAAGTACCAGTCTGCAGAGAGATACAGGGCACTGCGGGCGTCGGCTCCAAAGGTGACGTGTGAGCCATTGAGCTCGACTTCGCCAAAGACGGAGTGATCGTTGTTCATCATCAGCCGCAGCCGTAGCGGAATCTGGCGGAGTTCCTCGCGCGGGTGATCGAGCACGAATTGGATGGCAGCCTTGGTGTTGGCGGGATTGCGGACGGCTTCGGGAAGACTCGGGTCAGCGCAACCAGCGTGATCCGACCATGCAAAACCTCCATCCGAGCCGATGAATCGCGACAGACACATCGTGTCGCCGAGGTTGTTCGAGAACGGGATCAACTTGTGGAACGTGACTGCGTTGCGAATTGTCCATGGCGTCAAGACGACGCCGAGCACGAGGACTGTCCAGCCGAGATGGCGAGCGAGCTGCTTCCAACTCCGCCTCCAGTTCTGCTTCCAGTCCGGGCTCCGGTCGCGACCGCCACACCAGACGGCGACGATCAGACCGAGCACGATCGGGAGCGAAAACGGTCGGACCATCGCTGACCAACCGAGCGCGATTCCAAACCAAACGAGTCGCCCGGTGCTCATTGGCCCAGAGGCCCAATCGTGGTCGACGACGATCGCAATCGAGACGAGCATGAAGAAGATGAACGGTGTCTCGATCGAGTACGTGCCGACACTCGCGATCAGACTTGGGAAGAGCGCAACGATCACACCGGCGATGATTCCGATCCGGTGGTTGAACGACTTGCGGGCAACGAAGTAGACGAGCGCAACCGATCCGGTCGACAGGAGTGCCTGGGTCACTGCGGTGAGCTTGGCTTGATCATCCGGCACACAGGTGTGCAGGCCGAGCCAGTAGACGACTCCCAACAGCGCCGGCCATCCAAGGGGGTAGTACGACGTCGCCATGCCGGTGCTCTGAACCGCGATCGAATTGCCGCCCGCAATGACGTTGTACGAGATGTACCCGCGAAAATGAGCCATCTCGTTTCCGTAGTACCAGTACGAGAACTGGTCGCTCAAACTCGACGGCACCTCGCGCATCGACCACAAGCCCCACCCGAGGCGAAGCACGAGCCCGGCGACGACGACGATCGCGAACGCCCTGCCCTCGCGAGTCCGAAGAAACGCCCGGAGGCGGATGGCGAGTGACATGCAACCCGATTCTGGACGTGGACGAGGCGACGTGCACCGCGATGCGAATTCAGACTCTACGTGATCCCGTCGAGGGGTTCAGGAACTCCGGAGGAGCACGGCCGCATGGAGGGAGATGAAGAGGCCGAACACCGCGAGGATGGTGATCATCAGGGTCCGTCGGTGGCCGGGGATAGTCGCAGGCGCGCATGGCTGCGAACAACGCCGGAGTCGCCCTGATCGACGCCAACCGATCGAGGTACTTGGGGACCCCGCTGGAGTCCGCCCGTCCACGGCTATCCAGCCAGTACCTCGTCGACCAGCCCACCAGCATCAAGCCGATGCACAGAAGACCTGAATCGAACAGCACCGTCGGAGCCACCGGAGTCCGGCGGGCTACGTTCGATCCGAATCCGCCAACCAACACGACGCGAGTGCAATCGGGGGAATGATGACGAACTGGAACCTGGCCAAGATCTTCAGCGCAGTGGCCGCATCGGTACCCGATCGGCCGTGCCAGATCCAAGGTGATCGTGTGGTGACCTGGGCCGAGTTCGATGCGCGATCTGAATCGCTGGCCGCCGACCTGCTCGCTCACGGCGTGAGCCACCAGGGCAAGCTCGCGATCTACCTGTACAACTGCCCCGAGTACATGGAGGCGATGAACGCCGCGTTCAAATCCGAGATGGCGCCGGTCAACACCAACTTCCGCTACGGCCCGGAAGAGATCAGCTACCTGTTCGACAACGCCGATGCCGAAGCGGTTGTCTTCCACGCCGCGTTCACGCCGTTGATCGAGCAGATCAAAGGTCGCCTGCCCCACGTCCAGCGGTGGTATGTCGTCGCCGACGAGAGCGGGTTCGGCCCCGAGTGGGCGACGGAGTACGAGTCGGTCGTGTCGGCCGGATTCAAGATCACCCCGGGCCGCGTCGACCCCGACGGCGACGATCTGCTGTTGCTCTACACGGGCGGCACGACAGGAATGCCGAAAGGTGTCATGTGGCGTCAGGACGACCTGTTCAACGTGCTCGGCGCCGGCGGCAGTCCTCTGACCGGCGTTCCCCCGGCATCGGGCATCGAGGAACTCGTCAGCCGTCTCGATCCCTCCGTTGCTGCAGGGCCGATGGCCCTCATTGCCTGCCCACTCATGCACGGCACGGGGCAATTCAGCGCGATCAACGCAATGGCGACCGGCGGCTGCATCGTGACGCTCGCCGACCGCAAATTCGATGTCGTCGAACTGCTCGAAACGGTCGAGCGCCGAAAGGTGACGGCGATCGTTCTGGTCGGTCAGGCGTTCGCCGGTCCGATCCTGGACGAACTGCAGGCCAACCCCACCCGCTACGACGTGAGCACGATTGGACTGATGACATCGAGCGGCGTGATGTGGAGCCAGGAGAACAAGGCCGGACTGCTCGAGTTCATGCCCGGCGCGATCCTGTTCGACTCGTTCGGATCGTCGGAGGCGGTCGGTCTCGGCGCGTCGTTCAGCACCAAGGATGCTCCCCAGCAGACGGCCAAGTTCATGCTCGGTCCAACCTGTGCGGTGTTCGACGAGGAAGGACAGCGGGTCGTTCCGGGCAGCGGCAACATCGGCGTGGTCGCGGTCGGCGGATACATCCCGCTCGGGTACTACAAGGACGAAGCGAAGTCGGCCCAGACCTTCCGGATCTACGAAGGTCAACGGTGGAGCGTTCCCGGTGACTTCGCCGAGGTCAACGCGGACGGCACCCTGCATCTGCTCGGCCGGGGTTCGGTCTGCATCAACACCGGCGGTGAGAAGGTCTTCCCGGAAGAGGTCGAGGAGGCGCTCAAGACCCACCCATCGGTTGCGGACGCGGTGTGCGTTGGTCTGCCCGATTCGCGCTTCGGTCAGGTCATCTGCGCGGTGGTCGAACCGGAGGCCGGTGCGACGCCGGATCTGACGACGCTGGCGGCCCACGTCAAGACATCGCTGGCTGCGTACAAGGCGCCTCGGTCGGTCGTGGTCGTCGAGTCGATCTTGCGTGCCCCCAACGGCAAGGTCGATTACAAGCGTCTCACTGCGCTGGCGATCGATCAGATGGCAGTCGCTGCCGACTGATCGACGCAACTGAGTTGCCCGCCGACAATTCGGTTGTGTGATTGCGGTGGAGGGTTACACTTCGCCCAGCATTTCGAGCGGCCAGCACGACGACGTCGAGTTGGCCCGGCAACCTGGGACCCGAGCCCCAAGGTGCCTCCATCCGCAAGGATGGGATGTGGTCGCACCAAGTGGTCGGCAACAAAGGTCCCGGCCGCTCTCGATGTGAACGCAGCAGATCGCAGACCGAGAAGACGAGGACGACATCGTGGACAGAGCACCGCTACCGGTCACGGGCGCTTGGCTGCCCGGGGATCCGGCTGGGCACCGTCAATTCCTCACGATCGCCGTCGATCACCCCATGGCGCTCGACGGCGGCACCACGTTGTCCGACGTCGTGGTCGCGTTCGAGACCTGGGGCACGCTCGACCCCGACGGTCGCAACGCGCTGCTGCTGTGCCACGCCTGGACCGGAGACAGCCATGCGGCCGGTCCCGCCGGACGAGGCCACCTCAGTGGTGGGTGGTGGGATGACGTGATCGGCCCGGGCAAGGCGCTCGACACCAACCGCTGGTTCGTCGTCTGCGCCAACGTTCTCGGCGGTTGTCAGGGCAGCACCGGACCAGCCTCGCCCCACCCCGCTGATGGCAAGCCCTATGGCTCTCGGTTTCCGGTCATCACCATCCGAGACATGGTCCGAGCTCAGGCCCGTCTCGCCGATGCACTCGGCGTTGACGTCTGGCACAGCGTCATTGGTGGGTCGATGGGAGGGATGCAAGTGCTCGAGTGGGGCATCACGTATCCGAAGCGTGTCCGCTCGCTCGTGCCGATCGCCACCTGTGCGCAGGCCACCGCGCAACAGATTGCCTGGGGCGCGATCGGGCGCCGAGCGCTGCTGCTCGACGACAAATGGCGCGGTGGCGATTACTACGACGCCGAGCCCGGCGACGGCCCTTGGCGCGGGTTGTCGATCGCGCGGATGGTCGCCCAGGTGACCTTCCGAAGCGACAACGTGTTCACCGACCGGTTCGGTCGCGAACTGGCAGACGGGGCGACGTTGAAGAACGGCTTCGACCTGTGGCAGCGATTCGAGGTCGAGCGGTATCTCGACCACCACGGTGACAAATTGATCCGCCGGTTCGATGCCAACAGCTACCTCATCATCGGCAAGGCAATGGACCTCCACGACGTCGGCCGCGGTCGAAACGGCCTCGCACCCGCGATGGCCCGGATCGATGTGCCGACGCTCACGATGGGTATTTCCAGCGACATGCTCTACCCGGCCTACCAACAGCGCCAGATCCGCGAACTGTTGGCCGACTCCGGCCACCCGGCAGAGTGGGTCGAGATCGATTCACCTCACGGCCACGACGCGTTCTTGATCAATCTCGATCAGGTGGCCCCGCCGCTGGCGGCATTCCTCGATTCGGTGCCGAGTCGCTGATCCGGCACAGGTCGATCAGTTCGACGCAGACGGGTCTTTCGAGGGCCGACCGACTGCGTTGGATTTGTTTGCGACCATCGACTCGAGCATCGGAATCGCTCGGCTTGTTGATGGCATCCGTAGCGCAATGAGATCGGGCATGCCCACGTCGGTGTTGCCGTCGAGCAGATAGACCACCTTGCGGGCCGGCGGATCGTCGCTGGCCGCGCTGACCCGCCACAACGATGCCCGCGCATTTCGCTCTTGCATCACCCGGGTCATCCGACTGATCTTGGGATTCGGGTCCGACCATCGGTCCTTCGCGGCAAACGAGCCGCGACGCGTGCGCACTTCGACCTGGCCGTGCTCGAACTTGGAGATCCTCACCTCTCGCCAGCGTCCGATCGGCTCGCCCCGACTGGTCATGCTCTGGGCGTAGCAGACGAGCCGGTCACCATCCTTGCTGACCCAGTGCGGCTCGATCTTGTACGAGCCCCACAGCATCAGGCCGCAGACGGCGAAGATCGCACAGAACGCAAGGATGGACACCATCCCCACAGCTTGCCGTGTCGTGAGGGTGGCTGCACGGTTGCAGGTCAAACCTGCGAGACTCGACCGAATATGAGGTTGTCGTCGTGAGCACTGTGCTGCACCTGTCCACCCGGTCTTTCGCCCGGCTGCCGTCCTCCTTGCTGGCCGATTCCGTCAACGACGCCGCCAGCACTCGCAAGGTGTACCTGCTCGCGGGTGGGCTGGCGTTGTTGGGTGTTGTGCTGATCGCCATCACGGTCTGGTTCTGGCGCAACACCCGCCACGACCCGGAATTACTCGGTCCACTCGAAGCAATGGGGGCTCGCAAGTTCGCCCGACTCGACTCGCGATCACAGCAGCAGTGGCTCGACGCTGCTCGCCCGCCAGATGCTGAACCATTGCGATCCGTCGACGATTCGGCCGAGATCGAGCGCGGTGAGCAGATCAACCTCAAGGTTGCCAAGTCGTCAGTGGCTGCCGGCTACGAGGACCTTCGCGACGACAGGCCACTCGAACGGGTCGAAACCGTCACCCCTGTCGCTGATGCGGCGGCCGCTTCGGACGAGTTGGAAGGTGAGGCTTCGGACGTCGAGCCCCCGGCGGCTGACGCGGCGGCCGCTGCTGTCGAGATCGCTGACTCGGGTCAGATCGTTCCGGTGGCCGACGAGTCGGAACCCTCCGCAGATGAGATCGCAATCGAAGACGATTCGACGGTGCGCGCCCAGGTCAACCCGTCGACGGCCAGCGACGAGCCAGTCGACTCGACCGCAGAAACAGAGCTCGACGAATTTGCAGTTCTCGATGCCATTCGGACTCGTGTGCCCGCTCCGTTCCCGACCCTCCGGCCAGTTGAGCCAGTCCCGTTGGTCATCGTGCCGATGGATCATGACCTGCCGGCGTCTGCGTCGCCGCCGCGCACACCCGCACCGGCGACGCCGAAAAATTCGCCGACCGTCGCCGCTGAGCCTGCAGTGGAGGCAGTCGTCGACGCCGACAGCGAGGACAACATCGAGGACGACATCGAGGACAACCGCGCCAACAACGCGAGCATCGATCCGCTACTGCGGCGGCGCGACGGGTCCGACGACTGACCGTGAATCGGCGTCGATGCCGACATATTCGCTGTCGGCCGACCGATCTGTGAGTTGTTCGAGCAGGGTCGCATCATTCCTGGAGGTGCGGATTACCGTGCAGGCCATGGCTGAATTCAACGTCGATGAGATGCTCGCCCGATTCCGTGAACGAGCGGCAGCGGTCAAGAAGCGCCCACTGCCGCCGGTGGCAGGCGAGGAGCGGGCAGCGTTCATCAATCAGGCCAAAACAGATTTTCAGGACTACGCGATCATCGGTGACGCAACCGGCACCCTCGAAGACGGGGTCTTGGTGATGCGGGTCGACCTGCGCCCTGCCGATCAGCGCAGCTGAGTCCCGAGTCGGTCGCTGCCGGGACACCGTCGGCAGGTCTCCGGGAAGTCGCCGAAATGGCCATGTCCGATCCGGCCGAGGACTCGCTAAACTTCCCCACGCAATCTGCGGATGTGGCTCAGCTGGTAGAGCATCACCTTGCCAAGGTGAGGGTCGCGAGTTCGAATCTCGTCATCCGCTCCAAGAAACACCAGGTCAGCGGCCCTAGAAGGGCCGCTGACCTGCGTTTTCGGCTTGTCGTGCCCATGAGATGCCCATTGCGTGCCCATGGTCGCCGTGTCGAGAGCCGTCGTTCAAGGTGTTCAGACCCCTGCCCGATGTTTTGAGATGGGAAAACGTGGGCGAGCGATTCAACCGGCGGGGTCGATGCGGCAAAGGACGCTTGGTTCGTGGGAGCTGCGTGCCTATGCCGGGGTTGACGCGCTGACGGGCAAGGTCCGTTACCGGACACGCACCGTGCGCGCTTCGAAAGCGGAGGCCGCGAAGGCGTTACGCGAGTTGGTCGCCTCGGCGCAGGCCGGTCCGACGTTTGGTGCTCAGGCTTCGTTCGCGACGTTGCTTGAAGCGTGGATCGCTGCCAAGGAGCCTGGGTGGTCGAAGAGCACGTTGCGCGAGACCAAGTCGATTGTTGGTCATCATCGCCAACGCGCTGCGCGGTCCGTTGTCAACGAGCGCCGAGCAGTTGTTGGGTGTCTGTGAGGCTGACGGTGAGTTCGGCATCGAGGGCGTTGGCGATTCGGTCGAGGGTGGGGAGGCTGGGGGAGATGCGGCCGCCTTCGAGTCGGGCGATGGCTGATTGGGTGGTGCCGACAAGTTCGGCGAGTTGGCGTTGGCTGAGACCCTTCTTCTCTCGGAGTGCCCGGATTTCGAAGGCGAGGCGGATGGCGCGTCCGGCGTGTTCGTAGCCGTGGCGTCGTTCGCCGCTGTCAGTGCGGCTGGCTTTGATGTCGGTCCAGTTGGTGGTCATGTTGGTTGCTCCTCGCTGAGGTGGCCGTCGGTGATGCAACGCTGCATTGCTCGGCGGGCCCGGTCGATTTCTGTTCGTTCTCGGGGTCTGGTTTTGGTGAACACGGTCATCAGGACGATGATTCGTCCGGTGGCGATGTAGTAGCTGATTCGGGTTGGTTGTCGATCGAGGTAGAAGCGCAGTTCGCGGAGTTTGCCGTCGAGTTGGCGGGTGAATGGTTCGCTCAGGTGTACGCCTTGGTCGCCGAGGAGGTCGATGTAGCGTTCGGCTTGACCGAACTGGTTGTCGGTGAGGGAGTCGAGCCAGCTGGCAGCCTTGGGTTCCAGTTCTCCAGTTCCCCAACCCATAGCAGCGATGCTATCACCCTTGGTCACGTGCCATGTGGCGGGGCGATGCCACCTGAACCACGCCGATGGGTACCCTCGGGCCATGTACACGAGGCGGGCAGCGGCGCTGCTGATTGCAGGATCGATGGTGTTCGCGGCCGGGTGCAGCAGCAGTGGTGGAGCCGAGGGCTCGATCGGCACGATCGCCACGGTTGCGCCGACGGCTCCGCCGGTGTCGATCACCACTGATTCCGGCGATACCGTCGTGATCACCACCGGCTCGAGCAGCGCACCCGTGATCACTGACGATCCGGCGACCACCACCCCGAGCAACGCGAACACGACGACCACGGTCGCGACAGGTGGCACCGACATCACGACCACCACCGTCGTCGGCGATGCAACGACCACGACGGTCGATGATCCAACGACTCCCACCAGCCAACCGCCGGATCCGGAGACGACACCGACTTCGATCGTTCCGGTGCCGGGCGTGTACGACGGCGCATGCGTCGTCAAGGTGGAAGCGGGGGAGTCGCTCAGCCTGATCGCCGATCGCTACGAGGACGAGACCATCAGCGTCCCCGCCATCCGTGCAGAGAACAGCATCGTCGGCGACCGGATCGATCCTGGCCAACTGCTCGACATCTGCGTCGGCAACGGCATCGACGACGTCACCGGTGACCAGCGCACCGAAGCCGACCGAGAACAAGCCGGCACCCTTGTCGCGGTCGAAAAGCAACAGACCCGCCTCAACGAACTGTTTTACGGAGTCGGGCTGTCGCCCCTGCTCGTCGACGGCGTGTCGGGACCAGTCACCCGCCAGCGACTGTGCGCGGCGCGGCTCGCATTCGGCTTGCCGACCAGCACCGTCGACATGGTGGCAGGCAGCGAAGAGGAACAGATCATGATGGCGGCGACGTCGCTGCCGATCCCGTACACGTCGGCGATCCTCAGCGAGCGGTGGGTGCTGATCGACCAAACCTGCCAGATCATGTTCGCCGGTGAGGGCACCACCAAGCTGGTCTGGGTGTTCCCGACCTCCACAGGCTTACCCGAGTTCCCAACCCGCGACCAGAATCGGAGCAGAGTTTTCCGATACGACCCAGCGCTCGAAAACGGTGGCTGGCACAACAGTTCGTCGTATCCCGCGGCCGAGGACAATCCGCTCAACGGCAACATGTACAAGCCGATCTACTTCGACAACGGTCAGGCGATCCACGGTGCCAACAACGTGCCGACCAGTCCCGCCAGCCACGGCTGCGCTCGACTCCGGCTCGAATACCAGGA
>JBDSDH010000057.1:0-18545 GCA_039920665.1 Ilumatobacteraceae bacterium
TACTCCGGATGGGAGCCGACGTCGAGATACAGCCGCGCCCCGTTCTGGAGAAACACGTTGCTGCTGCGGCCCCAACTGACCACCCGGCGGAACAAATAGCGAGCCACCTCGTCCGGACTCAGCCGACGCTGGCCGCGCAATGTGCACGTGACGCCGTATTCGTTCTCGAGCCCGTAGATACGTCGCTCCATGTCGGCAACCTAACGTGTCCGAGCCGACCGCGTCGGCACATCATGGTGTGCTGCCCGATCCTCACCGGGTTGCATCGGCCAGCCAGCGGAATCGTAGGCTGTCACCCGGTCGGGCCTGGGCGATGCGGGGAAGGTCCGCGTGATCGACGACAGCGATGACCGGATAGCCACCGGTGGTTGGATGGTCTGCGAGGAAGACCAGCGGCTGCCCGTCCGCGGGCACCTGGATCGCGCCTTCGACCAATCCCTCCGATGGCAGTTCGCGGCGCACGATCCGGTCGAGCGCGACGCCGCTCAACCGAGCGCCGATTCGATTGCTGGACGGCAGCACGGTGTACGGCGCCGCAACGAGGATGTCGACGACAGACGGATCGAACCATGCCGCGCGTGGGCCCGGCCAGATCCGGATCCGGTCGTCGGCTGTTGGCAGCCGGGGCGCAGATTGGGTCGGAAATGGTGTGCCTGGATCCAGCCCGGTGGCGAGGCGGTCACCCGCCCGCAGCAGCGACGGGCCGATGCCACCGAGCACATCGGTGCTCATCGACCCGAGAACCGATTCGACGGCCACCCCGCCGCGAATAGCAAGGTAGGACCGCACCCCCGATCGGGGAGCAACGAAGGTGACCGTCGCTCCGGCAGGTACGGCGACTGGTTGTTGATCGCCGATATCGTGACCAATGGTGTCGCACGGCGCGCCGGCGAGGGCGACGACACAGGCATCATCGAAGCGGATGACAAGCCCGCCGAAGGTGATCTCCAGCGCAGCCTCCCCTCCACGATTGCCGACCAGCCGATTTGCCAGCTCGTACGCCGGGCGATCGGCAGCACCGCTACGGCTGATGCCGAGGTGTGCGAATCCGGGCCTCCCACGATCCTGCACTGTGCACAGTGGGCCGGCCGCGATGACCTCGATCATCTCGGTGTCCGATCGATGAAGCGAACTCGACTTCCGGGAGGGATCAGCGTCGGCGTCGCTCGGTGCAGATCCCACAACACGGCATCGGTCGAGCCGAGCAGCCGCCATCCACCGGGCGAGGCCGTTGGGTAGACCCCGGTGAACTCTCCCCCGATGGCCACTGATCCAGCTGGTATCCGTTGCCGTGGTGTCGACAGCCGGGGCAGATGGAGTGCCGGATCGAGGCCGACGAGATAGGTGAATCCCGGGGCAAATCCGCTGAAGGCGGCGACGTAGATCACCGCACAGTGGAGGCGCACGACCTCGGCCGCAGCGAGACCGGTGGCCGCCGCGACATCATCGAGATCAGGGCCGTCGTAGCGGACGGGGATCTCGACGATGTTCGCCGCGTCCGGCGGCAGCGCCATTGTTTCGAACTCGGTCGCGAGTCTCAACGCCCCAGCCAACGCATCCGGTGAACTGCATTGGACGAGCACGGTTCGTGCCGCTGGCACGACGTCGACCACGTCGATCCGGCCCGTGATTCGCAACCGCTGCAGGTGGCCGGCCAGGGCAGCGGCTGTCGCTGTGTCGGCGACTTCGAGCAGAGCCGCTGCCGGACCGTACGCCAGGATCGTGACGTCTCCGCTCACACGACAGGTGCGATCGTGACGCCGGCAGCCTCCAACGCCGCGCGCACCGCCCGTGCGATCCGCACGGCGCCAGGCGTGTCGCCGTGCACACACAGTGACTGAGCGGCGATCTCGATGTCGGTCCCGTCGATGGCTGTCACGGTTCCGTGCACGGCCATCCGGACGGCCCGGGCCGAGATCGCATCGACGTCATGGAGCACCGCGCCCGCTTGGGTGCGCGCGACCAACGTCCCGTCGGATCGGTAGGCCCGGTCGACGAAGGCCTCGTGGATCACGGCCAGGCCAGCGGCGTCGGCGAGCGCCAAGACCGCAGCGCCCGGCAGCCCCATCATCGCCAGCGGCCCGAACGCGGTGACCCCTGCGATGACCGCAGCCGCCTGCCGCTCGTGATGGACGATCGCGTTGTAGAGCGCGCCGTGCGGTTTGACATAGGCCACGTGCGTCCCGGCACTTCGAGCGAAGGCATCGAGTGCACCGATCTGGTACGTGACATCGTCACGAAGTTCGTCGGAATCGATGTCGATGAATCGACGACCGAATCCAGCGAAGTCTCGGTAGGAGACGTGAGCACCGATCGCCACGTTGCGCTCGGCAGCTGCCCGGCACACGGCGCCCATGATCGACGGATCACCGGCATGAAAGCCGCAGGCAATATTGGCGCTGGAGACGATGTCGAGCAGCGCCGAGTCATCACCCATCGACCACTGCCCGAAACCCTCGCCGAGGTCGCTGTTGAGATCGACGGCGATCATCGCCGACCGGTCAGGCCGCGAGAAAGGTGGCGACGACCGGGTCCAGCAGGCGCTGGAAACACCGACGCCCGTTGGACCGCGACAAGATGGCGACTTCGAGGTCGTCAGGGGTAAGGGTCCGGTCCGGCCCCGAGAGTGCCGTCACAGCGGCCACAACCGCAGCCTTGAGCGTGAGATCCTCGGCGAACGAATCGTGCAACCGGCCCGAGATGGCCTCGGCGTCGCCACCGAGCACGCTGAACCGGCGCTCGTCCATCACCGTGCCATCGTAGAGGATGTGGAACAACTGGTCGTGAGCGGTGTCGTGGGCCACCTCGGCGACGAGGATCTCGACCTCCATCGGCTTCATCTCATGGGTGAAGATCTGGCCGAGCATCTGGGCGTAGTTGTTGGCCAGGCTGCGGGCGTCGACATCGTCGCGGCTGTACTGGTAGCCCTTGAGATCGGCGGCACGGACCCCGGCGACTCGCAATTGGTCGAACTCGTTGTACTTACCGACGCCGGCGAACGCGATCCGGTCGTAGATCTCGCTGATCTTGCGAAGCGTGTTCGAGGGGTTCTCGGCCACGAGGGCAATGCCGTCGGTGTAGCGCAGGGCGACCATCGCCCGACCGCGAGCGATGCCCTTGCGGGCGTAGTCGGCGCGGTCTTTCATGACCTGTTCCGGGGCGACGTAGAACGGCATGCTCATTGGCGGCTCCTCGCTTCAGCGGCGATGGTTGCGAAGCGGACGGCAAGGTCGTCGTCGGGGATTCGTTGCCATCCGTCGGCGGTGATGGTCGCGATCACCGGATAGATGCCGCGCAGGGCATCGGGTCCGCCGGTGGCCGAGTCGGCATCAGCGGCTTCCCACAACGCCTTGCAGGCAAGGTCGACGGCTTCGTCGCGAGTGAGATGAGGGCGATGGCCGAGCTTGATGACGGTGCCGGCGTGCAGGCTGCCCGATCCGGTCGCGACGAGTTCGGTCTCTTCGTAGCGGCCGCCGGTGACGTCGTAGGTCCACAGCCGGCCGGTGGCCCGGCGCAGGTCGTAGCCAGCGAAAATCGGAACGACGACCATACCCTGCATTGCTGCCGGGAGGTTGCCGCGCACCATCATCGACAGTTGGTTGGCCTTGCCTTCGAGGCTGAGGAACGAACCCTCGACCTTCTCGTAGTGCTCGAGCTGCAGTTGGAACAGCTTGATCATCTCCATCGCCGGCCCGGCAGCGCCAGCGATGGCGACACCGCTGAACTTGTCGGCCTGAACGACCTTCTCCATGCTGCGGTGGCTGATCAGATTGCCTGACGTGGCCCGGCGGTCACCGGCCATCACCACGCCGTCTTCGTAGCGAAGCGCGACACAGGTCGTGGCATGCGGGACCGCGAACTCTGCGGCCGAGGCGGCGAGAGTCGCCGGACCCAAGCCGACGCGGCGGAGCAATTCGGGAAAGCTCGAACCCGGGTCGTCCCCGGGCACGAAAAACGGCATCGACATCGGGTTACTCTCCGCCTTTTTGGACGTAGCTCTTGACGAAGTCCTCGGCGTTGGTCTCGAGTACCTCGTCGATTTCGTCGAGCAGGTCGTCGAGTTCGGCCTTCAACTTTTCACCCTGCGGTGCAACCGGCGTGACCTCGGTGACGATCTCGTCGCTGCGAGTGGTTGTCGGCTTCTGCTTCTGTGTGCGCTCGGCCATCGTGTCAGTCCTCCCCAATCAATCTGTTGTTGTCGGCGCTCGATATCAGTGAGTCTCCTGTCGGCACTCTACGAGCCCAACCGGCTCAAGAGTTCGGATGCCGTCTCGCATTCGTCGATCAATGCCCGGACATGATCGGCCGTGCCTCGCAACGGTTCCATCATCGGCACCCGCCGCAGCGGATCGCGGCCGATGTCGAACACCAGGGAGTCCCAGTTGGCGGCGACGATGTCCTTCGGCCACTTCTGCAGGCATCGCCCACGAAAGTAGGCGCGAGTCGTCGTGGGCGGTTCGGTCATTGCCAGGCTGACGGCTTCGTCGTCGACGAGTGTCGTCAGACCCATTCGTCGGGCGAGGCTCTTGTCGGAGCGGAGGTCGTGGTATTGCAGATCGAGCGCCTTGAGCTTGGCGTCGCCGGGCTGCACGTCATGACGTTCGGCGTAGCCATCGACCAAGCGTTGCTTGGCGACCCAGTCGACCCAGGAGGCCACGCTGACCGGGTTCGATTCGAGCCCGTCGAGCACCGTCTCCCACTTGGCGAGCACGTCGGCGCCGACCGCCTCACCGACTGGTTCGAGACCGTGACTGCGCTCGTACTTCTTGGCCTGCTCGAGAATTGCCCACTGGATCTGGAGAGCCGTCATCCGGCGGCCGTCGCGCAGGGTGACCGTGCGCGTCATCGACGGGTCGTGGCTGATCGCTCGAATCGCGTTGACCGGATTGGCGAGAGTGAGGTCGGAGCCGATCGCATCGTCCTCGATCATCGCTAACACGATCGATGTCGTGCCCACCTTGAGATAGGTGCTCATCTCGGCCATGTTCGCATCGCCGACGATGACGTGCAGGCGGCGATACTTCTGTGGATCGCAGTGCGGCTCGTCGCGAGTGTTGACGATGGGCCGCTTGAGGGTGGTCTCCAGCCCGACCTCTTCCTCGAAGAAGTCGGCCCGCTGGCTGATCTGATATGGAACCGATGCGTTGGAGGTGTTGGGGAGCTCGCAGCCCACCTTGCCCGCGCCGCAGAACACCTGACGAGAGACGAAGTGCGGCGTGATCTGGGTGACGATCCGGCCGAACGGCGTCGCCCGGTCCATCAGATAGTTCTCGTGGCAGCCGTAGCTGTTGCCCTTGCCGTCGGAGTTGTTCTTGTAGCAGACGATCTCGCTGCCGTCGTTGAGCAACCGCTTGGCCCGCTGCATGCTGGCCCGCACGATTTCTTCCGCCGCTCGGTCCCAGCGCACGACCTCGAGCGCGTCCACGCACTCCGGGGTCGAGATCTCGGGATGGGCGTGATCGACGTAGTAGCGAGCACCATTGGTGAGTACTGCATTGACGAGTTGAGTCTCGATCTCGGGAGCGAACACCGTTTCGTAGCTGAAACCTCGGGCGTCGTTGGCCGGATGTTCGTCCTCGAAATCCCAGCCGATGCGACCCAGCACGCCGCTCACGTAGGCATTGATCAGCACGCTCGACGCCGCAACCGGGTTCGATTCCGCGCCACGGACGACGATGCCGTACTCCGTCTCGACGCCGCAGACCTTGGCAATCGCCATGAGCGTGACCCTACAGGTATTGGCCGGTGGTGACCCGGGCGATCTCGCGGCCACCTTCGAGCGCCGCGGCAGCTGCCTTGCCTTCGTTGACCAGGGTCCGAATGAAAACGATCCGCTCGCCCTTCTTGCCACTGATCTTGGCCCAGTCGTCCGGATTGGTGGTGTTCGGCAGGTCCTCGTGCTCTTTGTATTCCTGCTTGATCGAATCGAGCATGTCCTGGGTGGACACGCCTTTCGGTCCCCCGGCGATCAGCCGCTTGATGGCCAGCTTCTTGGCCCGGCGGACGATGTTCTCGATCATGGCGCCCGACGAGAAGTCCTTGTAGTACAGGATCTCCTTGTCGCCGTTCTGATAGGTGACTTCGAGGAACCGGTTGGCTTCGTCGTCGCGATACATCTCGGTGACGGTGCGCTCGATCATCTCCGGCACCACCTCGCCGGCAGCGATGGGGATCTCGTCGGTGAGGTATTGGCTGAAGATCTGGGCCGCCGCCTTTTGGTTCGGACGTTCGATCTTGATCTTCACGTCGAGTCGACCGGGCCTCAGGATCGCGGGATCGATCAGGTCTTCACGGTTGGTCGCACCGATCACGATCACATTGCGGAGTCCTTCGACGCCGTCGATCTCGGCCAACAACTGGGGCACGATGGTGGATTCCATGTCGCTGCTGATGCCCGAGCCACGGGTGCGGAACATGCTGTCCATCTCGTCAAAGAACACGATGACCGGCCAGCCCTCTTCACTCTTCTCGCGAGCGCGCTGGAACACCAGCCGGATCTGGCGTTCGGTCTCGCCGACGTACTTGTTGAGCAGTTCGGGACCCTTGATGTTGATGAAGTAGCTACGACCCTTTTCGCCGCCCGTCGACAGTGCAACCTTCTGGGCGAGGCTGTTGGCAACTGCTTTGGCGATGAGCGTCTTGCCGCAGCCGGGAGGGCCGTAGAGCAGAATCCCCTTCGGCGCTGGGAGCCGGTGCTCGGCGAACAGCTCCTGGTAGAGAAACGGCAGTTCGACTGCGTCGGCGATCTGCTCGATCTGGTCGTCGAGGCCACCGATGTCGGCGTAGGAGATGTCGGGTACCTCTTCCAGGAGGAGATCCTCGACCTCGGGCCGGGCCAGTTTCTCGAGCAGCATCCCGGTTCGAGTGTCCATCCGCATCGAATCGCCGGCCCGAAGATGGGTGCCCCGCAAGGTGTCGGCGAGTTCGCAGATCCGCTCCTCGTCGGCCCGGCCGACCACCAGGGCGCGTACGCCGTCGTCCATCAGGTGCTTGATCGTGACGACCTCGCCGGTGCTGTCAGCGCTGCGGGCGAGCACGACGTTGAAGCTCTCGTTGAGCACCACCTCGGCGCCACGTTCGAGCGTGTCGTGATCGATGTCGGGATGGAGGCTGACACGCATCTTGCGGCCGCTCGACAACACGTCGACGGTCCCGTCGTCGTTCTTGCCCACGACGCTTCCGTACGCCGACGGCGGCTGGGTGAGCTTGTCGACCTCTTCGCGCAGTGAGGCGATGTGATCTCGGGCCTCGCGCAGGGTGTAGCTGAGCCGCTCGTTCTGGGAGGTGAGATGGGCGAGCTGTCCCTTGGTCTCGAGCAGTCGTTCCTCGAGCGCCCGGACCCGTTTCGGAGCATCGACCAACTTGTGGCGGAGGTGGGCGATCTCGTCTTCGAGCACGATCAGTTGCGAGCGGAGGACGTCAGCCGACTCAACCGCTGCGTCGGCGCCGAGCCCCTCGTCGGGACCTGTCGAGGAACCTTGTGCTGTACTGGTCACGATGTCTCTCCCTCTTGGTTCGCCACTCGCTCGTGTGGAGGAACCTACACGCGTGTGACGCGTGTTGTGCGGTCTGTTCACACCGGTCAATACCCACTTTCGCGAAGGCCGACGTGTACAGTGAGCAACGCTTTTCGAAGCCTTCTCTCAGCCTCCGAAGGAGACACAATTACCATGAAGGTCTGGATTGATCAGGATCTGTGCACCGGCGACGGCCTGTGCGAAGAGATCGCCCCCGACGTCTTCACCCTGCTCGACGATGGTTTGGCCTACGTCCGCGAGGGTGCCACCATCTACGCGACCGCCAAGGGCAACCCCCAAGGTGCCGAGGGCATGGCGAACATCCCCGACAACCAACTCGACGGTGTGATCGAGAGCGCCGAGGAGTGTCCCGGCGAGTGCATCTTCATCGAGCCGTAACCCGGTTCGAGTCGCCTCCGGGCGACGCATGATCTCCGAGAAGGGGCGTCCGAGCGGCGTCCCTTCTTCCGTTTTCACGTCATCCGGCCGTGGGACCCGGCGTCAGTCGAGGACGCCGTCGCCGGTGAGGTCTGCGTCGCCGGTGAGATCGGTGTCGCCCTCACCGGTGATCTCGGCCAACACGTCGTCGGTGAGCGAGTCGGCGAGGATCTCGAATGCGTCGTCGCTGTCGGGCACCGGCGAATCGAGTGTCACCGGGCGTTCGTGAACGCCGAGGAACCGGGCGGTGGTGAGGAACGCCGTATGGGCCACCATCCGGTGATCGGGACGCACGGCCTGACCTTCGATGTACCAGCCGCGGTGGAGCACCTCGAGTGTGCGCGCTCCGTTCCAGGCCCGGCTCGCAGCCATGGCTTCGCGGACCTTGACGGCTTGGGTGATCGAGGGCGTGTAGGCGACGATGATGCCGCCCAGCCGCAATGCCTTCTCGGCGTGGGCCACCACGTTCCACGGCTCCGGAAGATCGAGGACGACACGATCGAAATCGGTGCCGTCGATTCCCTCGTAGGCGTCGCGGATCTCGATCTTGTAGCGATCGAGCACGTGTTCGCCGAGGAACGAGCGAACGTTCGACGTCGCCCGGTTGGCGAAGTCCTCTCGGATCTCGTAGCCGGTGATGTCGGCGCCGTAGCGCAGCATCGTCATCGACAGCGCGCCGCTGCCGATGCCGGTCTCGAACACCTTCACGCCAGGGCCGATGTCGGCCAGCATGCAGATCGTGGCGAGATCCTTGGGATAGATGACTTGCGCGCCACGAGGCATCTGAACCACGAAATCCTCGAGCGTCGGCCGCAACACGGTGTACGACGAACCCTTGGTGGACTTCGCGATCAGGCCTTCGAAGTTGTCGACGATGTCGGCGTGAGGCACGAACCCGTTGTGGCTGTGGAACTCGCCGCCTTCTTTGAGGATCATCATGTATCGCCGTTGTTTGCTGTCGAGCAGCAAGACCCGGTCGCCGTATGCGAAAGGATGGTTCATCGCCGTCGTCCTCTTCCTGTGATCAGTTCGACCGGCACCGGCTCGTGAGCTGCCGACTTCTCGACCAGGTTGCAGAACGCGCACACCTCGGCCGTCGTCGGCGATCCACAGCGGGTGCAGGGTTGCAATGTGACATCGTCGCCGAGGGCAAACGACGCGAACAGCGGTGCGACCTTCTCGACGAAGTTGAGATAGAACGCTGTCTTGGTGCCCGGCGAATCGGCCTCGATCTTGTTCAGTGCCTCTTTGAAACCGAGGTGCTTGTTGCCGGCCGCGATCGGGCATTCCTCGACCAGATAGTCGATGCCACGGACGACACACCAGGCAGCCATCTCGCGCTCGGACAACCGCACGAGCGGCTTGACCTTCTTCGGAAAGCCGTTGCGGGCCGGCAGCACGGGCAGTTGGCGGGCGAGATACTCGAGCTCCCAGCGCAGGGTGTTGCCGTACAGAACGGCCGCTTCGTCGTCGAGATTGTGGCCGGTGACGAGCACGGTGTAGTTGCCATCGATCGCAGCCTTGTCGAAGATGTGCCGTTTGCTCATCCCGCAGGCCGAACACGGCACCCGCCGGGTCGCCTGTGTCGCAGTGGGTACGTCATAGCCGTATTCGTCTCGCAACGACACCGTCAGCAGTGTGAGGCCACGCTCGTCCGCGAAGGCCTGTGCGTACTGGCCCGAGATGTCGCTGTACTCGCCGATTCCGAGACCGACGTACAAGCCGTCGGCCTGATATCCGAGATCGATCAGCATGTCCCACACCGCAAGGCTGTCCTTGCCACCGGAGACAGCCACCAGGATCCGGTCGTCCGTGGTCATCATGTCGTAGTCGTCGATCGCTTTGATCACCTGGCGACGACACATGTCGAGGAAGTGCGGCCCGCAGAAGTTGGCGTTGTGGCGGGGTACGTCGATGATGGCCGGCTCGCGGCAGACACGGCACTTCATCAAGCGCCGCCACTGATGACCGGACGGATCTCGACCGTGTCGTCGGCATCGAGCAGATCGTCGCTGGCGACGAGGGTGCCGTTGCGGATCACCAGATGGGATTCACGGTTCAAGTTGAGTTGAGCGAGCAGGGCGTGGACGCGGCGGGGACCGTCGATCTCCAACTCCCGCCGCGGGTTGCGCAGCAGGACCTTCATCGCGAACGGGCGGCTGCGATCTGCCGTGCCTTGTCCGATGCCTTGTCCGACGCCTTCAGTTGTTGACGCTGCTTGCGAGTCTGCTGGGGGATGGTGCGAAGACTGAGCCACTGTCCGGGCTCGAGCTTCTCCATCGCGACCACTTCCTCGTTCTTGCCGAGGGACTTCTTGAGCATCCGCCCACCCCAGAAGATGCCGCCGATGACGAGCCACGAGCGATCACCACCGAGCAACCCCTTGTACAGACCGTTGCGCCGTGCGAGGGCGAACGGCGAGAGCAGCGAGGGTCGACGGGCGCGGGCCATGGGTCAGACCCTGCGGATCTCGACCAGAGTGGTCTTCTTCTTGCCGCTGCGCTTGCCGACCAGGAAGACCAGCAACAACAGCAGCAGCCCACCGACGGCGGCACCGACGAGCAGCGGTTGCTTCTTGTCGTCCACCTTGTCCTTGACGTCTCCCTGCAACTCGCGAAACTTGGCCTCGAGGTCGTCACGGGAGACTCGCTTGGTATCCGCCATCAGTTCAGTTCCTTTTCGATCTTCTTGACCCGCGACAGTGCGAGCAACGTGACGAGCACGCAGAACGCGATCACGATCACGTAGGAGAGCAACGACATCGTGCCGTGGGCCAAACGGGGAATCTTGGTTTGGATCATTCGCAGGAGCCCGAGAGCGAGGAAGAACAGCCCGATACCGAGCAGCACCGAACCGGCAACACCGATACCGATCTTGCGACCGATGCCCTTCAGCGGGCCAACGGTCTCCTGCTTGACGTAGGTCTTGACGAGATCGATGACATCGCCGACTTGGCCGGAATCTTTCTTCTTCTCAGGGGCGCGCTTGGTCTCTGACACAGCCTCTATTAGTAGCAGCTCAGCGCTGCCGGTTCCTACGACTCCAGGAAATCGGACGAGTCGCCACCGGTGCCCGACGATGGATGCTGCAATCTGAACTGGAGGAGTGCCTCGACATCGCCCAACACATCGGCGATCAGAGTCAGCCGTCGACGAGGACCCGCTGCTTCGAGCAACCGCTGCCGGTCCGATGGCCCGATCGGGGCCAGATTGGCGAGTTCGTAGCTCGCAACGAGCGGGTCATCGCTGATCTTGGCCATGACATCGACCGCCTCCAGCCCGAGTTCGGACGCAAGCGCATTGAGCCGACGAACCCGGCCGAACACTGCGTTGATCTCGGCCTCGAGTTCGTCGCGATCGAGATCGCGATCGAATTCGTCGTCGAGCCATTCTTCGACATCGGCAAGCGGATAGGGATCGTCGGGAGCCCACGCGTTGACCCGGATCCGACGGGTGCCGACTGCCACGAGCGCGTAACGGTCATCGGCGAGTTCGGCGACCTGGACCATCTTGGCGACCGTGCCGACCATGCAGCGCACGTCTCCCCCGCCGACCTCCCGACCGCGTTCGATCAGCACGACGCCGAATTCGTGCTCGTCGTCCGCGAGACAGTCCTGCACGAGCTGGCGATATCGCGGCTCGAAGACGTGCAGTGGCAACACGGCGCCCGGCATCAGCACCGAACCGAGAGGAAACATCGCCATCATTGCCACGGCTGGACCTTAGGTGCTGACGTCGCCACAAGCCTGGTCCGATCTGGACGGCGGATCAGGCAGACAGTGGGCCAGGCGGTGGGTCAGGGGGTCGGTGCGATCTCATCGACGGTCGGCCCGGCCGGATATTTCGAGAACGCATCCCCCAGAGCCCCCCACAGCCCGACGTAACTGTCGGTGATGCCTTCGAGGTTGAGGATCATCGAGAACTCGAGCTCGCCGACGTCGGTGGTGAGGAAGCCGGACAGTGACTTGACGTTGCTGAGGGTGCCCGTCTTGGCGTGCAAACGACCGATCATCGCGTCGCCCAACGCAGTGTCGTCGGCGAGGGTGCCGGTCTGGCCGTCGATCGGCAGCCCGACTCCGAGCGGTCCACTGAGTGGGGCATGTGTGAGCACCTGGCGGATGATGTTGCAGGTGACGATGTTGCCCTTGTCGAGCCCGGAGCCATCGACCAGGGTCAGTTTGGAGGTGTCGACGCCCCACGTGACGAGCGTGCCGGTGATCACGTCGAGCCCAGCTTGGCGAGAGTTGCCGATCTGCGCGGCGACGCCGAGTTCCTTGACGAGCAACTCGGCAGTGTTGTCGTCGCTTGTGGTGAGCATCTCGCCGACGATGGCGGACAATGGCGCCGAGACAACCGACGTGAGTTCAGGGACGTCAGCAGCCAACGTTCCGGCTCGAGCCGAGCCTCCGACCGTGATGCCCGCAGCTTTGAGCAACGAGATCAACGTCGTTCCGGCACCGACGGCGGGGTCCTGGACGCGACGAACGTTGGTCGCACCGACTTCGCGGACCGCATCGTCGACCATCAGCGCCGACAGCGGTCCGGCTTCGACATCGCGCACGTCGTTGGCCCAGGTCGGCACAGAGCGCTCGGTGTCGTACCGGGACTCGTCGGTGATGACATTGCCGGAGATGCGGGTGACCCCCGCTGAGACGAGGTTCTGGACCAACGACTCGAGCGATGTCGTACTGGTCGGCGGATATTTCTGGGTGGCGGGATAGTCCGCTGTCGACAGCAGCGGATCTCCACCACCGACGAAGTAGAGGTCACCGCTGACCACCCCGTCGGCCACATTTGCGAACACCCGGGTCGTGAACGTGTAGTCGGGCCCGAGCGCTTCGAGGGCGACCGCGGCGACGATCAACTTCTGGTTGCTGGCGGGCGTGACCGGGATGTCCCCGTTGTGACCGAACAGGATCCGGCCGTCGAGCGACACGACCAGGCACGAGGTGTCGCCGACGAACGCCGAGATCTGACCGAGCGTGTTGGCCAACTGTGCCTCGCTGGTGAGCTGGACAATGGTCTGGGGGGCGCGTCGGACAGAAAGCACCGGGGTGGAGATGACACCCACCGGTGTGACCGTGGTGGTCGATGTGGCACCGGATCCGGTCGTTCCTGTCGTTCCGGTGTTCGCCGTACCGTCAGTGCTGGTGACAGTGCTGGTGACAGTGCTGGTGACAGTGCTGGTGACAGTACTGGTGACAGTGCTGGTGACAGTGCTGGTGCTGGTGCTGGTGCTGGTGCTGGTGCTGGTGCTGGTGGCGGTACTGGTGACGGGGCCATCAATGGGCGTGATCGTGCCGTCATCCGCCTCGACGACGTCTGCAGGAATCTTGTCCTTGGCCCACCGCCACGTGTAGGCAAATCCACCGGCCGGGATCAGGGCGAGCACAATCATCAGGATCAGTGGGCTGCGTCGCGGACGCGGCGGGGGCAACATCCGATAGTTCAAGCGAGACCCCTCGTCCGGCGGAACTCTGCGTAGCGGTACAGGTGACCGAGGGCCGTGACGGCACGGTTGCCGGATGCGTAGCACAGCCGCCCGGTGGCCCGCACCGTGACCGGCCCGGGATTGTCCGGATCGGCGACCGCGAGTTCGGTTGCGGACAGGATCGGCTTGTCGTAGCGGCGGGACAATTCGTCCGCCGCCTCGGCGAAGCGCTCGTCCTGGCGACGGTGGTAGGCGACGATGCGCTCGAGCCCGTTGTCGGGATAGAACCTGCCTTCGGCCATCAGCCGGGCCTGGTTCGACTGGATGCCGAGGCCGATGTAGACAATGGCATCCACGGCGGGGTGAGCGGCGATCATTTCCATGACTTCGGGAATCGTGTCACGGGTTTCGCCCCCGGCGCAGTCAACCGGGTTGTTCTTGCTCCACCTCGGTGGCAATTTCGTGTCGATCTCGGCGAGCAGGTCGGCCGGCAACTCCATCAACTGGAGCTGCCCATCGCGAGAGATCGCGTCGCTGGTGACCACGCCCCAGCCCCCGGCCGTGGTCAGCACGACGACGTTGGGACCCTTCGGCAACGGCTGGGTCGCGAACGTCGCAGCCGCCTCGAACGCTTCCTCCACCGTCGCAGCGCGGGTGACGCCCGCGGCGCGACAGGCACCGTCGAAGACCTTGTCGTCAGCCGCCAAGGCGCCGGTGTGACTGGCGGCGGCTGCAGCCCCGCGATCGGTGGAGCCGCCTTTGACGATCACCAGCGGCTTGCGCGCCGCGACCGCGCCGAACCGCTGCAGCAGCTCGCGGCCGTTGGCGATGCCTTCGACATAGGCGAGCCCAACAGCGGTCTCGGCATCGTCTGCGTAGTACTCGAGATAGTCAGCGACGTTGACGGCCGCAGCGTTGCCGGCCGACACCGCGCGGCTGATGCCGACACCGGTGGAGCGCGAATAGTTGAGGAAACTGGAGACGAAGTTACCGCTCTGGCTGGCGACGCCGATGCGGCCAGCAGGCGGGTAGGGCGCAACGATTTGGGCGCACAAGCTGGCCGGAGTCGACACGACACCCTGACCGTTCGGACCGGCCATCAAGATGCCCAGTTCGTGGGCCAGCGCGACGAGTTCGGCCTCGGCCGCTCGTCCTGCCTCGCCCGCTTCGCCGTACCCGGCGCTCGTCAAGAACGCAGCCGTGATTCCTTTGGCGGCGCATGCCCGCAGCAGCGCCGGGTTGGCCGACGCCGGTGTGCAGACGAAGACGAGATCGATCTCGCCATCGGGTAGTTCGGCGAGATCGGCGACCGTCTTGATCCCGAGCACCTCCTCGCCGCTGAGATTGGTGCCGTACACGCCACCGGCGTAGCCGCTGGCCAGGATGTTGTGCAGCGAGACGAAGCCGAACTTGCCGGGGTGTGTCGACGCACCGGTGACCAACACGCCACGAGGGTTGAACAACGCTTCGAACTGGGCGATGGTCGGCGGCGTGTGCACGACCGACGAGCCGTGGTCCGTCGACGGTTCGCCGACCTCGACCAACGCATCGACGGCGATCGGGCTGCCATCGGAGCGCACGATCAGCGGATTGACATCGATGCTGAGCACATCCGGTCGGGCCTCGGCGACCGCGCCCAGTCCGACGAGCACATCGATCAACTCGTCACGGTTCACCGCTGCCTCACCACGGAACTCACCGAGCAACTTCTGCGTGGCGAGACTGTCGATCATCTCGCCGGCAACCAGGCGCGACAACGGGGCTGGCCGGAAGACGACGTCGGCGATCGCCTCGGCCAGCACTCCCCCGACACCCAACATCACGGTTGCGCCGAATTGCGGATCGCGCAGAAGGCCGGCGATCAGCTCACGGTTACCGGAGATCATCGGCGCCACCAGCAACGACACATCGCCGTCGTCGGCGGTTGCCTTGCCGAGCAATTCGGCACCGGCGGCCGCCACTGCGGCTTCGTCGCCGAGCCGCAATTTCACGAGTCCGCGCTCGGTCTTGTGTGCGATCGCATCACCGCACAGCTTCACCACCACGGGGAATCCGAGCGAGGCAGCGGCAGCGGCCGCTTCTGCCGCGGTGCCCACCTCTCGCTCGTCGGCGATCGGCACACCGTGCTCGCGGAGCAGTGACTTGGACGCGGACTCTGAAAGGGTTTGACCGGCAGCCGACACGCTCGCCACCGTAGTCAGTCGGCACTCTGTGGGCGAGGTTCCCGATCAGGACCTCTGGTCACGCGCCGGTGACGTTGTAGGTCAAGATGCTACGGGCCGCGATCTTGCCGGTGCCGACATTCACAGCCTCGGACTCGCAGAACACGACGCTGCGACCGCGTCGGGTGATCCAGCCTTCTGCCACCACGTCGTGACCGATCACGGCGCTCATGTATTGGACGTGCATGTCTACGGTGGAGAAACGCGCAGCCGGCCCGTACGAAGCCCCGACGGCGGGCACCATCACAGCGTCGAGCAGACCGGCGATCGCACCACCGTGGATGAGGCCCGCGGGTTGTTCGATCTCGGGTCGATGCGGCATCCGCATCCGGCAGTAATCGACCCGCACCTCTTCGACCGTCATCCCGAGCAACTGCGGGAAGTAGATCCGTTCACCCTTGGCAAACTTGCTCCACCGGGCAGCGACGTCGGGGGCGAGCAAATCGTAGTGCGCTGCTCTCGGGTAGATCGTCGTCACGAGCCGCTGATGTGTTCGCGCATCAGGTTGGCGACGTCGACCGCCAACTCCTGGATCACCAGGTGTCCAGCGGGTAGCTCGACGAGCGTTGCGCCGGCGATCGCACCCGCGAGCGTGCGGCTATGGCTGATGTCGACCCAGCGATCCTCGACTGCACCGATGACCAACGTCTTGGCCGTGATCGACGCCAGACGCTCGGCGATGTCGACGACGATGTCGAGATCGAGTTGGGCTGCAGAGCCGGGCTGCACGAGCCCGGCCGTGATCGGCAGCATCACATCGATCATCGGCTCAGCGATCGTGAGGGCGCCGAGCGTGAACCCGTCCGCCATTGCATAGCGCATGAACAGTTCCTTGTCGGTTGCGATCAGGCGCTTCCACAGATCGAACGTGTGCCGCATCCGCGCGTCGGTGGCGGCCCAACCGCACAGTGACGTGAGCGACGTGACCCGATCCGGCGCCGCTGCAGCTGTTGCGAGCGCGATGACAGCGCCGAGCGAATAACCGCCGACATGGAACGTGTCGTGCCCGAGTGCGTCCATCACGGCCAGCGCCTGAGCGACCAGACCGTCGACGCTCAGCGGTTCGGTCGGCATCGAACTCTCGCCGCTTCCGGGAAATTCGATCAGGACGCAGCGATATGTGTCGGTCGGAAACCCGGCGCGAACCATGTCCCACGCAGTGCGATCCATCGTCGTCCCGTGGAACAGCAGCAGCGGGATCCCGCTGCCGTCCGCCGGTCCCTCGACCGCATATCCGACCGTTGCTCCATCGACCTCGAGAGTTGCCATGCCGTACGGTAGCCAAACGGCGTCGTCGGATTCGCCAGTGGAGATGTGACCGTGGAGCTTGCCCAGCGGACGGGTGGCCAGCGGACCGTTGGTCAGCGACCCGTCGATTGTGGGTCGACCGCCGATCGAGTCGCCGCGGCGACGAGGCTCGGCCCGAGCCACTTCGATGTGATCGCGTAGGCCGCATCCTCAGTGAAGTGCAGTCCGTCGAGTCGTGCCTGATGGTCGTCGCTCATGCCGTTCGCGTCCATCCATCCCGCGAGGTCGAGCAGCTCCGACGTGGCGACATTGGCGGCGATCGTGGCATCGACCACTCTGTCGCGCACGGCGAGGTCGTCGTTCGATTGCACCTGGCCGCCGTACCAGTTGAACTCGAACACCGGTGGCCGGATCCAGACGATTCGAGCCGTGCTCGTGAAGTGAATGGCGTCCGTGATCGCCTGGTAGTCGTGGGCGATGTGGGCGATGTAACGGGGATCGGTCGGCTCGAGCAGTCCCTCGCCGGGGTCCCATTCGCGCGGCAGGATGTCGCCGACGGTCACCATCAGCATCACCACATCGGGCTGGAGATCGACGAGCGCCTTCGGCAGTTCCTTGTCGAGGTGGTCGTTGCATTGCTGCTCGAACGGATCGTCCGGCAACCGGCCACGCACCAGCGCGCAGCCGATGAGCGCCTCCAGACTGACCTGGGCGACAGTGGGGTTTTCAGCAGCCCAACGCACCATCCCGGCGCCGGTGGCAACGGCTGTCGAATCACCGACCACCATGATCCGCACCGGGCGGCTGAGCGGCGGGATGGTGACCGGAACCAGGAAGGGATCGATCGTCGTGGCGGGGACAGTCTCGGATGAGTCGGTCGGCGTGGTCACATCGACGGCAGCGTCGGTGGTGTCGGTGGTGTCGGTGGTGTCGGTGGTGTCCGTGGCGCCGGCGGCGGTGGGGGCGGTGGGGGCAGTTTCGGACGACCCTTCGCTCGAAGGCGTCGTGGCCGAGGTCGACGGTGTCCTCAACGGCACCAACGGCAGCAATGGCTCGATGCTGCCGACCGGTTGGATTTCGGCGGCGTCGACGAGCGCTTGGTCGGGAGCGAAGTAGTTGGCGTTGGTGGTGACCGGGATCAGCAGGACCAGTCCGCAGGCAACGGCCGTCGAGACACCGGTGACGGAGAACGTGCGCCGGACTGACCAGCCGCCGAATCGGATCGGCTTCTCGATCAGTCGCGACGACAGCGCCGCGACGGCCACCGTGACGAGCAGTCGAATCGCCAGCAAGACGATGCCGGACTGACCGGTGCGTTCGGGCGACAGCCAGACGAAGATCGGGAAGTGGTACAGGTACAGGCCGTAGCTGATCTGGCCGATCCACACTACCGGGCGGGTCGAGAGCGCGACGGAGATCTGTGTCGGCATCTGCAGGCCGAGCAGCAGAACCACGGTGACGAGCGCCAGCACCGGGAACGCGCCGTGATAGGCCGGTCCGTCCGCGGCCGGTAGGACGACGGCGAGCACGACCACGCCGACCGAGCCGACCGCCGTCATCCATGCCCGTGGCCGGACCCGTCCCGTGTGTACTGCGATTGCGAGCGTGGCGCCGAGCAGGATCTCGGCAGCTCGCGCAGGGCTGGCCCAGTAGGTGGCATCGGTCCCCCAGATCAGGCTGATGATTGGGG